>DASRSO010000280.1:0-18338 GCA_035656375.1 Cyclobacteriaceae bacterium | reverse complement strand
GTAAGATGACACACAAGAAGATGGTGAAAACAAAAGCAAGATTCCATCCCAGGTCGGCAAGCCCCGATGAAACGAAGCTTATCCAGAAAATAAGTATTGCGAACGTCCAATGAATTGAGATCCTGGTGCGGCCGATCCTTGCGAAGGTTATTGATCCTGTCATGACGCAACAATACCGACCTGCAAACGGGAGGGGCCTGACAAAACTCAGTTGCCTGGATGATTCATCTCAGGAGCCAGTTTTTTCCACTGATCTACTTTCGGATAATAAAACATTAACCGCATCAAACTATGAAACAGATATTGGTACCGTGCGATTTCAGCAAAGAAGCTGTTGAGGCATACAAGTTTTCACTTGAGCTTGCTAAAAAGGCCGACCTGGACGTTTTAGTACTTTATACAATTGATCTACCGGTCGTTGTTACCGGGTTTGATGTCGTGCCTTATACGTTTGATGTTTCTCTTCAAAATGAACTAAAAGAGAATGCCATCAAGAATTTTAATGGGATGATCAAAAAGGCTGGTAATTCATTTCGCGTAAAATTTGAAGTGAAGTTCGATTCATTGATCCGCGCAGTACAGGCCCTCGCCGATGCAGGTAACATTGAGCTTATCGTTATGGGAACGAAGGGTTCCAGCGGGCTTGAGGAAGTCGTCTTTGGTTCCAATACGGAAAAAGTTGTGCGCTTTTCTTCTGTCCCGGTATTTGCGGTTCGAACAGCTCCACGGATCGAATCGATACGCCGTATTGTCCTTCCAAACCACCTGGGCCTGGACCAAACAGAGTTGATGAAACGTGTGTTGGACCTTCAAAAGTTTTTTGATGCACAGCTTCACCTCCTTTGGGTAAATACTCCGGGACATTTTGTTGCTGACTCCGAAATACATGGACTCATGCGCGAGTTCGCCCATCATTATAGTCTGTCGAATTACTCGCTTGTAATAAAGAATGACCTTTACGAAGCCGCTGGCATTATAAAGTATAGCGAAGACATCGATGCGGGTATCATTGCGATGGGCACAAGCAGCCGTCGTGGGCTTGCACACTTCTTCCAGGGAAGCATTGCGGAGGATGTAGTAAATCATGTGAACTGCCCGATCTGGACGTTCTCTACAAGAAAATGATTGGTTTCATGGGGTGAACTTTTTTGACGTTTAGCTTGTATCTGGAAGTGAATTCTCCCGATGAACCCCAAGCACTTATTCGTTAGCATACTTCTATTTCCGCTCGTAAATGCAGCAATTGATCCGAAAAGCGCATTGGACGGCCACCACAACTCGGAAATCGACTCTATATATAGTGTCCTCGAACACAGCCACCAGATCCTGCCGGACGCTGAAGTCTTTCAAAGCGCAATGCAATCCATACGGGAAAAAACGTCTCTGTCGCCGGAGATTGTATCTATCATTGATTTCAGGAAGCCCAGTACAGAAAAACGGTTTTGGGTCATAGACATCAAGCGTGGCAAAGTGCTTCATCACACGCTGGTGGCGCACGGCAAAAACAGTGGAGACCTGTACGCTAAAGAGTTTTCAAATATTGTCGACTCCAGGCAAAGCAGCCTCGGATTATTCGTTACCGGTGAGACTTATATTGGCAAGCATGGTCTGTCATTAAAACTCCATGGTCTCGAGCCTGGCGTAAACGACCTTGCCGAGGATCGCGCCATCGTGATCCATGGTGCAGACTATGTGTCTGAGATCTTCGTCAAAAGAACCGGACGCTTAGGACGTAGCTTTGGATGTCCGGCCATTCCCTTCGATAATCATAAAGAGATAATTAATACACTTGCCAACGGGGCGTGTTTGTACATTCACTATACATCATCGTAGCAGCGGCTTCTTTTTTTCCTGCAATGCGTTTTGTATGACCTTATCATAGCCATACACATCCTTCAGTATGAATAGCTCACCGTTATTCACGTAAGCAGTAAAGTACGTGAGGTGTATTGCTAACGGATCTTTGATCAGAACGAGTCGCGTCTCCCCGCTATCAATTTGATCTCTTACCATCTGCTCAGTCCATCCAGTGACAGGTGTGAATAGTCGGACCAACACCATGGGAGATTCAATACGAATGCAACCCGAACTTATAGCCCGCTCTTGCCCTGAAAAAAGTGACGGCATATTTGTGTCATGCAGGTACACTGAATGATGATTCGGAAAAATGAACTTGATGAGGCCCAAAGGATTATTTGGACCAGGGTCCTGTTGGATATAAAACGGGAAATGTTGGGCCGAGATCTTCGACCAGTCGAGACTGTCGGGATCTACTTCTTGACGACGTGCGTTGATCACCTTCATGTTGTGCCGGGTCAAATAGCCAGGATCTCCTTTGATGACAGGAAGCAGATCCTCTTTTAAGATGGTCGGGGGCACTGTCCATGTTGGATTAATGATCATGCCTGTAATGACGCTGTTAACGACAGGCGTGGGTCGTTCCTTCCGTCCGATAATTACCCTCAATCTAAATTCTGTCCGTTCGTTCTCCGATAATATAAGATCGAACGACGGGATGTTGACCTTAATGCTCCTGGCGAGAAGCCGCGATTGATGCCACCGATATTTTTCGAGATTGACAACGATGGCAGAAATGTAATCGGTGGTTGTCAACTGCATAGCTTGTTGCGTTCGCCTCCCGATCGTCCCGTCGGGTGTAAGGCCATGCAGTCTTTGAAATTGCTTCACGGCCCCCACCAGAATTGAGTCGTAAAGAATGTCGCCGTTGTCTAATTCCGGCAGCATCATTCCGAGCAGCGATAGCCGGGTCCGTATGTCGGCAAAGCGTTCATCGCAATCGCCCGGCTTAATGGGGTCGCCGAGTGCAATTGGCTGAAAGGTGTTGTTAGTTTCAATGTCGCGAAAGCGGCTCAGCATGTATTTCAGGCCTTCGTATCCATTGTCCATTGGTTTAAGCAGTTCCAGAATTTCGCAGATCCCAGTGCCATTCAAGGCTGACGAAAGAAGTCCGCTATAATCCGCTTGCGCGGTGCATGCTTCCCAATCTCCAGGAAATAGTTTATCGGGATCGACACGACCCTGGTATAGATCGTGCGCAATATCAATGAAGGATTCAGTTAATGCCAGATCGCGTTCAGGGCCGGCATTGTGCATCGAACTGGCCAAATACTGTATGTTATAGTCGTCGGGGTCTAAGCCGTCGAGCGATATACTTTGAATGAATGTGATCAGCTCTCGTGCCTGCTGACGATCGGTCCAGGCTAAGGAGTAATTATTGGACTCATAAAATTTTCGAACTTCCAAATTGTGGGTTTCTTCCACCATCGATCGAAGACTCGAATCCTGGGGTTGCGCGGTATTGCTCCATAGCAAGAGAATGATAAGAATAGCAGAAACACGGCCAGGTCGGACCTTTAGCACTTTAACCAGGTCGACCCAGATCACGGATCCGAATCCAGCCACGCACGCAAATAGAAGTTGACCAGCTCGTGGCGGTGTTACCTGGAAGAAGTGTGAGACCGGATCTACAAACAGGATCATCAGAGCGAGTCCAATTGTCACCAGAATGATAAGCGGAACAAGAGGATTCCGGTATTTAATTGAAACCCAAAAAGGTTTTGTGAGTGAACGGTTAACGAGGGTCAGGAAGATGTTGGCACTTATCAACGTTGTAAATACCATCGCCCTGGTCAGTTCTTCACTTAACTCGTTCAACGTTGAGTATTGGTATACT
Source organism: Cyclobacteriaceae bacterium (assembly GCA_035656375.1). Taxonomy (GTDB): domain Bacteria; phylum Bacteroidota; class Bacteroidia; order Cytophagales; family Cyclobacteriaceae; genus ELB16-189. The sequence continues at coordinate 14,644 of DASRSO010000280.1, read as the reverse complement.
ATGATGGCACCTATCGATATACCGATTCCCTGGATGATGCTCATGGTTAGTTCCCGCCCATTGAAAAAGCCTGTTGAAGCAACCCGTGGTTTTTGTTGCATCAATTCTTTTTCGAAAGGTTCATTCTCATACACGATGGAACAAGTAGGACCCATAATCAACTCAAGAAAAATAACGTGTACTGGGGTAAACAGGAATACGTATCTCCAATTCAGCATCAACGGAACCAACGCCATTAAGATGATAGGAATGTGTATTGATATTATGTATTGAATAGCCTTCTTAAGATTTGCATAGATCTTCCTGCCAGCAGCAACTGCGTCTACCATTCGTTGCAGGTCATCGTCGGATAAGATCATTGCTGATGCCTGTTTCGCAACTTCGGTTCCGCGTTTACCCATCGCAACACCGATATGTGCGGCTTTAAGGGCGGGTGCATCATTGATACCGTCACCGGTCATAGCTACTACGTGACCGTTATGTTTCAATGCGCTTAATATCTTCAGTTTTGTTTCTGGAGACGTCCTCGCGAACACATTTACATCTTTCACGGATTGTTGTAACGATGGCTCGTGGAGCTGCATAATATCTTTGCCGGTCATTACGCGATCGCCTTTAAGGCCGATCTCTTTGGCAATTGATGCGGCCGTTTCAGGAAAATCTCCCGTGATCATTTTGACCTCCAGCCCGGCCTTGTAGAGATCGCTCAATACCTTTTTCACATTCTCTTTTGGTGGATCGTAAAATGATACCAGGCCCAGGAAGGTAAATGGGATCGAGGTTTGTGATTCAGGAAAATCGGAGCCGTTCCATATGCCGGAAGCAACGCCCAACACCCTTGCGCCGGTGGCAGATAATTGGTGAACTTTACCAGTGATCTTTTGAATTTCTTCGGGAGTCAGGTTGCAAACTGCGATGATGCCTTCAGGTGCGCCCTTGGCAGCAATGATCCTCGAACCGTCTTTTCTCACGAAGACGTGAGTCATAAATGGTGGATGTCCGCCTAATGGATATTCGTGTACCATTCGACATTCCTTACGCTCATCCTGCTCTGCTATTCCTGAGTATGCCTGATGTAATGCTGACTCCATCGGATCAAAAGGAATGGGTTCGCTGGCCCACATTGCATAAGTCAGCAGATTGTTTGCAGCTGGATTCCGACCGTCGGGTTTTTCTACGGAGTTGAACGAAAACACATAGACGTCCTTGAGATCCATTTGATTTTTGGTGATCGTTCCCGTCTTATCGACGCAAATGACACTGGCGCTGCCCAACGTCTCGACTGTGCTGACATTCTTCACGATAATACCAAGGCGACTTAATCGCCATGCGCCGATTGCCATAAATGTTACAAACGCCACCGGAATTTCTTCGGGAACAATACTGATCGCAAGAGACAATGCTTTCAGGAGACTTTCCAGAATGTTGTGGCTTCGATAGAAATTGATGAGCCAAACAGCGACGAAGAACATGGCACCGGTTAGTGCCATCCTCCGGACGAATAGCCCAATTTGCTTTTGGAGCGGTGTCTCGGGAGCTTCGCCTTCTCTAAGCGTTCGTCCGATTTCGCCGAATCTTGTCTTCTCGCCAATCGCTGTGACTTTGCAGACTGCAAGACCTCGCGTAACCGTCGTTCCCTGGTACACTTCATTTTTTTCTTCATCGACCGACTTCTCAACTGAAAGGGCTTCGCCTGTAAGCAGCGATTCGTTGACAGCAAAGTCGTTCGCTTGAATGATGACTCCATCTGCAGCTATTATTGCGCCTTCTTCTGCCAGGAGGCAGTCTCCGATCACAACTTCGGCCACAGGGATAGATGCGATGGTTCCATTCCGAAGGACGCGGCAGTTCGGCGTTGTGAGTACTCGCAATGCATTTAATGCTTTCTGGCTTCGCCGGTCCTGGTATAATGATATTGAAACAATCGCGATGATCGCGGCGAGCATAAACAATGCATCCCCGGTGTTGCCCGTAACAAAATAGATGACGCTAACCGCCACCAGGAGCAGCACCATTGGGTCGCGAAGGATTTGCTTACCGAGCTCTGAGAATCTGTCTCTTCGAACTTCGATCACATTCGATCCATGCTCTTTTCTTGATGCTGCTACCTGGATGGCCGTCAGACCCCGGTGCTCAGGCTTTGTTAGTTCCTTCTGCACTTTCCTGGGATTTGCCCTTCGCGGTTCTCGACATAATCGTGTCCATAACCTGATCGAATTTCTTTTCGATCTTGTCATTGATCGCATCGGCAAGATCTTCGCCTTTTTTGGAGATGTTCTTCCTGGTATTTTCTCCTTTGTCGGGTGCAAACAAAATTCCCAATGCGGCACCGGCGGCCACGCCTGCCAGAACGCCGAGCAATGCTTTACCTTTAGTCATAGTCGTTGTTGTTTTTGATAAAAGTAGAGAGCGGCCTCAGCCATGATCCTGACGAAAGTCAGCCTGGAACCTGATTTATTTCGTCGATATGTAACGGCTCATTAAAGTCAGGTATGTCGCGGCTTCTCCTGCATGGAACTTTATTTCCGCTTCACCTGTCGATTGAAGAGCTTGTATGAGTTGGACCTTTGCGCGTACGTTCGCCCTTAGACCTTTGAAATAGAGGAATAGCTCATGATCTTCCGGGGTTGTTACGCACTGAATGCGTCGCATGTATTCGTCGAAGAATACTTTTGCTAGTTCGAAGTAACCGAACGCTTCAAGGTCCATCACGAGGAACGCGACGTCGTAGAGTATATCGATTTGTCTGTATCGGCTATTGAACTCGATACAATCGAAAATTACAGGCGATGGAGTAATAAAGACATTTGCGCTATGAAGATCACCGTGAACGTCGCGTTGAAAACCGGCTGCTACTCTTTCGTTGAAGCGATCCTTATGCCGTTCGAGGAACTGGTCACTCCACGATACTGCTGTTCGTGCGAGGCTTTTCATTCCTGGATCAATGATGTTTCCTGCCGCGATAACATAGTGTTGAATGTCATTAAATAATTTCTTTTCGTGAGCGAGTGAGAAGCGTCTTCTGATTACCTTTGATGTTGTGTGAACGGCGGCGATTGTTCTTGCAAGAGCTATAATATGATCAAGTGAAACGTTTCCCTTGCGCAGTTGCCTGTCCATTCGCAAGTCTTCGGGAACACGTTTCATTACCACTGCATAGTCGATGATCCTACCTTTTTTGGCATCAAGCGAATAGCCGCCATCCTGATAATGAATAGGGCAAACAAATAGATAAATGTCGCTCCATCTGCGATTCAGGCGCAGTTCGAGCTGGCAGTATTTCCTTCGCAGAGCGATCGTAGAGAAATCGACGAAGCTTAGCTTGACTGGCTTTTTTATCTTAACCGCATAGTCTTTGTAAACTATAACCCACGAGATATGCGTTTCGATAACCTGGCCGCTAATTGTCTGTTCCTGGAATTTGCCATGCGCTGCAAGTCTATCGATCTGTTCACGGTTCATTGAATTGATTCAGTAGCAGAGGCTCTTTTGCGATGTATCCGTTTGTAACCAGTTCTCTGAGTGGCGCTTTTGCCGGTCGTTGGCCCAGGATTGATTGTATATCTTCTTGTCGTATGATCTCCTTTCGTATTAACAGCACAGCCATTTTGAGCAGGCGCTTCCTGTTATCGGTCAGTATCCTTTTGGCATTTTCATAACAGCGCTCAACAAGGTCCCTGACTTCCTGGTCGATCATGGCTGCAGTGTCTTCACTGTATGGCTTTTGGATCGAGCTCTGATAAGATCCGGTTGAGTCGTAAAAGCTCACCATACCTACTTTCTTGTTGAAGCCAAGATATGTTACCATAGCGTAGGCATCTTTGGTAGATTTCTCCAGGTCGTCCAGCGCCCCGGAAGAAACATCCTTGAATATGATCTCTTCTGCCGCCCGACCCGCCAGGGCCGTAGTTAGACGGTGCTCGAAATATCTTTGCGATTGGATGATTCGTTCAGATGGCTGATACCACGCTGCGCCCAACGACTTGTCTCGAGGAATGATCGAGACTTTGATCAAAGGGTCTGCGCTATCCAGCATCCAGCTGACGATCGCATGACCGGATTCGTGAATTGCGATGACCTTTTTTTCGTCGGCAGAAATTATTTTACTTTTCTTTTCGAGACCGCCGAGGATCCGGTCGATTGCATCCAGGAGGTTTTGCTGATCAACGCGATCTTGCTTTCCTCTTGCAGCGATCAGGGCAGCTTCATTGCAGATATTGGCAATATCAGCGCCCGAAAAGCCCGGCGTCTGGGAAGCCAACACATCCGCATCTACGTTTTTGTCGAGCAGAAGACTACGGAGGTGAACGCCGAAGATCTGTTTTCTTTCCAGTAAGGTTGGAAGCTCCAGGTAAATGTGACGGTCGAAACGGCCAGGCCGAAGCAATGCTGTGTCGAGAATGTCGGGGCGGTTAGTAGCTGCAAGGACGATCACTCCCGAATTCGTTCCGAAACCATCCATCTCCGTCAGGAGTTGGTTCAGTGTACTTTCTCTTTCGTCATTGCTGCCGGAATAGATAGCATTCTTTCCACGCGATCGGCCCACGGCATCGATCTCGTCAATGAACACAATACATGGTGCCTTTTCTTTTGCTCTTTTAAAAAGATCACGTACACGTGATGCACCGACGCCGACAAACATCTCCACAAACTCGGCACCCGAAAGAGAAAAGAAGGGAACCTGTGCTTCGCCAGCCACCGCCTTTGCAAGTAACGTCTTGCCGGTGCCGGGCGGGCCAATAATGATGACACCTTTTGGGATCTTAGCTCCGAGCCGCATATACCGTTCGGGATTCTTCAGATAATCGACGATTTCCTTTATCTCGATCTTCGCTTCCTCAAGACCGGCTACCTCATCGAAAGTGACTTTGCTCTTTCCATCGTCCTCAAACAACTTTGCCGTTGTCCGCCCAAATGAAAATAGTGAACCGGGTCCCGTCCCATTTGAGCGCTGTGAGAAGAGAAACCTCGTCATTATTATCAGAAGCACAAGTGGAATGATCCATCCAAGCAGGTTGGTCCAGCTCTTCTGCTCCACGTAAGTAATGGCGATTCGATTATCCTGGGGCACATCCTGCTGGGCCAGGTCCATTTTCCTCTCGAATGATTCAACCGATCCGACAGTAAACACATAGTGCGGACCACTACTTACTCCGATTGCGGTATTCATCACCTCCCGGAACAGGGTGTCAGCGGCAAACTCTTTTTTGATGTATACCTGTACGGTCTCTTTGTTCAAAACGACAAGGTGATCGACAGCCCCGCGACGCAACATTTTTGATTCAAATTCATTCCATGTGGTCACGGTCGGTCGGCCGAAAAGAGCCGGCGCAACAAATACAATGAACGCGGTGACGATGAAAATAGCGATCCATGTCAACGATGGCCACACCGATCTTTTGCCTGGTTCCCTTTGTTCGTTCATGGCTTTAAGAATTGAGTTTCGATAATATCAGCGATGCAATCATTCCTTCCACCAGGACGCTTAGGGTCCATGAACCCACCATTAGTAAGGAAACCGGAAATGAACTGTAGGTCATGGGCATTCCGCAAACCGAAAGCAGCCAATAGATCAAACCGAAGCGAACGGCTTTCTGTCTTCGCGAAAGCGCTTCTGGAAATGTTCTTTTTGTTTTGTCCCGCACGCCAATAGCAGTCCAACAAGGACCGGATGCACAAAGTACCACCGCAGTGGCAATACCGGGTACAATCATTTTCTTTGTCATAGATCCTTATTTGATTTTGTCAATTAATCCATGGTTATCCACTTGAAGGCTATCCGTGCCAGCAATGTCAGTATAACTACACAAGCCAATATGAATAAGGCGAGTGCGAAAGGACCACGAATCAGTTCCATCGCATAGAATATGATCACGCACACAGCGAGTAAAATTTTCGCGAGGTGATCTGCGTTTTTCAGTGACTTTGTCATAAGACCATTTGTTTTGTTCAATGGAGAATTGGCAATGAGAACAGGACCGGTTTCATTTCGCTGTCTTGTTCGGGACGAGATTTCAATTCATACATCCATGTCCGGATGTATTGCAGCAGCCCGGTGAGATCAGCACTTTTTCCTTCCTGGACATACGACCCTGACGCCGCCATGCCGAGAACTATGCATTCGTGAATCGGGAATCCCGCTAATTGCCCGAGAATGAATCCGGCATTCAGGTTGTCGCCCCCGCCTGTCTGGATCCTTGGATTGGTAACGAGCCGGCCTGGCAGCTCAATGATTTCTGTCTTTGTAAATAACAGGGTCCGATCGATCGGGTGTATCAGGAGGTTGTCAATGTTCATTGTATAGTGAATGAACTTTCCAGCCTCTTCAACGGAATCTATTATCTTTTTCCCTGTCAATGCGGACCAAATGGCGAAGGCCTCGTTGGTATTCAGGCCGAGGGTGACGCTGCCGTAATAAGAAAAGTCGCCGATAAGGTCCAGAATGTCGTCGATTTGATTAGCCGATTTCCTTGACGGATCACACAAGTCGAAGAAGAACAAGTAATCCTTTCGGCCAGAAGGTTTAATGACATCATGAAGCAAGCCATCCCAAATTGCCTCGGCATGGACAACATTGGCCCAGTCAACGAGGGCGAGAAGCTGAGTATCGCGGATAATTGATTTGAGCCTCTCCAGACCAACCGCACTCTTCACATGGTCCCAATCATATTTTTGAAACACGCTTAGGTCAGAAAGAATGATCTTCCCGTCGTCAAATTCGATAGCGTCGCTTTCTCCGGGTGAGAGGACAGCAACGGTCTTGCATTGAGATGCGAGTGATTCGCAGACCGGGTGATCGATGCTTCCAATGCAGGTAGTGGGGATTTTGAAGGTGCTGAGGGCGGCAGAAAGGATCGGAGCATTGCCCCCAAGTTTTATTCTTTGCACATCCATCTCAACCTGACCGCTCTTGCCCGAGGCCGCTCTGATCCTTTCAGAAAATTCAACTAATGTCTTAAAATGAAAGACAGATTGTCCTTCCCGCGACTTCACCGCCTTGCGAATACTGTCAACGAAACCGTCAAATCCAACCATTGCACTTTTGGTGACCGGATGCTCGTCGAGAGCCTGAAGTTTTTCTTCCAATTGGGAAAGTATATGCGATAGCGTTTCCATTTCTATTCCATTGAACGTTGAGACGAAGTTGGCAACGTTGGCCTGCACGGGAAGTGATCTGTGCTTTGATGGAGACTGATTTATTTCAGGACTTTACTGCACATCGTGATGATTAAAATCATTACAGTGATTGAACGGGATCGCTTGGTTTGTATAATGATCGCGACAGCTCGAATCAACGCAGATAAACCGGAGACTTCGTTTCGGCCTGAGAAGCCTTTCCAGCCTCAAAAGGAGGAACCAACGCCGACGCCAGGAAAAATGCCTGAGATCACCGACCCCAATAATCCATTAAAAAACTTTTACTATGAAAACGACGATGACTATTTCAAATGGATCGCGTGAGTCCCTGACAATAAGAAAGGTTCTTCTAGTTTGCGGTACACTTTCATCATTATGGTATGTGTTTGTCAACATCTATGTACCGATGTTAGATGAACAGTACAGTATCGTCACATTCACTGTGAGTGAGCTGTCGGCCATAGGAGCACCAACGAGAAGCGTATGGGTTAGTCTTGTCGTAATCTACCCGGTCTTGTTTGGCGCCTTTGGCGTGGGAGTGTTGCAGTCGGCCGGGTCAAGTAAAGCATTGCGTGCTGTAGGATGGATAATCATTGGTTACAGCATTTTTAACATTTATTGGCCACCCATGCATCAACGTGGGATCGAACCCACGCTTACCGATACGTTGCATATTGTATGGGCTGCGATCACAATTATGCTTATGATCGTGATGATGGCCATAGGAGCGACCGCATTTGATCGGACGTTCAAATTTTATACGATCGCATCTATTGCGACCCACTTTGTATTTGGGCTGCTTACGGGAACTGAGGCTCCAAATATACCGACCAACGGGCCAACACCATGGATTGGAGTTTTGGAACGGATCAACATCGGGGTATTTATGTTATGGATTGTTGTGCTGTCTGTCAAACTCTATAAACATCATCCCGAAAATTTGCGAGCCTGACAATAATCGCCTGTGATCATGATGTACGTCAGGTCTATAGGCTCTCCAAGTCGATACTTTCGTTACGAAAACACAATTGTTATGAGAATACTAATTGGAGCCATGGCAGTAATGGTCTGGGGACTGATGATAATGGAAGATTCAACGCCACTCAACACTCGCTATGGTGAGGAGATAAGAATTACATCTCCAGTCGAAGGTGACATTTATTTAGCTGCGAAAAAGATCATCGTCGATGCGCCGATAAGAGGGGACCTTGTGGCTGCAGGCGGTACGGTAATCATCAATGACAGTGTAGGGGCAGACATTCTGGTTGCAGGTGGTGATGTTGAGATCAACGGATATGTTGGTGATGACGTTCGTGCCGCGGGTGGGACAGTGTCTGTTGGAGGCATGGTGACAGGCGATGTTCTCGCCGGTAATGGTGAACTTACACTTAAGAAGGATGCAGTTGTAAGAGGCAACCTGGTTACAAGCGGCGGCTTGCTGGACCTGTTCGGCTATGTTAAAGGAGATCTTAATGCCGCCGGAAATAAGCTTGATTTCCGGGGAATCGTTGACGGCACTCTTGAAATGCGGGGAAGGGAAATAGATCTTGCAGGCTCTGCCAATGGTCACTCTGTTTTGTCTGCGAATACAATCGACATCCAATCGAGTGCAAGCTTTGGCAAAGATGTAAGGTATTGGGATGATGATGGGACGATCGCTATTTCGCCTGAGGTTCACAAGGTTAAAGCAATCTACGACCAATCGATCAAGGTCGAGCAGCCACGGTGGGAGTTACTTGGCTTCAGTTCTATCCTGATGGTTGTATGGTATTTGGGTACCGCCCTTGTGATGATCTGGGTAATAGCGTGGCTATTTTCAAGAACCATGCTCAACGCCGCAGGTGTGGTCCTGGAAAGAACAATGGGTTCGATTGGTTATGGTATTTTATTTTTGGTTGGTGTTCCCGCGCTCTGTCTGTTGCTTGCAGCCACGGTGCTGGCGATACCTTTAGCTGTTATTCTGATGATTGGATACATAGTGCTGATTGTATTGGCAACGCCCATAACAGCGATCATTATCTCCAACTGGATCAACAAAGTGTATTATCATTCATCCTGGAAACTATCGCATATAACTCTTGTCGCTTTTGGTGTCTTCATTGTTTTGAAACTCTTCACGCTCACACCGATTATCGGGCCAACGATTATGGCGATCATGGCGTGTATGGCGATTGGTGCAATTGTGATTGGTGTCTGGAATAACAGGGCCGAGGTGGTTGAGACGGCAAGCTAGTCATGATACTATTTATGGTGCTGATATTGTCGACGTCAGTTTTATCCAGTTGGATCGGGTATGTCATAGGATTGCAAAAGAGACATACGGCGGACAGACTTACCCATTATTTAAAACGAGAGTTCAGGCTGATGGTTTTTACCAGGCAGAATTGGTCGTCGAAAGAGATCCACAGTCAAATCAATTTTATGCTGACTCAACTGGCAAAAGTGAAATCACTTGATAAACCTGAAACATCGGCCACGAGGCCACACAATGGTGTCAACTATGAGTAAACTAATGACCTTCAATGCAGAGGCCCGGACGAGCCTCAAGAACGGGATGAATGCCCTAGCCGAAGCAGTAATTGTAACTCTTGGCCCAAAGGGGCGGACAGTTGTCTTTGAAAGATCTTCGGGCGAGCCACAAGTCTGTAATGATGGTGTTACGGTGGCCAAGCAGGTTGAGCTCGATGATCCCCAGGAAGATCTTGGTGCGAAGATGCTCCGGCAGGCTGCTATAAAGACATCAGAAACTGCGGGCGACGGCACAACCACAGCAACGCTTCTGGCTCAAGCAATGATCAACATAGGCTTGAAGCGGATCGAGGCTGGTGTGAATCCTATGGAAGTAAGAAAAGGTATTCAAGCTGCCGTGAAGGCTGTTGTGGCCAAATTAAAGAAAATGACCATCAACGTTGGTGACGATATCTCCAAGATCGAGCAGGTAGCGACTATCTCTGCAAACAACGATAGCGAGATAGGGAAACTGATTGCCGAAGCAATGACAAAGGCAGGGAAAGAGAGCGTCATCACAATTGAGGAAGCCAAGGGAATGGAGACTACTATAGAAGTAGTGAAAGGAATGAGATTCGATCGTGGCTACCTGTCCCCATATTTCATTAACGATCCGGAGAAGCTTGAAACGGATTTTGAGAATCCGTTTATTCTCATTCACGAGAAGAAGATCTCCGGCATGAAGGATATCCTGCCGTTACTGGAAAAAGTGACAAAAGCCGGAGCGCCGTTATTGGTAATTGCGGATGATGTCGAAACAGATGTCCTGGCAACATTCGTCCTGAATACATTGCGGGGTGTGCTGAAGATCGCTGCGGTGAAAGCTCCGGGTTTTGGCGACCGTAGAAAGGATATGCTTCAGGATATAGCGATACTGACCGGAGGCACAATGATCGCCGAAGATACTGGCGCGAGCCTGGAAGCTGTTTCTCTCGAACAGCTGGGTCGTTGCGAACGGGTGATCATTACCAAAGAAAGTACCACCATTGTTGGCGGGCAGGGTAACAAAGATGAAATCCAGAAACGAATAAAGCAGATAAAAGCGGAGTTGGAGAAAGTAACATCGGACTACGACAAGGAAAAGCTTCAGGAGCGACTCGCGAAACTTGCAGGCGGCGTAGCCATTGTCTACGTGGGTGCAGCAACGGAGGTGGAGCTTGTCGAAAAGAAGGACCGTGTCGATGACGCACTGAATGCCACCCGGGCAGCGGTTCAAGAAGGCATCATTCCCGGCGGCGGGGTAAGCTATCTGAGGGTAATACCGGTTCTCGACCAAATGAAGGGTGACAATGAGGGATCGTCAATCGGAATCCACATTGTGAAGAAATCTCTGGAGGAGCCCCTTCGTCGAATTGTCGTCAATGCCGGTTTGGACCCGAACGAGATCATACAGGCAGTGAAGGCTGGAAAGGATGACTTTGGCTTTAATGCCAAGAATGAAAAGTATGAGAATCTCCTTTCGACCGGTGTGATAGATCCCACAAAAGTTACGCGATTGGCACTTGAGAATGCGGCTTCGGTTGCTATGATGATGCTGACGACCGAATGTGTTATCGCGCAAAAAAGAGAAAAGCAACCTGAACGTATCAACGGGCCAATGATGGCGGAAATGTAAAATATAGATCATTATGACTAACAAAGAGCTGGAAGCAAATGTCAGAGAAGAGATCCTCTCACATCCGCTTTTCAAAAATTCATCAGATGTGCTTAAGGTGTCGGTCAACGATGGAGTAATTACTCTTACCGGACTGGTCGACTCTTACTCAAAGAAACAAGAGGCTGAGTCTCTCGCGCAAAGGGTGGCCGGCGTACGCGTTGTTGCTTCGGACCTGGAGGTTCGGTTTAAATCATCAGGGAGATTCACCGATACTGAGGTTGCCATCGCTATAAAGAATGCTCTCAGATGGCACAGCCAGGTCGATGAAGACAAGATAAAGGTGAAAGTTGACGATGGCTGGGTGTATTTGGATGGCGCTGTTGAGTACACTTACCAGAGGTCTGCTGCTGAGAGGGCAGTTGTGAACTTAAATGGCGTCAGGGGAATCTCGAACCGATTAAAGGTTGCGGGTAAAATTGACAAGCGCGCTGTCTTAAAGAAGATCACAACCGCGTTCCACCGTGCTGCGCAATTCGATGTCGATACCATCAACGTGGAAATCAGAGATGGCCGGGCTACACTCACTGGTAAAGTGAGATCGTGGCCGGAGAGGAGGGAGGCTGAAAATATTGTGTTATCGAGTGATGGTATCGATAGCGTTGACAATCGAATTGAAGTTGTGGTACCAATGCCGTCAATGTAAGGCCGTTCAATGCTTACGTGCTGATTTGTCATTGCTATATGTTGATCAAGTGCAAAATGCCTGGTCTCTTGCGACTCGGATAAGCCACTTTTCATGACGTGTTTGCCTTTATTTCTTGCTCAGCTTCTTGCCGATGACATAAGTCATGACCGGTCGCTTCGAATGATTTACAATGTCTTCGGCGATGCTCCCATTAAGTAAGTGTGACAATCCTCGCCGGCCGTGTGTGGATAAGGCGATGAGATGGGCATTGACGCCGGATGCGAACCGAATGATACCTTCTTCTTCATCGTGATCGTTATAAATATTCACAGTGAAGTTTTTGAGTTTCATTGCCTTTGCGAAGGCGTTGAGTTTTTCCCTTGACGCAACATCCGACAGAAATAAACCGGGTGTATTGATCCTGACCAGGTGGACTTTGGTGCCTTCGGTTTCCATCAATCTTCTAAGCACAGCCGGAAGTTCCGCGTCTTCATTCTTCAACGATGTAGCCCACACAATCGACTGTACCGTGTCGACTTTCGAGTTTCTGTTAACCGATATGACAGGACATGCAGACCGCCGCACAACCCTCTCTGTGTTTGATCCAACCAGCAACTCCTGGAATCCGGAGCTCCCTTCAGTTCCCATGACCACCAGATCCGTGTTCTGTTCGGTGATGATAGACTGGATGCCATGATATGCGTCTCCGACCCGGAGAACTGATTTCACGTTGACACCGGCATCGATGATTGAGGACTTGGCTTGTGCAAGCTGCTTTCTGGCTTTCTCGATCATCTTCATGTTAAAAAGCTTGTCCTCCCAGGATCCGCTTGCGACCGCTTCGCCTTCGATATTAAACGAACCCTCATCAACACTCTCCATCACATGAAGAAGAATAAGTGTACTATTGAATTTTTTTGCGAGGGTGATCGCAAACTTTACTGCGGCACTGGCTGCAGGTGAAAAATCTGTGGGAACAAGTATTGTTTTCATGACTCTGTAGTTTGTCCAGCCGGGACGATAAGTAAAGGCGTTTTCAGTTTTGCGAGCATATCAACAAATGCGCCGTCGCTTTTATAGGCGAGGTCGCTGCTCATTACCACCAATGTTACGTTGTGCTTTTCGGTAAATATTTGAATTCGATCATCCAGGAAACCAACCTCCGGTTTGAATTCCCAAGACATATGTGATTCCTTGAACAACGTCGTGGTCATTCGTTTGAAATTTTCCGACGCGTCCCGTTCGATACTTCCCTTCCATTGAGCAACATCTGGAATATTCAGCGGTTGGTTCAGCCGATATGGATAGAGGACTGTCAATTTTAGTTTAAATGATTCTGCTATGTTCAGTGCCTTCCCGAGCGCATTTTTAGATGCCTCCGTAAAGTCAATCACACAAAGAATTGATGAACCCGCTGTATTCATCACCGTCACATTATTCTCCCTATCCATCCAGTTTATTCTTCTAACTACGGTACAAACGTAGGCCCCATAAACCGCAGAAAACCGGCTTTTTGTCAGACGAAAGGCTGATTTTCGTCAGGTTTTACTCAGGTTTTCGTCATAAATTCGGGTCGTGATCAACCCTTTCGAACTCTCGGTCGTCTCCAACGACGCGTTCCGTGAGATCTTCCAAAGTATGACTGAAGGCATCATCGTTGTCGATAAGGCCGGAAGCATTCTTGTTGCCAATCCAATAGCAGAGCAAATGTTTGGCTACGGAAATAACGAGCTCACTGGTCTCCAGTTGGAGGCTTTGCTGCCGGAACGGTATCGGGGAAGACATTTGTCTTTTCGGGATCAATTCAATAATCGTCCTGTACCGAGACGAATGGGGAGTGGCCGTGACCTCGCGGCTTTGAAGAAGGATGGAACCGAATTTCCTGTTGAGATCAGTTTAAGTTATTCCCAGGCAAAAGGTAATTTTATAGCAATTGCCTTCATCACAGACATCACTTTGAGGAAACAGGCGGAGGAGGCCTTGAGGACAGGAGAAGAACAGTTGATGTTGTACGCCACCGAACTTGAAAAGAAAGTTGAGGCGCGAACGAGGGATTTGAATGACTCAATCTCAACTCTTGAAAAAGAGATCGCAGAAAGAAAACGGGCGGAAGAGGAAGCGCGAAAGGCGCTCGAGAAAGAGCGTGAGCTCAATGAATTGAAATCAAAGTTCGTATCGATCGCTTCTCATGAATTCCGAACACCATTAAGCACGATACTCAGTTCTGTTTCGCTCATAGAGCAGTATAACGAGCGGAACGAAAAAGACAAGATCATCAAGCACACTCAACGGGTCAGATCATCAGTAAATCACCTGACCGGTATTCTCAACGATTTCTTGTCACTGGGCAAGCTTGAGGAGGGAAAGATCGATGTTAAGCCGGAAGATATTCAGCTCACGTCGCTGTTTAATGATATAAAGGAAGAAGTAAAAGTTCTGCTTAAAGAAGGACAAACGATCGAGATCAAGATCGATGACTTGAGCGACCGCATAAACTCAGATCCAAGAATATTGAGGAACATCCTTTTTAACCTGTTGTCGAACGCAAGCAAGTATTCGCGTACGGGAAAGGTAATTCTCCTTTCGGCAGCTGCGAGAGAAAATTCAATTCTCATCAGCATCAAAGACGAGGGCATCGGTATCCCGAAGGACGACCAGAAGTATATGTTCGACAGGTTCTTCAGGGCAAGCAACGCGGGCAATGTTCAGGGAACGGG
>DASRSO010000279.1:0-12269 GCA_035656375.1 Cyclobacteriaceae bacterium | reverse complement strand
TTGATAAGGGTTGTGAACAACGGTATTGTAACCCGTGAACTTTCAGGTCATACCTCGGCAATCGAACACATCAAGTTCAATTTCAAGGGGAACTTCATGGCTACGGCCAGCAAGGACTTCTCGATACGTCTCTGGAACTTCAAGGAGCTTAGCCAACCTCCGATGGTGCTTAGCGACCACGACTGGGTGTGGAGCGTTGCCTTTACTCCAAATGATGATCAGCTGATGGCTGGTATCAACAGTGTGAAAGAGGAAATTGGTAAGACGAACCAGACTATTCATGCGTGGCCGACGAACATCAAGAGTATGTCGGACAAGCTGTGTACTTACACGAAGAGAAATATGTCGGCGGAAGAGTGGGCATTGTATGTGGGAAAGGATCTTCCTTACCTGAAAACTTGCGAGAACTTACCCGAAAACAACAAGTAAATGAGAAAACTTGCTGTAGCTGCTGCTTTAATCGCTGTACTCGTTGCGCCACGGTTGGCAACGGCGCAACAAAAGACCACGACGTGTGCTCAAACCTTACGACTTGCGCGGTCGATATATGAGAACGGGCGTTTGCATGAACTGCCCGATCTTATGAAAGACTGTATCGGCAAAACGGAATGGATCACGCAGGAACGTGTGGACGCATACAAGCTACTTACGCTTGCCTACATCTATCTCGAAGAACCTGAGAAGGCAGACGAGATGATGCTTAATATCCTCAATACAGATCCCGAATTCAAACCGAACGATAACATCGATCCGGCGGAGTTTGTTGCCTTGTGGCGCACGTTCCGTACCGAGCCTGTTTATCGTTTGGGTGTGAAGGCCGGTGCAAATGCCACACAGCCGAATGTCCACTCTTACACTCCAAGTAATGAGGGTACAGAGAGTTACGCGTATGGCATTGGTTTCCAGGCCGGGGCGTCGGCAGAGATTGCAATCTTCAACGACAAACTGTTTTTGAATCCTGAATTGTATTACACCAATAAGGCCTTTAAAGTTGATAATACATTTTTTGAAGGCGACCAGCACACGACCGGCACCATCAAGATGAACTGGGTTAGTCTGCCTGTATCGGTTCAATACCCGATAAGAGTTGGCCAGAACAAGATCGATCCAAAATGGGTACCGTATGTTTCGGCTGGTATAGCCGTCGATTATTTGATCAGCGTTTCATCGGACCTAAGGACGGAGATCACCGATCAATCGGATGTGCCTACTGTAATCAGCGGCAAGGAAGCAAAGGGACAGTACGCGTCATTCAACTTCGCACCAATCGTTTCTGCAGGTGTGAAGGGTAAAGTCAAGAAAGCAGAGATCGTTGCCGAGATCCGATACAACTTCGGAGCTGCCACGATCTTCAATGAACAGAAATTGTACGAGAGCCAGCTGGAAGTCTTTGGTAATAAGTTTGTCCATGGACCATTCTCTCTGAACACCCTGTCAGTGTCCTTTGGATACCTGTTGAACAAGTACATTCCCAGGAAAAAAACTACCCACTAACGAATGGCCCGCTCTTTACTGTTTTTATTGTTACTGACTGTATTTGCCTGTAACAACCTGGAAGACGCGACGGTACCCGAGAGACAAACCTTCATCAGGTTTTTCGGCAGTGCACGTAGCTACACCTCGGTGGCTGTGGAACCCGACGGCGATGGCGGGTTTATCATGGTAGGCAATGCCGCTCCTCTCGAAACCAGTTCCGCCCTCGACGAACAGAAAGTTCCGGGGATCGTAATTGTTAAAACCAACAGCCAGGGCACGAAGCTTTGGGAGAAAATCATTCCAAACGCGAATGTTCACTCGATAAAGCCTATTTCAGACGGTTACCTGCTTTCAGGTGAGGGTATTGAATTAAATCCAAACTCCAACGAAAGTTCTGAATTTGTGAACTCGCAATTTCTCCTGCTACAGCTGGGTGCGTCGGGCGATGAAGTCAGGCGTTTTGCAAAGGATAGCAGTGTGACCGCGACACGTGGAACCGATCAGGTTACACTAAAAGTAGACTTCAAAGCCAGCGCCAGTGTGATGCTCGCCAACGGTGAGATCGCAACCCTGGGATCGTATAAGGTACCCGGCAGCCAGGAGCAAACGATCACTCTCGGTTTTAACGTCTCAAACATCGCTCAACCCACCTGGAGAAAGAATCTCAATCTCTTCAACTTCGACTACGTCAATACAAACTACCTGGGATTTTCCTCCGGCAATATCATCTGGGCCAGCACAGCCACTCCGCAGGATGTAAACCAGTCAAAATATGTGAGCGTGATCTCGGTTCCCCCGAATTTCGCCTCCCCTACTAACAACAGCCTGTTTGGAAAAACTGACGACACAGGCGGACACGATGTGAAAGACATCGAAGCTTCCGCAACAGGATACGGCATCATTGGAACCTATACGAGCAAAGCTGGTAACCAGAATGTATTCTTTGTTAAGGTCGATCCCGCCGGTAACGTAATGGAATCGACAGCGAGATACTTCGATGGCGTTGAGCTTGCAATTGATAAAGGAACACCTGGTGGAAGCCAGGACCAGGGATCAGCAATCACCTTCACAACAGACGGTGGATTTGTGCTCGCATGCCAGATGAGTGAAAACCCCTCGACTGGTAATGGCGGTACGGATATCGTATTAATAAAGATTGACGCCTTCGGAAACTTCCTGTGGTCTAAGCTCATGGGCGGTAGCGGAGACGAAGTAGCAACGTCTATTCGCGAGCTCTCCGATGGCACCCTGTTGATTTCAGGTACTTCCGACATTAGTAACGTTTCTTCGATGTTTCTTATTCGCACCGACGGCAACGGCAACCTGAAGGATTGATTTGAGTTTGTAAGAACAAAATTTTAGATATACATACACCTCTACGGATTATGAAGAACGCTATAGTCAGGCTGGGCTTTTGTCTTCTGTTTTTCTTTGCTGCCCATGCGGCCTTTGCGGCTCCACCAACGATCACTTCGATTACTCCCGTTGATGGTACCAGGTTGAATACCGGTACTGTGATATTCAACGTTACTTTCGATCAATCCGTAACCGGGTTCGGCACCACAGGCGCCACTCTGCTACTGAGCGATGTAGCCGCCGCTGGTGCCAATTTTGTAGTAGGTGGCAGTGGAACAAACTGGACGGTAACAGTTTCGAGCATCACCGTTAACGGTCAACTCACTCTTACTATTCCCGCCGGCGCAGCAAAAAACTCGGGCAATGAAGACAGCGTTGCCAAAGTCACAAACATCACTTTCGATAACGTCGCTCCCAACTTAACACTTACAAAGAAGGCTGGCCAGGCCGACCCTGCAGGCCAGAACCATATCGAATACACTTTGAAGATCACTGGCGACAATCTAAATCCATCCACAGTTCAAACCTCAGATTTCGATTTCACAGGAAGTACGAACGGAGGTGCAATGGCAGTGTTCGACATTCAAACAGTAACACCGGGTGTTGAATATACCGTGCGTGTCGACGTAACCGGGGCAACGAGCGCGGGAAGTGTTGTACTGAACCTGCCTGCGGGCTCTGTTACAGACGTGGCAGGCAACCCCAATGCAAGCTTGCTCACTGCAAGTGTAAACTGGATGATCCCACCGAGCGTTGCGACCGTTACAGTTGACAACATTGATTTTAACACGGCGCGGTTCAATAGCAACGTCACCAATGATGGAGGCGGGACGGTAAATACCCGCGGCTTCATTTACAACACAACCGGCAGCATCGGTTTCAATGATGCAACGAAGACTACAGACGGATCTGGTACCGGTTCATACAACCACACACAGGGATCATTGACTCCCGGAACTCAATATTTTGTTAAGGCCTGGGCTGAGAACGATAATGACCATACACTGTCGACACCCGAAACTTCATTCTACACATTGTCGAACGAGCCAGCCAGTAACCCTGGCGGTTTCACGGTAACAGGGACCGGTAACAGTTCGGTAGCAATAACGTTCCCTGGATTCGGCACAATCACCAATGCAACGGGGTACCTCATTGTTCGTCGCGCAGGTGCTGATGTTCCCAGTAGCCTGATTGTCGATGGCGTTGACATTAACTCACTGAACTATGCAGCCAGCTCATCCGTGAAGGTTACTGAGATCACATCGAGTGGTCAAACCACGTTCAATGATAATACAGCTGGCGCGGGAATTACCTGGCATTATGTGGTGATTGCATTCGGCAGGAATGGCGCAATTGGTGCAACCACAAATTATAAGACACCATTCACCAACAAGAATGCAACAACATTCAGCGCAGAATCGGATATCGTTTACGTTAACAACACCGGTACAGACAATATCGACTACGCTTCATTTCAAAGTCCTACCCTTGCGAACGACGGAAGTAACTCCGTAAGGCTCGCGCAATTTTCATTGCGTGATAGCGGATCAGGCGACGATGGTGACAACCAGCAAACGGAGCTCACTACACTTAAAATACAGATCACAAATCCACAGTTTGTTCGTACGATCGCGGTGTTCGATAACAATGCAGCGCACGATCCAAAGACTGTCGACCCGTTGGTTGATACTTATACATTCACAATACCAGCAGGCATTTTACAGGCGAATGATCACGATACAGATGAATTTGATATTCGCGCTTCATTCAAACAAAGTCCAATCACCGATGGTGCTATAATCAAAGTAACGATCATTGAGGCCACTGCATTAGGGACCAAATCGGGTCTCGCTGCACCAAATGCCGGGGGTGCCTCTACAGACGACGATACCAACCTTCCGACAAACGTAATCGAAGTCACTGCCAATCATCTGAATTTCACAAGTGTTGATGCGGGACCGATCGCTCCGGGTGCCGAGTTCGCAGTTTCAATAGAAGCACTTGACGGTAACGACAACCGCGATACAGATATCACGAACACTGTTACGATATCCGCAACATCGGGTGGTACCCTGCAAGTGAATGGCCCCGACGCGCTGACAAAATCATTCACAGCGGGTGTGATCAATTGGACCAAGCTTAAGTTCCAGTTCGCAGGCTCCGACAAGATCCTGAAGGTACACTACAATGGCAGTGGTATTTCGACAGACCCTACTACTCCCGGCCCTATCGTAGAGAGCCCTGGTGTGATCGTTACGTTCCCAATTGGTGTGGGTGGCTTCCCGGTGACAGTATGCTTCGGTGATGCACTCCAGACTCCAGCAGGTTCCTTCACCACGCTTCCAAACATCGTGATCACCGAACAGGACCCGAGTGATTTTAGTGCCGGCGTTGCACGAACATTTTCATTGAAGTTACCCACCGGCTTTATCTTTAATAAGTCACTAGTCCCCGTTCCCACTGCAACTTCAGGCACAGCTATCACGGCTATACAGCCGGTCTCATATCCTGCAGATGATCTCGTAAGACTGACCTTCACAGTTAGTAACATAACTGGTGCGAACGATGCAATCACCATAAGCGGACTCGCAATTAAGTACAGCGGGAATACTGTTGTAGGTCCCCTGCCGATCCTTCGTTTCGGTGGAACTGCACAGGTAAAGGGTGATGACGAACCCAACGCACAATCCCACGGTACACTCATAAGTGCCAACGGCGCAACAGACGTATCGATCCGCAACACCAACGGTGGTTCAGTACAGCCTAACGAGACCAGCTTTGACGCGGCCACAGCCCCTCCTATTGTTCTCGAAGGCTATACAACAGGGTCCCCTGTCGGATCGGGAGCATTACCTGGCGTATTCACCGGCGACGGCGTTTTGAAAGGAGCCGATGGTAAATACAAGTTCTATCCGCAACAAGTATCGATCGGGGCGCACCCGATCACGTTCGAATACACATCGACATCTGCCCCTTTTTGTAAGAGCGTTAAGACCGTGACATTCAATGTAGTCGCTGGTTTCATTAATGGATTACACTCAGACTACTGTGATAACGAAACTCCCGCGGTAATGACTGGCCCAACTGATGGGACCACCGCGCCAGTTCAAACCTGCATCAATATCAACAGCCCTGCTTTCGGTCAGCAGCAGTACGTGCTTAGGTACAAGTACTTTGACTGGGATTACTACGGAACAAATATTGGCGAATGGGTCAACATCCCAGGGACTAACAACATTTTTGATCCCTCAGCTGCCGTGTTTCAGAATATCTATGCGCGTTCTGCCGATCCTTTCAATCAAGGCCAATACGGGATTTATATTGGATATTTTATGGAGGACAGATGTGTCCCCGTTGGACACACAGGACCGCTACCCTACATCACAACCTTCGGTACTTACAAGTATGCCTTTATCCCCATCAAGAAGAAACCGGATGTGAGCATTGTTCCGAACCCAAGCGGCAATTTGCCAACGACATTTAACTGTTCAAACAGCTTACCATTCGCCCTCTCGGGCTTCCCCGCAATGAAATCCGGAAGCCCGGTAGACGGCTTCACGGCCTCCGTGGTTGGTAACCCCAGTTCGACTGTGGGTGGAATATCCGGCTCAAATTCGAGTTCTTTCAGTTTCAACCCGGGATCAGCACCAACCGGCAACGTACAGATCAACTATACCTGGCTAAATACCGTAACCAACTGCTCTAACATCGCTTCGACGGTAGTAACGGTGTACCAAAAGCCAACCGCTGTGGCGGCTTCATCCATTACAATAGACGGCGTTAATGATACGACGCCGGAGTTCTGTGAAACACAAAACCTGACCCTGATCCCCTTCAAGGCTACGCCGGCTGGTGGAGTAGTCTATAACTGGTATGGAAGCAGCGTGGGAACGATACCGCTCACGGCATCGGCAAACGAATTTTATCCAAGTTCGTATCTCACCGATGGCGATGGCGACCGGAAGCCTGACATCGCAACCACTACATTTAATGTAACGAGAGTTACAAACCGATCGGCCTTCTTCAATGGTTGTGAAAGCGATCCGTTGCCGCTTACAGTGAAGATCGACGACGCGCCAACAGTTGATCCCGGTATAACTTCATTATCGATCTGCAGTGGTAGTACGCTCCTTCTCGCCGACCTTGCTGCCTCGATCACGCCAGGTATTGGTCACACACCTCCACTCAGTGGAACATGGAGCGGTGCGGGAACCTTCCTTGATGTGAGTGATAACAGTAATCCCGACTTCGACCTTGCGCGAAGATATCGTCCATCACCAGCAGAAGTTACTGCCCGAACTGCAACCATCACGCTCACCAGCGACCCGCCCGGCGGAGCCTGTAGCGCCGTTGCAAAAAGCGTCAGCTTCGCAATCAACAACAACGTCACGGTAACGGCTATTCCTGACTTTACAGTCTGCGCCGGTGACCCAATTGAAGTAAGTGCAACGCTGACCGGTGGCCTCTCAAACACAACATGGTCTGAGAATGGAGCTGCAGCCGTCGATGACCCGACCAAGTTGACCGCAAAGTATGTGTCAACTCCGACAGAGAACCTTATTGGATCAACGATCATTTTCACAATAGAGACGGAAGATCCCGACGGAACCTCGGGTCCATGTATATCCTCCTCTGATATAGTCAATGTCCATATCAGTAAGCGAGCGACGGTAGAGGCCGGACCCGACCTGAACCTGTGTTCCAACGTGCCCGTTCAACTTGCAGGATCCATTCCGACAAGCAGTGCAGCAACTTCATTTGCATGGTCAACAACAGGCCTTGGAAGTTTTGCAGGAAATAACAATACCATTGGTAACGCAGTATATGTCGCCGATCAGACGGAAAAAGATCAACAAACAGACATTGTGTTTACGTTGACCTCAAACGATCCCGACGGCCCGGGGCCCAATGGCCCATGCCCGGTTGAGACCGACCAGATGACCGTGCGCGTTAATCCCGAGGTTAAAGTAGTAGTGCCCCCAGCCTTCACCGTTTGTCAGAGCGATACCGATCCCATCCGACTCTCCGCTACTCTAACGGGTATTCCTGTTGGTATCACATGGACGGAAAACGGCCAGTCAGGTATTACCACCGGCGAAGAGCATTCATTCGCTTCGAGTTACATGCCGGCGGCTTCCGAAGCAGGTTCTACTATTACGTTTACTGTAACGTCCGATGACCCGATCGGACCATGCCCTGTGGCCAGCGCCCAGGTGCCGGTCCAGATCAACCGGCGAGCAACAGTTAACGCCGGTCCCGATATCGTTGTGTGCTCAGATAATTCAATCACGCTTGCAGGATCGAAGCCTTCTGGCAGCAGCGCTCTCGGCTTCAAGTGGACCGGGGGTACCGGCACCTTTGGTGATGATCTAAGCCTTACGAGTGGGTACGTCCCAAGCACGACGGAACTTGCCGGTGCGGTGTTCGACCTTACACTGACGTCAGATGATCCCGACGGTACAGGTCCAAACGGACCATGTCCGCAGGAGACTGACATCGTAACCGTCACGGTGCATGCGAAGCCATTACCTCCGACAACAACTGTAGCAGGTGCTAATCCACAATTCAAGTATTGTGTCGGCGATGCTGTCGTAAATGACCTCACCGCTTCGGGTACTTCTCCCAAATGGTATTCCGATGCGGCACTGACAAACCTGAGAGGTGCGGGTTCTACCTTCGCCAGCGGTGTGTCTACCACCGTCGACCAGGAGGTAACGTTCTATGCTACCCAGACAACCAACGCAGGTACTTCCTTCGCTGGTTGCCAGAGCGTTGGCCTTCCTATTACGATCATCGTCAATCCTCGTCCCGAGCCTAAGTTCAGAGTTGAGAACTTCTGTCTTGGAGATGACATGTTGTTCATCGATGAGACTACAGTTAAACAACCCACCTCGGGTCCTGCACGAACCATCGATGCATGGCGTTGGGACTTCAATGATGGATTTGCTGTACTCGAATACGGTGCAGGTAACATTCCTGCCGGTACACGGAACGATATGACTAAAGGAACCTATAAGGATCCGATCAATAAGTTCCCGAAAACGGGTCTGTACAACGTGAGGCTCGAAGCAAAGACTTCAGATGGCTGTGTTCTTGGAATTAACGCCGCACAGCTTGCACAATTCAACGGCAATGCGATCAGGGTTGGTCCCGTTCCAGCCGCTGACTTCACATGGCACAAGATCTGCGACGGTGACGAGACTGCGTTCGCCTATACAGGTACAGAAGTTGCCGAAGTCGCCCATTGGGATTGGGACTTTGGAAATGCCGCATCAGGGACAAATACCTCGGCTGACGCTGCACCAAAACATAAGTTCTCCGGTGTTGGCACATACAACGTTACGTTGAAGGTCACCTCGGTGCTCAATTGCACGAACACTATCGTGAAGAGCGCGTCTATACTCCCCTACATAAATAAGTTTCCTTACGTCGAGACATTCGAAGGATCGTCGCATGGTTGGGTGACAGAAGGAGCCAACGGAACGACAAGCTGGAGCCTGGTAACTTCTACGGGAGGCAGTATTTCATCTGATCCCAATCCGGTTGCCGGTCCGAAATTCTGGGCGACACACAAAGACCTCGGTGGCGACAAATTCTATGGCGACAACGAACGCTCGGTGTTGTATGGCCCATGTGTTGACATGACCAAGCTCGTAAGGCCGGTTATCGCAATGGACTACATGAGCGATACCGAACCCAAAGGAGATGGTGCATACATGGAAGTATTGGATGAGACGGCGGCCAACCCTGAATGGGTACGACTCGGTGACGACGTCAGCGGTCTTCAATGGTATAACGAAAACTCTATTGGTGGTCTTGCCTCGTTGAGCGGCATCGGACAAAACGTAGGACAGTTTGGTTGGTCTGGTGATTCTCAAACGTTCGATCCCAACGATCCCCAGGGATGGAAGACCGGCCGATATAACCTTGATAACCTCGCGGACAGGTCGAGGCTGAGGTTCAGGATTGTGTTTGGCTCCAACACCAGCCCTCTGAATACAAGCCGTTACGATGGATTCGCGATAGACTACTTCAAGCTCGAGTCGCGTAACAGGACGGTGTTGGTAGAAAACTTCACCAGCAAGAGCTCGGCTGTGTCGGTGGTGAACAACACAAGTGCTTTCAAAGCTTTCCCTTCGGCGGCTGCTTCGGGTGAAGTTGTGAAGATAGAATACCACACTGGCATACCGGTATCCGCCGGCGATGCTGCCGACCCGATATTCACACAGAACCCGATGGATCCTAATGCAAGAGCGTCCTTCTACGGATTAAGCTCGGTTCCCCGCGGCTATATCGACGGGTACACGACTCCAACGGGCAACGCAATGTTTGGTACTAATACAGCAGGACAAATCAGCTCGTGGGCATCTACATATTATAGCACTGAGTCGCTCGTGACTTCGCCGCTTACGATAAAGATCAATTCGCCGTCGATAAGCAACGGTACACTTAACGTGACCGGTGATGTGCTCGCAAATGAATTTGATCTTAGCGCGAACCAATATTCACTGTACGTTGCAATAGTTGAAGAAACAGTAGAATCTGATTCTTACGTGCTACGGAAGATGCTCCCGTCGGCATCGGGTAAAAAGGTGCCGGCTACGGCTAAGGGTCAGAAATTCACATTCAATGAGACCTGGGCGATAGATCGATCATACCTCAGTGCCAACCCGAAGCTGGTAATTGTAGCTTTCGTTCAGTCCGACATCAACGTGGGCGGCAAGAGGCAGGTGTTGCAGGCGGCGTATAACAACGAGCCTATAACGCTCAACTACACGACGGCGCTCGAAGTGCCGTTCCTCGAGCAGACAGCCATCCACCCTAACCCGGCCGACCACAACGTAAACATCGAGCTCCCGCAAGCAACTGCGACCGGGGTCGAGGTTAAGGTGATCGACCAGTTGGGACGCCCAGTACTGCAATCGGCAATTGGAATAGGCCAGCGGTCTACAACCATCGACACGAGCAGCCTGGCAGGCGCGGTCTACATCGTTCAACTCAACGAAAACGGGGTCTATACGGCCCGCAAACTGGTGGTGGCACACAGACACTGACAGGCAAAAAACTGTCGAGTAGTCGAATTTTCTTATATTTGGAATGCATAGACAGACTGATGACAAGATCGATTCGACTACTTATTGTTATCTCGTTTTTCCTGACGGATGCAACAGCGGTATTCTCCCAGAGTTTCTACGCGATTAGAAAGGAAAGGACCCTGATAGGGTATGTTGGTGTTGGGAGCGCGAACTATTTCGGCGAGCTGACAAACCCCAAGAGCCTTGGAACTGTGAAGTACGGCCTCAATGTTGGAGCCGAACATTTCTTTACAAACAGGATCAGCGGACGGGCCGAACTCAACTGGTTCCAGATCTCAGGCACCGATGCTACCGCTCCGCCGGAAAGGAAGCCCAGGAACCTATCGTTTATTTCAAATAATATCGAGGCAAACATTGCAGCAACTATAAACCTGCTGCCCAATGGCCGTCGTTTTTATCAACGCCAGGGAGTAAACTTCTACGGATTTATTGGATTCGGACTGCTCTACATCAATCCCAAAACCGAATACCAGGGCGAAATGGTAGCCCTTCAGCCCCTTATGACCGAAGGCGTGAAGTACAGCAAAATACAGCCTGTCGTGCCGCTGGGTGCCGGTTTGAAATTGAAGGTTGGTCCCTTCTTCAACGTTGCCTTCGAAGGGGGTATCCGCAAGACATTTACGGACTATCTCGATGACATAAGCGCACGTGATTATCCAGATCCCGCTTCACTAAGCAGCGATCTTGCAAGAGCGCTCTCTAAACGCGGCGATGCCCAGGTGCGCGGCAATCCTGAAGCTGACGACTGGTATTTTATGATGAATGCCAAGATCCAGTACTACCTGCCTTACGATCTTAGCTCACTTCGCAGAAATAAGTTGTACACACAGAAGCGCAAGTACAACCGCAGGCGATAAACACTTACCAGTCTTATTTAATTTAAATCCCGGTTTAAATCCCGGTGCCTTTATCGAGTATCTCGAATCTCGAGTAGTTGCTCTTGTATTCGGGAACGATATCTTTCATGAGGGCTACAACCTTCAACTCATTCTTGTCTTTAACGAGATCTTCGAGCAGGTCGAGGTAGTTGTTGATCTGATTGTATTCGTACATCGCGACCTTCGCTTTCATGATCTTGTGATGATGCGTAGGCACTGTATTCTCCGTGTCGTTCAGTAGTTCTTCGAAGAGCTTCTCTCCTTCTCTCAGCCCGGTAAAGATGATATCGATATCCTTTCCGACTTCCAGGCCGGATAGTTTTACCATCTGGCGAGCGAGGTCGTAGATCTTTACGGGTTTGCCCATATCGAAGATGTAGATCTCACCGCCATAACCCATAACACCGGCCTCCAGCACGAGCCTGCAGGCTTCGGGAATGGTCATGAAATAGCGAACGATCTC
>DASRSO010000278.1:0-4199 GCA_035656375.1 Cyclobacteriaceae bacterium | reverse complement strand
CTTTAGGACAGATAAAGATATTGTGCAGATCAGGGCTACGCTCGACACTGCGTTGATACACAATCTCGGCTTTACAAAGAAAGATCTTGCGATCAGTTCTTATGTTAATATCAACTCCCATGGACTGCAGATCGACAGTCTTTTTGGTGATGCTGTTTTCAAAGACACCAAAGTGCACTACGACGGAAAGTTTATCGAGCTCGACTCGATGCACTTAATTTCAGAGATGCAGGAAGCTGAAAGGCAACTGACGTTCCGAAGTTCGCTGTTCAACGCCTCGATGACGGGCAACTATTATTACTCGACGCTGTTCAATGATCTCAACAAGTTGTTCCAGGAGTTGATGCTGAGTATCGGAAACGACAAGACAGCGATCGCCAACTATTATAACAGCAAGCGAAAGAGCAGCCAGGAATATGATGTGAACATCAAGATCGATCTACATGACATTAATCCACTGACGGCGCTGGCCGGTATTGATCTCCAGTTGAGCCAAGGCACGAGCATCCAGGGTCGTTTCACCAATGGTCTCACGTCTATCCTGCAGGCGTTTTCCACGATCGATACGGTGGTGTATGCCGGCCGGAATTTCTATCGAAACGA
Source organism: Cyclobacteriaceae bacterium (assembly GCA_035656375.1). Classification (GTDB taxonomy): domain Bacteria; phylum Bacteroidota; class Bacteroidia; order Cytophagales; family Cyclobacteriaceae; genus ELB16-189. The sequence continues at coordinate 3,596 of DASRSO010000278.1, read as the reverse complement.
ACTGGAGTTCACGGGGTCAAAGATCCGCGATAGCGCGAACGTACTTGCGATGGTCACAGTGAACTCACAAAGCCAGTACCTGTCGAAAGCGTTGCAGACGAAAAATCTTCTTGTTGAGGGAATTTGGAACAGGGATCACATCGACCTGGGCCTCGATGTCGATCAACAGAAGTTTGAAAACAAACTACGGCTTCGTTCGGAGATCGATTTTCTTGAAGACAGTACAAAGGTCAAGATCCTCCCGTCGAGGATACTCGCCCTCGACAAGGAATGGATCGTCGATCAGAACAACTACATCATGTTCAAGGGCGGAGAGTTTACCATAAACTCACTGAAGATCCATAACGGAGATCAGTCGGTCCTCATGGACGGGCAGATCTCCGAAAATCCACAAAAGGAATTGAGGCTGACGGTCGACAACCTTAGTCTTGACATCATCAACACGTTTATCTCCGAGAAATTCGACGGGTTGGTCAATGCGAAGCTCATCGGCAAGGATCTGCATCACCAGGCTTTCATCCAAAACAATCTCGCCATTATTGATCTTACCGTTAACGACTTCCTGATCGGCGATGTATCGGGAAGAAATCAATGGAATCCGCAGACAGAGATGTTTGACATCAACTTCTTTATTGACCGGAAACAGGAACGCACGATGGCCGTTACGGGCATTTACAATCCAAAGCAGGCAACCGACCCGCTGGATCTGAAGGCGACATTTACCGGAACAAGGTTGCGCGTGCTCGAGCCGCTGCTTCGCGGATTGTTCTCAGAGATCGATGGAGAGCTCACCGGCACGTACGACATACGCGGAACGTTCTCGGCACCGTCGCTGAATGGAACGGGAATGGTGAAAGATGGAAAGATCCATATCGATTATTTACAGACACTGTACACATTCAATGGCGGATTCGGTATGTCGCCCAGCCAGCTCATCTTCGACGACATGCAGGTGTACGATCAACTTCAGAACAAGGGGACACTCCACGGATACATTGCCCACAAGAACTTCAACAAGTTTGTTATAAACCTCGACGGCGAGTTTACCAACTTCCAGGTGTTGAACACGACCAGCAAAGACAACAGCCTGTTCTACGGTACAGGATACGCAACAGGTAATCTCAACATCTTCGGACCGTCGGCTAACCTGAAGATCTCTGCCACCGCAAGAACAGAAAAGAACACGAAGATCTACATACCCGTAAGCGGAACATCGGAAGTGGAAAAGAAAGACTTCATCACCTTCGCACATTTTACCGACAGCCTCTTCATCCCCGAGAACCTTAAAAAGGATCTCAAGAAGAGAGAGCTCACAGGCGTTTCGGTCGATATCAATCTCGACATCACACCGGCTGCCTACGCCGAGATCATTTTCGACATAAAGGCCGGCGACATCATTCGTGGCCGAGGCAACGGCGACTTGCGGCTTCAGCTCGACACGAAAGGTGAGTTCAATATGTTTGGAGGCCTCGAGTTTACGGAAGGTGCATACAATTTTACGCTGTACGACATCATTAACAAGGAATTTACCATCAAGCCCGGAAGCAGGATGTTGTGGTATGGAGATCCTTATGCGGGTATCATGAACATCACAGCCAGCTATCGCCAGTTGGCGTCGCTTGCGCCGATCTACGACAAGGAACCCGATATTCAAACAGACCCTGCGATCAAACGCAAATACCCGATCGAAGTACAATTGAAGCTCGACGGCCAGATGCTTTCGCCGTCGTTTACCTTCGACCTGGTTGCAAACGACCTGCCGACAACAGTGAACCTTACCAACGGTCCACCAAAACGACTCAGCTTCGACTTCAATGCATTTAAGGCCAGGCTCGACGAGCAGGAATTGAAACGACAGGTGTTCTCGTTGATCATTCTTCGAAGACTTTCCCCTCTCGACGCATTCAGCACGAGTGGATCGGTGGCGAACAGTGTGAGCGAGCTTCTCTCTAACCAGCTCAGCTACTGGCTCACGCAGGTGGATCAGAACCTGGAGATCGACCTCGACCTGGGAGCGCTCGACGCGGAAGCATTCAACACGTTCCAGCTTCGTCTCTCCTATTCATTTTTGAATGGCCGGCTGAGGATCACGCGCGACGGAACATTCTCAAGCCAGGCACAACAGAGTGTTGCGTCGATCGCCGGCGACTGGACTGTTGACTACCTGTTGACTCCCGATGGTAAATTCAGGGTGAAGATGTACAGTCGCTCGAATTTTAATGCAATATCCAGCTCGTTAGGTGCACAGACCGCTGTTACAACGGGTGTGAGCTTGATGCACACCCAGAACTTCAACGAGGTACGCGACCTGTTGCGCTTTGCTCGCGACAAGCGACGAAAAGAAATAGAGAACGAAGGTGAGACCGAAGAGCAGTTGATCGAAGATGAGAAGGCGATAAAGGCTGCAGACAAAACTGGCCACAACTAATGCGTTTATTCTTTTTGTTGAGCTTCCTGTCAACGTGGTGCTTTGCACAGTCCGATTCAACAGTCAATCAAAGAAAGCTCATAATTGCGTCGACAGCTGTTGGAGTAGCTTATACCTCGTCGATGATTGCGCTGGGTCATGCGTGGTATGCCGACGCTCCGAAACAATCTTTTCATTTTTTTAATGATGCCTCAGAGTGGAACCAGATGGATAAGGCCGGACATTTCTTTTCGGCGTTCCACATTTCCGATAATGCCTCGATGATCCTTCGGAGCTGTAATGTTCCGGCCAGGAAGTCGGACGTTATTGGTGCTGTTACTGGCCTCGTGTTACTTTCTTCTATCGAAGTGTTCGATGGTTATTCGGCAGCGTACGGTGCATCGATAACCGACGTGGCTGCGAATGCAGCCGGGTCTTTATTCTACCTTGGGCAATCACTGGCATGGAAAGAAGTACGCATACATCCGAAGTTTTCGTTTCACAGCACCTCGCTGGCGCGGCAGAGGCCGGAAGTGTTGGGCAGTGGTGCTTCCGAGATCATTAAAAACTACAATGGACAAACGCTGTGGCTGTCGGTCGATGTTGGGAAGTTTATGCCCGGCTCGCGATGGCCGAAATGGTTGAGTGTTTCGGGAGGATATGGCGCTGAGGACATGCTGTATGGACGGTACAATCAAAATAAAGTGGCGGGATTTAATCCTTATCGTCAATATTATTTGAGCCTCGATGTAGACCTTACGGCCATACCGGTGCGGTCGAAGTTTTTGAAAACGGTGTTGAAGGTTGTGAACATGATAAAGGTTCCGGCTCCCACGCTGGAATTCTCACGTAGTGGAGTGAAAGCTTACGCGATATACTTTTAAGGGTTAAAAGCTCTTTTGCATTTAGTTTTTAACTCTTAACTTTTAACTATTAACTCCTAAACCATGGACCTGAGACAAGTTATGCGTCGTTTTGCCGAAGAGATCGGTGGCGAGTACAATGAGTATGCACCCGAATATGTTATTATAATAGTGCCGGTATCGGGCGGACGTGCACAAACCGTATTGGGCGAAGTGCGTCAAAGTGAATTGTATAACAGGAAGATTGTAGTTTTTTCTTCAAAAATCTGCCCGGCAGGGCCCGAACTCGATCTTCGTTCATTGCTCACGCAAACAAATTTTTTGAA
>DASRSO010000277.1:0-19628 GCA_035656375.1 Cyclobacteriaceae bacterium | reverse complement strand
GGATAGTGTTGGGTTTCGCTTCACCTGTGAATATGTGATGCTTGAACAGCAGGTCTTTTCTCAGCGCCGCGAGACTTTCGGGAAGGTCGAATCCAATCATCAAGCCACGACCACGAACAGCGGTTACGGCAGGGAAGGCTTTCAATTCGTTTATCCAGTAGTCGCCCAGCACACGCGCATTGTTCATCAGTTTCTCATTGTCGATCACTTCCAGGACGGCGAGACTTGCCGCGCAAGCGAGATGATTTCCTCCAAACGTAGTTCCAAGCATGCCATGTACGCCTTTGATGCCGGGCTGGATCAACAGTCCACCAACAGGAAACCCGTTGCCCATACCTTTGGCGATCGTGATCAGATCGGGAGTAACTGCGGCATACTGGTGTGCGAAAAACTTACCGGTTCTTCCGTAACCCGACTGTACTTCGTCGAGGACGAGGAGCGCGCCGGTCTCTTTACATTTCGCGGCGAGCGCAACCAGGAAAGAATCGTGCGGAAGTTGTATGCCACCAACACCCTGTATGCCTTCGATGATCACTGCGGCTGTTTCTTTGGTGATTGCCGACAGTGCAGCGACATCGTTTATAGGAATGAAAGTAACCTCGTGGTTCGCATTGAACGGAGATACGATCTTTGCGTTGTCGGTAGCTGCTACCGCGCCGGAAGTGCGGCCGTGGAATGCTTTCTTGAAAGCGACGACCTTCTTGCGGCCCGTTACGAACGAAGCAAGCTTCAGTGCATTCTCATTCGCTTCGGCGCCCGAGTTGCACATGAACAACTGGTAGTCCGGGTAGCCAGAGACCTCACCGAGTTTTTCGGCGAGACGATCCTGTAAAGGATTCTGAACGCTGTTCGAATAAAATGAGATCCTGTTAAGCTGGTCTTCGATCTTTTTAACAAAGTGAGGATGACCGTGACCGATAGAGATCACGGCATGACCCCCATAGAGGTCGAGGTATTTTACACCTTTGTCATCCCAAAGCCATGAGCCCTGGGCGCGAACTGGTTCGATGGGGAAGAGTGGGTAAACATCGAATGGTTTCATCTACTTCTTAATGGTGTTGATCTTGTCGAATGATGCAATAATTCCTTTGATGAGTGCAGAGCTTAATCCCTGGTGTTCCATTTCATTCAAACCTGCAATGGTACAGCCTTCGGGAGTTGTTACTTTGTCGATCTCGATCTCCGGGTGTGTGTCGTTGTCGAGCAGGAGGGAAGCCGCGCCGCGGGCCGTCTGACCTGCGATGAGTTGAGCTTCTTCTGCATCGAATCCCATTTGAATACCGCCTTGTGTGGCGGCGCGTATGTAACGCATGTAAAATGCGATCCCGCTGGCTGCAAGCACGGTAGCCGCTTTCATCAACCGCTCTTCGATCACGAGGGTAATTCCCACACTGTCGAACAACTTGCGGATGTCGGCGAGTTGCTTTTCGTTGGTATCTCTCGAGCACAGGCACGTCATAGATGCGCCAATAGCGATTGCAGTGTTGGGCATGGCACGCACGATGGCAACTTTCCTTCCAAGTAAGCCGGCAATCTCTTCGGTCGAAATGCCGGTGATGGTTGACACCAGTATGTGTTTGTCGGTCACAACGTCGGCGATCTCCTGGATGAGCCCTGCAAGCTGCTTGGGCTGTACTGCAAGTATGATCACGGTAGCGCCTTTCACGGCCGCTTTGTTATCGTTGGTCACGTTGAAACCGTCGAACTTCATCTGCTCGAGCTTGGGAAGGTGCCTTCGGGTAATGGTAATTGAAGAAGGAGCTGTGAGTTTTGATTTAACCACACCACGTGCAATTGCTGCACCTAAATTACCTCCGCCAAGGATTGCGATCTTTGCTTCCATAATGTTTAAAATACTATTGATTTAAGACGAAGCCCGGCATCTTCTGCGAAGCCGAACATTAAATTCATGTTCTGTACCGCCTGTCCGCTTGCACCTTTCAAGAGATTATCGAGCGCGGTGTGTACAACAAGTTTATTTTTTTCTTTTTCCAGGAACACGAGGCATTTATTTGTATTGACCACTTGTTTAAGATCGATCATCGTGTTCGAAACATGCGTGAAAGGATGATCCTTATAAAAATCTTTATAGAGCTTGTTCAAATCACCCAGCGATTCATCACTTGAGATAATTGAACTCACAAAGATCCCTCTCGTAAAATCGCCCCGCCATGGAACAAAATTGATCTGTCCTTCTTTTGTGCCCAGGGTTCTGTTGATCTCACCCATGTGCTGATGGGTCAATGTCTTGTATGCTGAAATGTTATTCGCACGCCACGTGAAATGAGTCGTATCCTGGAGCTTCTGCCCGGCTCCGGTGGAGCCGGTGATACCCGTCGAATAAACGTCGCCCAGTTTTTTGGCGCGAGCTAGCGGCAGCAATCCCAACTGGATCGTTGTAGCGAAGCAGCCGGGATTGGCAACTCTTGATGCGCCTTTAATTTTTTCCCTGTTGATCTCAGGCAGACCATAAACAAACTCGTCGGTGAGGCGGAAGTCGTTGCCGAGATCTATTAATTTGATGGAGGAGGGGATTGGTGTTTCGGCAAGGAGTTTTTTGCTGTCGCCATGCCCAAGGCACAAGAAGATTACATCAACCTTGCTACCAATCTCTTCGGAAAATTTTAACTCCGTTTCTCCTAATAGATCCGAATGAGTTTCGTACAAAAACTTCCCCGCCTGGCTTCGGCTTTGAACAAAAGCGAGTTCGGCGAATGGATGATTCAATATCAATCGAATCATTTCCCCGCCGGTATATCCTGCTCCGCCTACTATTCCAACCTTGATCTTCATTGTTTTTCTGCCTCGGCTTTCACCTGGTGGTAGATGCCCACCTGGTTGCCGAATATTTTAGTAAAACCTTTAACATCGTCGCCCGTCCAGCCGAGATTCATCTCGCCATACTTTCCAAACTTCGCCGACATGAGATCGTAAGCCGACTCGATGCCGTTGATCTGGAACCGGTAAGGGTGCAGCGACACCGATACAGTGCCCGTAACATGCTGTTGCGAGCTGGTGAGGAAGGCCTCGATATCGCGCATGATCGGGTCGAGGTACTGACCTTCGTGCAGCCAGTTGCCGTAGAACTGGGCCAACTGATCTTTCCAGCTCAACTGCCACTTCGTGAGCACGTGCTTTTCGAGTGCATGATGCGACTTAATGATGACGACCGGCGCTGCCGCTTCAAAGCCGACGCGTCCCTTGATACCAATAATAGTGTCGCCTACGTGGATGTCTCTTCCTATGCCATAAGGCCCTGCAATCTCCTGAAGCTTCTGTATCGCCAGCGACGGATGATCGAACTCTTTTCCGTTGATCGCCATCAGTTCACCGCGGCTGAAGCCCAGGTTCACCTCTTCGGTTCCCTGCCTGGTCACTTGAGTGGGCCACGCCTCTTCGGGGAGCATTCCCATCGAGTTCAGTGTCTCTTTTCCACCTACCGATGTTCCCCATATACCTTTATTGATAGAGTACTTTGCTTTTTCGAAGTTCATCTGAACGCCGTTGGCCTTCAGGTACTCGATCTCTGCCTCGCGGCTCAGGCGGAGGTCGCGGATCGGCGTGATAATGCCTAGCCCGGGTGCGAGTATCTGGATCACCATGTCGAAGCGCACCTGGTCGTTGCCGGCGCCGGTACTTCCGTGGGCAATTGCTGTTGCGCCGATCTCCTTCGCGTATTTGGCGGCTGCGAGTGCCTGCGACATCCTTTCGGCGCTCACGCTCAACGGGTAGGTTCCGTTCTTGAGCACGTTACCGTACACGAGGTAGCGGATAACCTTATCGTAATAGTTGCTTGTCTCTTCAACGGCCCTGTGTGATGTCACGCCAAGGCTCAGGGCGCGCTTTTCAATGGCAGCGAGCTCTTCGGGGCTAAAACCACCGGTGTTTACAGTAAGGGTATGGACTTCATAGCCCAGATCTTTCGACAGGTATATGGCGCAATAGGAGGTGTCGAGCCCTCCACTAAAGGCTAGTACGACTTTTTTCATCGCGTAAAGATAAAATTTTGGGTTCCGCTTCGCGGAATAATTACCAGAAGAACAGGAAGCTTAATATGCTTTTCTCGGAGTTTTCGGCTGACTTCTTCTTCCAGTTCTTAAGCATAACGAACTGTTTGAATTGAACCCAGCGGTCGAACAACCTGAGGTTGTCGGCAAAATGGCGCTTACGCCTGACTTCCTGAACTTTCCTGCCGTTGATGGGCGGCAGTGGAGCGGGTGGCTCCGACCTGTCGGTCGGGGAGGCCGGTTTCTTTGCTTCTTTCTCTACGGGGTCGTAGAGCATGGCCGTGCAGAGGCAGTTCTTGCGCTGCTTGCTGGTAAGAATGTCGAAGTTGACACAGCTCTGGCAGCCCTTCCAGAACTCTTCGTCGGTAGTGAGCTCCGAGTAGGTTACTGGTTCGTAGCCAAGGTCGGAGTTGATCTTCATTACGGCCAGGCCGGTAGTGAGGCCGAATATTTTTGCATCGGGGAACATGCGGCGTGAGAGCTCGAACACAGTTCGTTTGATCTCTGTAGCCACACCCGTCTTGCGGAATGCCGGTGACACTATGAGGCCTGAGTTCGCCACGTACTTGCCGTGCTGCCACGCTTCAACGTAGCAGAAGCCAACCCATGTTCCATCGGCCGTGTGGGCAATGACAGCCTTACCCTCATCCATCTTCTTCTCGATGTAGAGCGGCGAACGCTTGGCAATGCCTGTTCCGCGAGCTTTTGCCGATTCTTCCATCTCTTTGGTGATGGTTTCGGCATAATGTTTATCAGCCGGTGTTGCCACGCGGACTGTTATTTTCTGTTCCAATTTCAATAAATATTAAAGAGAATAATTGATAACCGTGCCTTTTTGGGAAAAGGCACTTTGAGCTATCCCGACCCGTCGGGACAGACTGCGGACTAGTGAAGTCCTGGTATCAAATCCGGATTTGCCTTCGGAAACTTCTGATCACCATCGGGAGTGCGGTGAAGCGGCTGCAGAGGAGCCCTGAAGTACATGCTTCAGGACGCACGAGCGCTGAGAAGAGATTTATGTTTTTCAATTTCGTTGTTAGTGCTTTTAGTGGTTGTTAAAGCATTACAAAAAACATTTTTACAAAATTAAGCACGTTTTAGTTGACTAAAACAAATTTTACTCCAAAATATTTTGAATTAAACGCGATTTGTGCAAAATGGTTCAACCACTACTCGCTTCGAAGAGAGTTCACGGGGTTTGCCGACGCTGCGCTGAACGTTCGTAAGGTAACTGTACCCCATGCTACGACCAGTACGATCAATCCAGCACCTCCAAACATGAATGCATTAAGCGAAATGTGGTAAGCGAAGCCCGTTAACCACTCATTCATGAAATAATAACCCACCGGTATTGCCACAAGGCACGAGAATGCCACAAGCCAAACGAACTGCGCAGAGATCATCGACAGGATATTTACTATCGAAGCCCCCAACACTTTACGGATCCCTATCTCCTTCGCACGACGTTCAACCGTATACGACACAAGAGCAAACAGCCCAAGACAAGCAATGGCCAGCGAGATAGTCGAAAACACCAGGAAGATCCCCGAGAAGCGTTGTTCGGTACGGTATGACGTTGCCAATGAGTCTTCATAGAAGGCATATTGAATGATTGCAGAAGGGAAATGCTTCTTCCAAAGGGCTGTAACTTCTTCGAAGCCCTTACGTGTGTCGCCCTCTACGCGAATCGATATGCGTGAGAAACCTTTGTTCAGCAACCAGATGGCGACAGGATCGACCTTGTGCTGAAGACTGGCGAAGTTGAAGTCTTTCAACACTCCAATGATCTGCCCTTCGACGCCGTTGAACCCAATAGACTTACCGATCACGTCATTTGGATCGGTGTATCCATACTGATGTATCAGTTCTTCATTGACGACAAAAGCTCTTGTAGAATCGGATCCATTGTCGGGGCGAAAATTCCGCCCGGCGAGAAGCTCCATTTTATACACATCGAAATAGTTATAGTCGACGCGAAGACGGTACACTGACCTGCCGACCTCCTGTCCGCTTTCGTCTTTCAATGTAGCGGTAGCGTAGTCGAGGCCGTTGCCGATAGTTGTATTGGATCTTGCAACACCGGCGACGTTGGGGCTTTGAGTAACCTCGTCCACGAAGGCCTGGTAGCCTGCCTGTACTGTTGCGTCGCCATGAACGCCGAATACAACTAGATTATTCTTGTCGAAGCCAAGGTCTTTGTCCTGTACAAAGTTCATCTGCAACTGGACGACCATGATGCCAATAACCAGGATGATCGTCATTGAGAACTGCACAACGACAAGTACTTTTCGTAGTCCCCCTCCGGAAACATTTCCGTGCTGTCGCTTGAGAGCATTAACGGGCTTGAACGACGAAAGAACAAATGACGGATACAATCCTGCGAGGATACCCACAAGAGAAGTTATAGTAACAAGAGTTGCGATCGAATCAAAATTGTACAATCCGGGGATTGCCGTCTGCGCGATCCCTTCAAGCAGGGGGCGGGCAAGTTCGATCCATCCCAATGCCACCACCAATGAAAACATGGCGAGCAACCACGACTCGGTCAGGTACCGGGCAATGAGTTGACCTTTTTGTGCACCCATCACCTTGTGCATGCCGACTTCCTTGAATCGTTCCGACGAATATGCGGTGGAGAGATTCACGTAATTGATGCAGGCCAGCAGCAAGACAATGATGCCGACGGTAGCGAAGATGAGGACATAAGTGATGCTTCCTTGCTGACCGATGTCGTATGCGAGGGTTGAGCGCAGGTGAATGTCGGTGAGCGGCTGCAATGAGTACTCGAGGCGAAGATTTCGATCCTGCATCATTTTGCCGGCGTATGTTTCGAGGATCTGCGGAAACTTCGATTCGACAGACACGGGATCTACCCGGTGATGCAACACGACGTAAGTGTAATATGAGCCGCCCAGTATTGACTGCGTCTGGTTTATGGCAGGGTTATACACCTCGGCTGTTTTGCCCGACAGGATAAAGTCGAACCGGAAGTGTGAATTTTCCGGCGTCTCTTTAACTACCCCGGTAACCTTGAACTGGCTGCCGTTGCCGTTGGGATCGAACCGAAAGACGGTCATGAATTGACCAATGGGGTCGGTGTCGCCGAAATATTTTAGTGCAAGGGCATCGGTAAGAACAACAGAATAGGGTTCGCTGAGAAGCGTGGTGCGATTGCCCTGGAGTATTGGAAAATCGAATACATCGAAGAACGATTGTTCGGCGATGATCCCCTGTTCGAGGAATTTTTTGTCGCCAACCATCATTGGATTGTCACACGGGTCGAGGCGAACTGCGTATTCGATGTCGGGGATATCTTTTAAGAGGAGGGGGGCAAGGGGAAAACCTGTCACGGCCACATCGTTCGAAGACGTCTCGTCGATATACCTTGCGGCGATGCGATAGATGCGATCGCTTTTCGCGTGGAACTTATCGTAGCTAAGCTCCCACCTTATCCAGAGGCCGATGACCGCGAAGCAGGCAAGTCCGATGGAAAGACCGAAGAGGTTTAGCCCTGTGTATAACTGATTTTTGCCGAGGCGACGCAAGGCATAGATAATACTATGACGGAGCATATTATTCGCTTCTTAGTGAATCGATAGGATTTGTTCTCGCAGCCTTCAATGCATTGACAAAAATTGAGAGGAATGCAATCAACACGCAAGCAATGATCGACACGATAAACACATCAGCAGTGATGGCAATTTTATACGCAAACTTCGACAGCCAGCTGTTCATCGCGTACCACGACAATGGCAGCCCGATCAGAGATCCCACAACAACAAGGATCACGAATTCCCGTGACATGATCTGTACGATCGTGGGCATACTTGCGCCGACAACTTTCCGGATGCCAATCTCTTTACGGCGTGTTTGCATAGTGATAGCTGACAGTCCAAACAACCCGATGCAGGAAATAACGATCATGAACACGGAGAACGTATTGAACAACACATTCATCTTGGTCTCTTCCTTGTATTGTGCATTCCAGCGGTCGTCGAAGAAGTTGTATGAGAAAAGATTAGAAGGAGCGATCGACTGCACCGTGCTTTCGATGTGTGAGATCACCGGGCCAACCTTGTCGGTGTTCACTTTCACGAGGAGCTTGCTTGTGAAAGAGGGTTCACATTCGAGCACGAGTGGCTCGACGGCATTGTGAAGCGACGAGAAATGATAGTCGCCAACTACACCAACCACGGTACCTGTCATTTGGCGTGTTTCATTTCGAATGCGCGCACCAACGGGATTTTCCAGGTTGAGTGCTTTGACTGCGGCTTTATTGAGAATGAATGAAGTGGAATCGTGGAATTTCACCGAGAAGTCGCGTCCTTCTACGATCGGTACTTGTAAAGTCGTCAGGGCGTCTTCGTCGATTCGCATTACGCGAAAGCCCCCGAAGTCGAGTGCCGGATCGGCGCCGTCGGGTCGAACAGTTTCGACGCTGATCATGTCGCCGGGAAGATTCGAGATGCGGGCAACACTCGTGATCGCTGGATCCTTCAGCAGCTCAGATTTTACTGCATCGGGATTTCGAACCATGTTCTTCGCCAGTTCGCCATACAGGCTTACCGACACCACACCGTCTTTGTTGAAGCCCAGGTCCTGGTCCTGGAAGAACGACATCTGACGGACTATAATTATTGTGCTGGCTATCATGAATGCCGACACGGCAAACTGGAACACGACCAACGCCTTTCGGATGGCGGGGGTTGCTGAACCCGGGCCTTTCTGACTCTTCAACGCATCGGTCGGCTTGAACCGCGACATGAACAGTGCGGGGTATCCGCCCGACAGCAAGCTCACGCCGACTACCATTGCCACCATGATGCCAATGTTCTCCAGTGTCAATGCGTCGGACATTTGTACATCGCGGCCCGCGAGAGAGTTGTAGCTCGGAATGGCGGCGAAGAACAACGCAAGGGCGACCAGTAGCGCAATCGTGCTGAGCACGAATGTCTCCGCGAGGTATTGCTTTACCAACTGCGGACGCATGGCACCCATAACCTTGCGAAGCCCGGTCTCTTTCATCCGGCTGAAGGCAAGTGAAATGTTCAGGTTTACGAAGTTGACGGAGGCAATGAAGAGGATGAACAATGCAACTGCCGCGAAGATGTAGAGATAAGTTACGTTACTGTTCTCACTCATTTCCTGTTCGAGGTGCGATTGAAGGTGGATGTCTGCCAGTGGCTGTAACAAGAGACCAGTGGCTGCTTTCAGTTTCTCTGGTGTGTCCCAACCCTCATAGAACTTCATTTGGAAGTCACCCATCCTGCTGCGAATGTTTTCAACCTGGCCAGGTGCAACTAAAACATAAGTATACGAACCCATCCACCCCCGATTTGATGTCCATTCGTCGGGGATCCACTTATACATGGTTGAGTAGGCTGTAAGCATATCGAACTGCATGTGAGTGTTCTCGGGCATATCTTTAATGACACCGGAAATCGTAAGATCACGGTCGCCATTAAGGTTGATGGTTTTACCTATAGCTTCTGCGGCGTTTCCGAAGACACGCTTCGCAAGTGATTCGGTGACTATCGACGTAAATGGAACACGTAAAGATGTTTTCGGATCGCCTTCTATGAATTCGTAGCCGAACATTTCAATCGCAGTACTGTCTGCAAGCAACGAACGTTCAACAATGGTGTGATAAGACTCATAAGTAAGGACCGTACCGGCCCCGAACTCATAGAAGCGTGCTGTCGATCTTACTTCAGGGAAGAAGTCTTTGAACAATTGAGCTGTTGGAGGTGCACTCTTGGCCCATTCGTTCACGTGCAGGCGATAGATGTTCTGGTATTCAGGATAAAACTTCTCGTAGCTGAGCTCGCTTCGCATGTGAAACAAGATCAGGAAGCATGATGCCATTGCAAGTGCAAACCCTGCGACATTAATTAAGGAGAAAGTGCGATGCTTCGCAAAATTCCTCCATGCGATGAGAACGTAGTTCCTGAACATATGGGTAAGTTTTATATGATAACCTTCTTATTTCCGGATGCCGATCTGTAGATAGCTTCTACGATACGGATGTCCTTCATACCCTCTTCGCCGGGGACCAACACAGATTTATTTTCCATGATCGCGATCGCGTCGTCGTCCATCTGCTTCGACTGCTCGTTCCGGATGGGTGCGTTCAACTTCTTTCCATCGCTGGTCTCACCGTTGATACCGTTGTAAGCCTGGAAAGGTGACAGTTTATACCAACCTTTTTCGCAATTGACCACGAGGTCGTTCATTCCCTTGCCGAAACTGGTATCGCACACTGCGGTGATCCCCCCCGGAAATTCCAATTCGAAGTGCATGGTTTCTGCCACTTCCTTATAAATCTCGGGCCTGGTGGTCGATTGCTGTGCGACTACCGAAACAGGCTCGAGGCCGGTAGCGTACCGTACGGCATTCAGTGGGTAGACACCCATGTCGTGCATGACGCCACCGCCCATTGCTTTCTTCTGTTTCCAGTGATCGGTGCGGCCGTCGAAGTATCCCGCTGCTGCCGATACGGTCTTGATCTTTCCGTAGGGAAGCGACTTCGCATACTTCATGATCTCCTGTGTGTTAGGCTCATGGTGCATTCGATAGCCGATGCTCAATTTTACTTTGTTCTGGTTCGCAGCATCGATCATCTTTTTGCATTCGGCCTCAGTAACGGCCATTGGCTTTTCGCACCAAACATGTTTACCGGCTTTGGCAGCGCGAACGGCATACTCCATGTGCATCGAAGGAGGAAGAACAATGTACACGACGTCGATGTCGGGGTTGTTGGCGATCGAGTCGAATGTGTCGTAGTTGTAAATGTTTTTGTCGGGGATCTTGAACTGCTGCTTCCACTTCTCGGCCTTCCATGGCGTTCCGGTTACGATGCCAGCGAGGTAACATTTTTCGGTGAGTTGAAGAGCAGGAGCAAGGAGGTCGGTGCTGTAGTAGCCCAGACCAACGAGAGCTACGCCAAGGCGCTGTTTCTTTTGGAGGTTAATGATGGCAGGGAAGGCGTTGTAGCTAAGAGCTATGCCTGCGGCGCCAGCAATAGATTGTTGTATGAATTTTCTTCTTTTCATGGTTATTCGCTTCTCAGCGAATTTACGGGATTTGATTTTCCCGCCTTTATTGCCCTGAAACATATTGTTGTGAAGGCGATCACTAACGCCACTGCCAGCGCAAGAATAAACACACTTGCACCGAGATCAACCTTGTACTCGAAGTCTTTCAGCCACGATACCATAAAATACCATGCTGCCGGAACGGCAATCAATCCCGAGATCGCGACAAGCACAATAAATTCTTTCGACACGAGCCCAACTATATTTGCCACGCTTGCACCAAGTACTTTCCGAACACCGATCTCTTTCATCCGGCTTTCGATAGAGTAGGAGACAAGAGCAAACAACCCGAGGCTCGCAATACAAATGATCACTGCGGAGAATACGAGGAATAACTGTCCACGCTTTTCATCCATGCGGTAAAAACTGTTGAACACTTCGTCGTCGAGGAAAGTGTATTCCATTGGATTGACCGGATCGATACGGAGGTTCACCGCTTTCAACTTCTCGATGGTTTCAGGAAGGTTGGTAGTGTTTACACGCACCGTGTAGTAGTCGATCGACTGAATCTGGGTATTCGGAGCTCCGAACATCACGGCCATCATTTTATGACGGAACGACTCGAAATGGAAATCTGCCGCAACACCAATGATCTCGGCACGATAAGGCCTTTCGAGATCGCCGGCCGATCCGCCCTGGCGGACAGCTGGAACTTCAATGATCTTCCCGATCGGATCTTCAAGGTTGAGATCTTTCACGCCTTGTTGCGTAATGATCACCTTGGTGCTGTCGGATTCACCTTGCACGAAGTTTCGTCCGGCAACGAGATCGATCTTATATGTTTCCAGGAAGTCGTTGTCGATCCCCACAAAGATCATCTCCTTTAGCTGCGGATCGTCGGCCTTCACACTCACGATTGGAAAGCTCTTCCATTCGCCAGGTACACGGGTAGATGCAGTGATCCCCGTAACTTCAGGAACCGTAGAAAACTCCGCTTTCACCTGCTCGAAATTTCTTCGTAAGGCGCGACTGTTGATATCGATCACCACCAGGTTGTCCTTTTGAAATCCTACGTCCTTCGTTCGGAGGTAATTCACCTGTCGGTAGATCACTATGGTGCAGGCGATCATCATAATCGAGATAGCAAACTGGCTTGCTACGAGGATCTTCCTCATAGGCAGGCTCCTGTTGCCTATCCTGATGTCTTTCTTGAATGCTTCAACAGCAGACACACGCGAGATGATAAATGCCGGATATGTAGCCGATAGAATTCCCGACAGAAGGATCACCGCCGCCAGGCCGATCATCCAGCCCAGTGGCAACATATCGAGCGACATTTCTTTTTCGGTGAATTGATTGACAGTCGGGAGCAATATCTGCAGCAGCGCAATGGCAAACGCAGTGGCCGTCACAGAAAGGATCACAGCCTCACCTGTAAACTGGCTGATGAGTTGCGACTTCATCGCACCCAATGCTTTTCGTGTTCCGATCTCCCTTACGCGCCGGAATGCGGATGCAGTAGAGAGGTTCATGTAGTTGAGGCATGCAATACCAAGTATAAGTACTGCTACGATCGCAAACATGTAGATGTAGAATGGCTTTATGGCGTTGTTTGGTCCTGCGCTACCTTGCAAGTCATGCGAACCGGTGTGAATGTCGAGCAACGGCTGCAGCGTAAAGGTGCGGTTGAATTCCCGGTCCTGCGGGAAGTTAGCCTTCACCATTGCGGTCATCTTCTCTTCGACTGCTTTTACATCGGCGCCCGGCTTCAATTTCACGTAGGTTACGAATGTATTTGAAGTCCAGTCGGACTGGAGGTAATTCACAAACCTTTCTCCATTAGTGCTTCTCCAGATGTTTTCTGAAAACACTATATCGAAAACAAAGTGTGTGTTCTTGGGGAAATTCTTGAAGACGCCGGTAACGATCAGGTCGAAAGGTTTGTCGTCGCGCTCCAGGCTCGACCAAAGTCGTTTACCGAGGTATGGACCTTCGCCAAAAAATTTCTTTGCATGACTTTCGGAGATCACAATGCCGTCTTTCTGCTCCAAAGCGGTCGCGGGATCGCCTTCCACGAAGGGGAAGTTGAACATCTGGAAGAAGTTTGGATCGGCAGTGCGTGTCACTTCATAATCGCGGGCTGCGGGCTCGTTGCCCATCGTGATGCGCCCAAGGGCATACATGCGCGTGAAACTTTCAACTTCAGGGATCTGGTCGACGGAGCTGGGGCCAATGCGTGCGTTGCTGAGTATCACGTCCCGCATGGAGCCGTCGCTATTGCGTTCGTGATGAAGGATGCGATACATCCGTTCAGCGTCGTGGTGAAAATTATCGAAGCTTAGCTCATCGTATACATACAACGAGAGTAACGTGAAGCACAAGAAGCCAAGCGTAAGCCCGAAGAGGTTAATGGCAGAAAAAATTCTGTTCTTGAACAAATGCCTTAGTGCGATCCTGAAATAATTAACCAACATGTTATTCTGATTTTAAAATTCTTGCGGGATTTGTGAACGTAGCCCTGAGCGCCTGGATACCGACTGTTATCAAAGCAAGAGCAAGTGAAATAATACCAGCGATGACGAATGCATCCCAGCCGATCGGTATCCTGAATGCAAAACTGCCAAGCCATTCGGATACTCCGTAATAAACAAGGGGCGTAGCGATCATCAGCGATATCAATACCATGATCATGAATTCGCGCGAGAGCAGTACCATGATCGACGATGCAGTTGCACCCAATACCTTTCGTATCCCTATTTCTTTAAGCCTGCGTTGTGCGGTGAATGTGATCAGTCCCCACAAGCCCAGGCAGGAGATAAGCATTGCCATGCCGGAGAACACCCTGAACAGCGCATAGATGCGCGTTTCGGCCTTATAGAAATTGTCGATCTGGTCGTTAAGGAAGTTGTAAGAGAAGACGCCATCGGGATAAGCCAACTTCCATGCCGCTTCGATTGCTGCAATAGTCGCGGGCATGTCGCTGCCCTGGCGTACCTTAACATTTATAGTGTTGTAGCCTCCTGGCATCTGACCAATAAGAGTAGGTTGAATAGGTTCGTGGGCCGAACGAGCGTTGAAGTCTGCAACGACACCAACGATCTCGATGTCGCCATTGCCCATGCCGAACCAGAAGTGTTTGCCGATCGCTTCCTCGGGTGTTCCAAGCTGCAATGCCTTAATGAGTTTTTCGTTAACGGCGGCTTTCATCAACATCTTGTCGGCCGGAAGACGGTTGGATATAAAGTTTGTATCGGATGCAATCGGGAAGCGGCCGGCCAGCAGCTTAAAGCCGTACAGGTTGCCATAATTTTCGTTCCCGAGAATTGTTATTACTCGCTGACGGTTAGGATCGTTGCGATCGGTGTTGCTGATGATCGTGCCCCAATGTTCGGTCGAACTTGGCGCGGCCGTAGAAAACGACCAGCCTTCTACCGCAGGGATCTTGTTCAACTCGTTGCCGAGAACCTGCGACTCACCCCGGCCGCCCGTCCGTGCAACGATCATGTTGGTCTTATCGAAACCGAGACTCATGCTTCGAATAAAGTCGACCTGCCGCGACATCAGCACCAGCGCGATCAGCATACCTGCCGACATCGTAAACTGAACAACAACAAGCGAACGCTTAAGCCATGAGGTGACAGACTCGCCTTGCTGGTTGAAACCCGAACGCAGTGAAACAGCCGGATTGAATCGCGTGATGACAAACGCGGGATACACCCCGGCCAGTAATCCCACAAGCAGAATGCCGGCAAATAAGACAAGCAGCAATTCCGGTGAGCTCATGAGCTCGAATTGTATGTTTGTCTCGAGCAGTGTGTTGACATACGGCAGGGTAAACTGTGTTGCACCAATTGCAAGAATCCCGGAGGCGACGGCAAGTATCCATGCCTCTCCCAAAAATTGCATCAGCAAATTTCCTCTCCCGGCTCCGACAGATTTTCTTACACCGACTTCCTTTGCGCGCGTTAATGCCTGTGCTGTCGACAGGTTTACGAAATTGATACATGCAAGGATCAATACCGAGGTAGCGATAGCACCAAAGAACCACAACCAGGTTGGATTGAATGCTGCGATCCATTCACTTCCACCGCTCTCGAGGTTGAAGTGGATATCCGCAAGAGGAAGCAACTCGAACGACGTTTTCAGAAACTTTGGAGTATCGGGAATCGAGTTTATATGATCGTCGGCGATCTTATTCAACTGCGACACAAGAATATCCTGGTTGTAACCTTCCGGCAGCACAACGTATGTTTGATTACCTGCTGTGTATTCCCAGGTGTTTGGACCGACGTGCAGGAAGTTTTCGTCGGGCACATACGAAAGCAGGACAGTAACAGGCAAGTGCGTGTTCGCAGGCATGTCGCGAATCACTCCCCCTACGGTGATCTCGAATTTAGACTGGAGTGTAAATGTCTTGCCTATCGGATCTTCGGAGCCGAAAAAGTTTGTCGCGGTCGATTCGGTGATGAGTGCAGAATATGGTGTGCGCAATGTTTCATGACCCTTTCCTTTAACAACCTGGACGTCGAACACATTAAGGAATTCGGAGTCCGTGATCAGCATATAACGCTGCTGAAATCGTTTGTCGGAGTTTACATCGATGATGTTGCTGAATACGGGCTGTGCGAAGACAACATGATCCAAACCCGATACGGTCTTGCGAAGAGTTTCGGCCAGGGGAAATTGTGTTCCATACCCTACGTGTCTGCCATCGTTGTCGGTGAACACCTCGTTGATCCTGTAAGTTCTCGAGGCATTGGGATGATATGTGTCGAAACTCAATTCATATTTTATGAATAATCCGATCAGTAAACACACCGTCATCCCGAGTGATAAGCCGACGATGTGCAGCGAAGAGTTTAGCTTTTGTGAAAGAAGATGACGAAGTCCTGACTTGAGCGTTCTGAAAAATACCATCGTGGTGTTGTTAGTCGTTTCTTAAATTTTTTACCGGGTTACTTAAGGCTGCACGGATCGATTGAAAGCTGACCGTTACCGCGGTGATCACGACGATCATCAGGCCGGCTTTGATGAACAATCCAGGTTCGAGGTCGATCTTGTAAGCAAACCGGCTTAGCCATTGTTGTGCTGAGTACCAAACGATAGGAACGATCAGCAGGCACGATATTGTGAGCAACACAAAGTATCTTTGCGTAAGCAACACAAGCAACGACGATACGCTTGCACCGAATATTTTCCGGATGCTGATCTCTTTGGTTCGCTGGTTGACGCTGTACTCAACAAGACCGAACAGTCCCAGGCACGCAACGGCAATCGCCAGGTAGGTGAACACCATAAACAACTTGCCAAGTCGTTGCTCAGACTTGTACATGGCGTCGAGTTTGTCGTCCATGAAGTTGTATTCGAATGTCCACTCGGGGTCGAGACTTTCATAGGTCCTCTTAAGGTGGGCCAGGGTTTCGGGAATGTTCTCGCCCTTGATCCGCGCTGCAAGTTTCCAGCTTGCCCCGGGAAATATCTGCAGGACGGCGGGCGAAAGCTTTTCGCGAAGACTTTTGTAGTGGAAGTCTTTAACGACACCTATGATCTCGCCTTTTTTCCTTACACCATTCTTATCCCAACGATTCCATTCAAGTTTTTTACCAATCGCTTTCCCGGGACTTCCGAGGCCGAACGTCGATACAAACGTTTCGTTCACCACGAAGCCACTCGAGTCGGATGCGAGGTCGCGCGTGAACGGACGGCCTGCAACGATCTGCATGCCCATCGTTTCGATGTAGTCGAAGTCGATGAGGAACATTCCACTGTTCCAGTCTTTCCCCGTCTCGGGGTCTATCACGCCGTCGCCTGCAACGATGTCGCCAGGGAGGCCGAAGCCGAGTGTTACGTTGAGCACATTCGGATGATCTTTGTACCTGAGCTTTGTCGCTTCCTGGTCGGCGAGCTGCGGACTTCTCAATGGTATCACGACGACGTGTTCTTTATTGAAGCCGAGATCTTTACTGCTGATGAGGTCATTCTGTGAAAGTACGATCATCGATGCTGCGATCAGGAAGAACGACAGCATGAACTGCACAACCACTAACGATTGACGGAACACACCCGAACCGCCGACCTTATCGGTCTTCCGACTCAACACGATGGCCGGCCGGAAGCCTGAAAGATAGATCGCGGGATAACCGCCTGCCAGTGTTCCAAGCACGATGCATAATCCAAAACCGGCTGCCAACACCGAAAAATTGTATGGAATGGTAAGGTTCTTTTCAACGATCATGTTCATGGAAGGCAAGGCAAGCTCCGCAAGCATTATGGCCAGCAATAACCCGATGAATGTGAACAGGATCGACTCCGAAAGGAACTGAACGACCAGTTGACTTCTTTGTGCACCGGTAGTTTTCCGTATGCCGACTTCTTTCATTCGCTTCGTTGCCCTTGCTGTTGAAAGGTTGATGAAGTTCAGACATGCGATCGAAAGGATCATGATCGCCGTTGCCAAAAGAATATACACGCTCTGCGCATCGCCACGCACCGCTATTTCCCATTCGAAGTTTGATGAATGAAGATGGATGTCGCGAATGTTCTGCAGGTGTGTCTCGTACGACATTCCGAACTGTTTGACTGCCGGAACCGTGTACTTCTCGTTGAATGCAGGAAGTTTTGCTTCGAGCGCAGCGGCATCAGCACCAGGAACGAGCTTGATGTAAGTGAACAACTGGCTCTGCCGGAAGTTGTTTGCATTTCGCTTTTCCCAGGTAGTGGTCGACAGTGAAGTAACGTAGTTTATCCGTAAGTGAAATTGTTCGGGAGCATCTGCGAACACAGCAGTGACCTCGCGATCGATATTGTCGATCTTGATCGATTTGCCTATCGGATCGCTATCTCCAAAATATTTTCTTGCAAGTGACTCAGAAAGTGCAGCGGTGAGCGGCCTCGTGACTGCGTCAACCTTGTCGCCGTTTATGATCTTGAGCGACAGCATATCGAAGATCGGCGACTCCGAAATA
This sequence comes from Cyclobacteriaceae bacterium, assembly GCA_035656375.1. Lineage (GTDB taxonomy): Bacteria > Bacteroidota > Bacteroidia > Cytophagales > Cyclobacteriaceae > ELB16-189. The sequence continues at coordinate 1,622 of DASRSO010000277.1, read as the reverse complement.
ATTCCCTTCCCTTCCTTCACCTTTTTCCCTTCGTACTCGAAGAGTTGTTCTTCATACGTGTCAAGAAATCTTACGGCGCTTTCGATCTCCGGGAAGTCCCGTTTTAAATACGGGGCAAAAGGATAGGGCAGGATCGGCAGAGTACTGACCGAGCCCTGGTTATCTACAATATTATAGACGCGATACGTCCTGTCGCCATCGGGATGATGACGGTCGTACGAAAGTTCGTCGACAACGAAGATGGATATCAGCAGGCATGAAGCGAGGCTTACTGCCATGCCCGTAATGTTTATGATCGAGAATATCTTGTACTTCGCGAGGTTGCGAAATGCAATCACAAGGTAATTGATAAACATAGGCCCGGTTTATTGCCGGCCGTAAGCCAACAATCGAACCAAACTGGAGGGCGGATTTTAGAAGGATTTGAGGGTTCCTGTTAACAATTCGTGAACGATCCCGACCGATGGTGTTCGACTCCGGTCAGGCTCATTCAAAGAGCACGTCTTTCCACTCTTTGTGCTTTTTGAACATCGCGTTGGCGAATGGGCAAAGAGGCACAAGCTTGAGATTGTTGGCCCTGGCGTAGTTCACCACGCTTTCGACAAGGAACTTGCCGGTGCCCGTTCCTTTGGCCTCGGGCTTCACTTCCGTGTGATCGATGATGAACTTATCGATGCCAGCCCATGAGTAATAAAGACGGCCCAGTTCCTTACCGTCGTCCAGCGCGGTAAAGTAGCCTTTTGTTCGTGTGTTATGTTGTTCGAGTACCACGATGCTAATATAACCGGTAGCCAAGTATTAATGAACGCTTATTGTAATTGAATGTGAACGAGTCGGTTTCGTCTTTGGCAGTGCGTTGCGAATAGAAACGGTACTCGAGGGTTAGCCGCCGCATCGCAATGCCTGCGCCGGCGGCGAAATTGGTCTTGAAATTCGACGAGGTAAAGTTGAGACCCGGGGCAAGCTCCATCGAATATGTAAACGGGATGTCGAACACGACCATCGCGTTTATGAAAATAGCCGACGCTTTACTCACAGGCAAGTACCGCCTGAAACCGATTGGTGTTTCGAGGGAGCTGTACTTTAACGGATACGGTGTCGGGGCTTTATAATGCTGATAGGTAGGCTCTATAAGAAATGCCCACTTTCCTTTCGCAAACGGACTTTCGAATTGAAGGCCAAGACGCCAGTTGAATCCCTGGGGAAAGTTGACGCGCGTACCAACGCCATCTTGCGATCGCATGGTAGCCATGTCGGCGCCCGGTGTTATACTGAGATGACTGTTACCGCGCCTTACCTTTTTAGGTTTCTCCTGGCTGTAGGCGCTTAGCCCGATAAGCACGAGGCAAACTATCGCTACTGTTCTTTTCAAAACAATCTGAATCCAAAAATTATACTTGTCTTTCCGTAATAATATTTCAGGGGCAGCTCATCCGCTTGCCGTGTTCGTTGTGTGTAGTACCGGGCTTCGATCGAGATGCGCCGTAATGCAACTCCTGCCCCAAAAGAAAAACCCGCGGCAATTGAGTTGTCTTCGAGGAAGACAGGACCAAAGTTGTTGAACGGATAAATGTGTGTGTGCTTTATGGGTACATCGACCACCGACATAGCGTTGGCAAATG
>DASRSO010000276.1:0-10114 GCA_035656375.1 Cyclobacteriaceae bacterium | reverse complement strand
CCCCGGAATTACGCTTCTGAAAAGTTAATCTCGTATCGATATGCCTATCCCTAAGAAAATACCCATCCAGCGAATGGAAGACTATCACACCCATTACATCGGCAAGATTGCCGACGGGCGACAGTTTTTCGGTTATGAATCATTCGTTTTTCCTTCGGGAGTACCAGCCAACGAGTGGCAGAGTCAAAGAAAGGAATACGTTGTTCTTTACATTTTTGATAGCGACGGCAATCACCTTGAAACCTTACACTGGTTTGCCGGAACTACTGCTGAGCAAAGTCAGGGGGCAACTACTCAATGGCTTGAGAAAAAGATAAGTGAACTCGGGGACTTCGAGTATACAGATATTAACGTAAAACCGTTTCAAACGATAATCGACGGTGTTGTGTTTGGCCTGGTGCCGAATGAAGAATACGAGGTTGTAGAATTAGAACCGGGTTCTGCAATCGCATTCCATGAACCCTGGGATGGTGAATACGATACGTAAGTGGCTCATTTTTTATTGGCCATCCAAAAGAATTACATCGGAATTATTCGCAGGCTAATTCCAATTCAATTGGCATAAACCCTAATCGATTGCCAATCTAATTGCCACTTCAACAGGTGCCAAATCAACATTTGAACCCCCGATCGTCAATTCACTCTTTAGCAGCAACGGCGGCTGAGCCATGAACTTAGGCGCTCTTCCTTTGTGTGCTTGCGCAGCATGTACCAGGAAGGGATGACATAGATAAACAGTACCAGCTTCGCCAACTGCAAATGCCTCCTCGCGTTTTGGAAGTTGATCCAGCCGGCTGGCAATCTCTATAAACGAAAGTCCCGTATCGCCTTCGGGATAAAGAAGCTTTGCAACATCAATATGTGATTTCCTGTAAACGACTGTTGGCGCATCATTTTCACTTACATCGGAATACAGGACCAACATCAGCAATGCACGTCCTTTAGATTTTACATTCGATCGCCATTCAAAATAATTTGCTGGATTTTCTCCCGGGAAGCTCACATCAACGTGTTTACCGGTATCGTTCGGCTGCCTTTCAGACGGGAACCTAACCGGGAACGTACCCACGTTCCGACACGGGATCCATTTATTGGGACCAATCAGTTGATCGAATGCCTGGTGTAGTCCCGGTGTGTTTACTGAATCGATGAACGGTTGTTGCGAATACATTCCCAACCGCACCACCGGTTCCTTCCATGTAGAAGGGATATTTCGGTCAAAAGGAATATCATTCCATAAGAGATCGACCACCCGTTTGGCAACGTCTTTGGAAAATGCCTTGTCGATGCGGACAAATCCTTCGGTAATAAAATGATCGATGTCGTTTTTAGAAAGCATGTGATCGTTTCTGCACTTTAAATTCTTATAGTAGCTGTTTAATCGTCAGCCTCTTCTTTGGCTTGGCCGGCCCCGCCATAGTTGCTGCCCATTAGTTTAATTTGTTGTGCGGGACTTCATTCTCACAATTGGGATCTTTTTTCCACAGTGAGCAAATACGTCTTAAAATGCACATTATAATTCATTTTGGCACGAATTTTTGATTAGCAAATCCAATCAAAAATAGTCAGGCCGCCAGGCACCTAATCAATATAAACGGACATGGCATTCTCAGTGGACCCCATGATCATCGTATCAAATTCCGGGTCTGAATTCACGTGTTTATCTGCTAACACAAGCGCACGAAACATCTTTAACTGCACTAGCAATCCCGTCGGCAGGCCTTTCAAAGAATCTTTCCCGGGCATTAGCCACAACGAAATGCTTAAGTCACTCGGTACTGTCACCAAAGACAGCGGCCAATCGATAGTTAAAGGACCAGGCGTTCCCTACGATTTCCTGTTAGAACATATCGAGATCGGGAACACAGGCGCCATACTGATCCTCGCCAGGCCAAATGACGAATCCTCTAACCCGTCACTACCAAGTGATAAAAAATATGAACGCCTCTTCGAAAAAATGGATGAAGGCTTTTGTATTATCGACGTAATATTCAAAGGCAACAAGCCAGTTGATTATCGCTTCATTGAAGTCAATCCGCAATTTGAGAGTCAATCTGGACTAAAGAACGTAACGGGCAAAACCGCCACCGAACTGGTGCCGGATCTTGAACCAGAATGGTTCGACGTGTATGGTGAAGTTGCAACTACCGGGGAGCCGAAGCGATTTGTACAGGCTGCCGAGGCAATGAACCGGTGGTTCGAAGTGAATGCGTTTAAGATCGGCGACGCAAACGACAAAACCATTGCTATTCTTTTTAATGATATAACGGAACGCAAGCGCGCGGAAGACGCTGTTCTAAAAGAGCGACATCGTCTTTACGATCTGTTCGTTCAGTCACCGAACCTTGTAATTGTGTTCAACGGGCCCGACCACGTTATCGAGCTGGCAAACAAACATGCACTGAGGGTTTGGGGTAAGGACCGATTTGAGGAGGTCTATAATCAACCGCTTATACAGGCCGTTCCTGAGCTCGACGGCCAGGGCATTAAAGAACTTCTCGATGGCGTCTACCAGACAGGCATTCCTCATTACGGGGTAGAATTAAAGGTGCGACTGTATGGAGAAGTGAAGACGGATGAGTTGGAGGACATCTATTTCAATTTTGTATACCAGCCGATATTCGGTGCTAATAAGAATGTGGAGGGCATACTTGTGATCGCTAACATCGTAACCGACCAGGTTATTGCGCGAATGAAGATTGAGGAAAGTGAGAAGAAGTACAAGTTGCTCGCAGATGAGCTGGAGAAACGGGTGGTTCAAAGAACACACGAGCTCCAGCGGTCGAATGAGGATCTTCAGCAATTTGCCCACGTAGCAAGCCACGACCTGAAGGAGCCGGTAAGAAAAATAAAAACTTATGGGAATCGCCTCGACAGTGAACTTTCCAGCAGCGATGAAAAGTCGAAAGCATACGTTAGAAAAATACTGGGCGCTGCAGAACGAATGTCGACAATGATCGAAGGCGTATTGAATTACGCTTCCATGGATGGTTCACGTCGCCAGTTTGAAACAATCAATCTAAACGACGTATTCAACGATATTGAACAAGATCTTGAAGTTCTGTTCGGTCAGAAGCATGGATCGATCGTTCGCGGTGATTTGCCTTCGATTTGCGGGGTCAAAGTTCTTATTCATCAGCTCTTTTATAACCTTATCAATAACTCGCTTAAGTTCTCAAAAAAGGATCAAACTCCTGTGATAACGGTTGAATCGAAAGTGCTGGAAATTGATGGCAATGAATTCGCACGGATCACTATTTCAGATAACGGTATTGGGTTTGATTCGGCTTACAGTAAAATGATCTTCGATGCATTCTCACGTCTGCACTCTAAGGACAATTATGATGGCACTGGTTTAGGATTGTCGCTTTGTAAAAAGATTGTGGAACGTCATGGTGGAACCATCGAAGCTTTTGGACAACCTGGCAAGGGTGCTATCTTTACTTTAATGCTGCCGATAAATAATGTCGCAGCTGTTCTAAAGTAAATTACAAATCTTTAATTCATTATGAAGATCACAAAAGCCGGCTCACAGCCGTCGGGCAAAGGTCCGGCTGATTGGTTTACAGGGGCTGTACGTATCGATCCTTTATTTCAGCCGAATGGACATCGGCGCGCTGCCGCTGCGATCGTAACCTTCGAACCTGGCGCAAGAACGGCCTGGCACACACATCCGCTTGGCCAAACGCTTATCGTCACGTCGGGCCTGGGGCTGGTGCAACGTGAAGGCGGCCCAATCGAAGAGATCCGCCCGGGTGATGTCGTCTGGTTCGAGCCTGACGAGAAACACTGGCATGGCGCCTCAGCTACCGTCGCGATGAGCCACATAGCGACCCAGGAAGAGTTGAATGGAAAAGTTGTCGACTGGATGGAAAAGGTAACGGATGACCAGTACGCTGCGAAGCGCTGAAATCAGACGCTTTATTCGAAATTCAAATCCCATCAAGAAGAACAAGTATCTTCTTCAAGATCGACCGGCGCACATCCTTGTAATCGTCATCATCGTATTGTTCAATCATCTCAGCTGTCAACTGCCTCTCTATCGCCTCGCGACTAAGTGCCTTAATATCCTCATCCATCCTACCCTCCAGCATAAGTTGACTTAACCCCGTCGCGATGGTGACATTGTCGTTATGGAGTTGTGTACCCGGTAACTCGCCGGCATCTGCATTGTCGAAGAACTTATATTTCACAAGAAATTCGTCACGATATTCGACAACACTACTGTTTGCATGATCCTTCCGCCATTTTATAAAATCACTCCAGAGCTGGTCACTATTATACTCTCCAAATGGTCCCGCGATCTCGTGCCGGCTCCAGTAAAATTCCTCGGTTAACAATGCAACCGCCTTCGGATGGACAGTCGATCGCCGTGGCATCACCGGTGCAGTCCATGCGGTATCAGTTTCAGTAGTTTCTTCAATGCCGCCCGGGCTTCGAAGACCCCGGGCATACCATGTAAACATTATGGAAGAAATTGCAATCGTGACAACAGCTAATATCGCGGGCGCTATAAGCAACCCACCAAATACTGCCAGGCGGTTTACGCTTTCGGCACCTTGCCTGAGCGCAGTCTTTAGCATGAACCGAACAAGAAAAAAAGCCGGGATGAAAGCTATGGCAAGGCCGACAATGAGTTCTATAACTCCCACGCCGCCCAGGAAAAGAAGTAATGCGTAGCTCATTTAACTAAGATAACAAACTTCTAGAAAGCAAAAGCGGAGCTTAACTCCGCTTCTACAACTACTTTCGTTTATAGAGTCTCCTCTCCTATCCCCTTCCGTGGATCAGGTCGCGAAACTTCTCATTCTTCAGGTACAAAGCTCCCCACGCCAGGATGCCGAGGTACACTGTAAACAGAATATGTGTAAACAGTGGGTTGTCCAGGCGTACGTGCGTTGCTACGGCGCCTCCCCAGTAGGCGGTCAGTAAGATCGCCCCGAGAAATTCCGTGCGGGGAATGATGTACAGGATGATCGAGATCAGCCCAAGAGTGCCCATGATCGGAAGATGATGTACCTGGTATCCCAGCGCCGTGGTACCTTCTATCACCTGTGCGTTGACCGTGAATTTGAAGATGCTGTCCATGAGCATGAACAGGATCACAATGCCCGCCATGATCCTTCCCGTCCAAACCCTGGCTTTCGAAGGTGTGGACTCATTCAATGTTGCAGTTAATGTTGACATAGTCGTATCGTTTAATTTTTTGTGCGTTTTGATGAATCAAAGGTGGGTGAATTTTTCGGCCCGGACGGGGGGTGAAAACGTCATCTTCGTTGGGTGGATGCGACAAAAATCTGGTTTATTCTGCTGGCAGTTTGACCCGATGCAAAGTAGTACCATGCAACTCTTTTGCATAGAGATAACCATCGAGTATCCTGAGCTGGAGCCCGTTCAGATCTAAAAAATTATCGGGTTTAAACTCCTCTATCGTCTTAAGGTCATTGGTAAAATAGATGCCATTCTTGTTTTCCTGCCTGAACCACAACTTGTCGTTATGCACACCGAGCACAGTTGCCGCACCGTAAGCACGATCGCCTCCTATGCTTTTCCATGTGTCGCCATCAGGTGATTCATAATAAGCGGTGTATAGGGCCAGGAAATTCCATTTGCCATTGAAATAGAACGGCGCACCGGCAAGCCCCTTGTCGACAACCGCAGACACATTCCCACTTCCATCAATTCTATACGTCCGATTGTAAAGGCTGACAATAAAATTCTTGTCAACTGCATACAGGCCAGTCACATCGTCCACCGGGCCAATAGAAATTATTCTTCTATTGGTAAGTTTCAATTGCGACGATGTCTTTTCGATTTTGAAAATAACAGCCTGCATCATTTCGATGTCGTAATTTTTGAACAGTACAATAATTTCGTTGTTGGAATTTACGGCAGCGACTTCTCCATAGAAACCCATGTTTGTAACGCCGGCAACTTCGGCCCGTATGGCGGTTAGGTTGAACTGCCCCTTAAGACCATTGCGAGTGTCTATTAGATGAATTGTGACTGTGTCGACTGATTTTAATCCTGATCCATCTGGCACCAGGTGTGATTTCAGTACAGATGTCACAAAGATCCCGTTGCTGATCACAGGGTAAGGATTTTCGAAGGGCACTTTATCGAACGTAGTGACCAAACGAGTCTCAAGGTTTTTATTGAGAGCAACAACCTTCTTACGTCCGGCCAGGAAAAGCTCGTCGTTGAACGTATAAATGAACGGAAAAATATCTGGTTCAATATTTACGTTAATATCTTCCCAAAGAACTTTTTCGGGAACCGCCGCAGGTTTGAATGGTTCCTTTTCACATGAAAGCAATGCGAAAACCAGGAAACTGAAAATAATTACTCTCATCAACTTCATATCTGCTTATTAAGGTAGCACCAAAATCATTTTACAAGACTTATGCTTACTCATACCTCAACGAATCGACCGGGTTTACAATTGCTGCCTTAACGGCCTGAAATCCTACGGTGATCAACGCCACGATAACCGACATTGCGCCTGCAGCCAGGAATATCCACACGCCAAGTTCCATACGGTACGGGAACGTATTGAGCCACTCGTTGCCTATGTACCAGGCTACAGGTGTTGCTATTACGAATGTGATCAGCACCAGTAAAACGAAATCGCGTGAAAGCAGCGTAATGATACTATTAACAGATGCGCCGAGCACCTTGCGTATACCGATCTCTTTGGTTCTCTGGATTGCGGTGAACGATGCAAGACCGAAGAGTCCAAGGCAGGATATGAAGATCGCAAGGCCGGTTGCTGTGTTAGCCAGCTTGGAGATGCGCTGTTCGCTCTCGTAAAATTTCTGCACGGTTTCGTCCATAAAGGTAATTGTCACCTCGGCATCGCCATAGACCTTTTTCGACGCTTCCTTTATCTTATCCATAGCAACTACGAGATCGACATCTTTCGCAAGTCGCAATGAGAAGGTGCGCGACATCGAGCGGTGTTGATAATACCACGGTTCAATGTCTTTGTGCAGCGAAGCATGGTGGAAGTCCTTGAGTACACCGATAACATGAAAGACCTTGTCGCTTCCGTTCTTAAGATCTTTGCCGATCATGTCGGCCGGGGCTACGCCGAGTTTCCGGCAATAGGTTTCATTAATAACAACCTCATTGAGGCTATCGCTGGCCTGAACATTCCTGCCTGCAATCAAGGTAAGATTGAAAAGCGAGACATACGAGGTATCTCCTTCGCAAACATTCACAGACACTGGAATATCCTCTTTACCGTTGTTATACCTGAGCGTGGTGCTATTCGTTCCGCGGCTTGCAGGGGGCTTGGTGCTCTGGGATATCATCTCGATCTCCGATAGCAGCTCGAGCTCGTTTTTCAACAACGGTCGTTTAGAAGCGCTCTCCCACCATGCGGGTTGGACTGTTACGATCGCATCGTGCCTGAATCCAAGATCTTTGTTCAGCATCCATGCGATCTGGAGACCGATAATCATTGCGCCCGCAATTAACACCTGTGAGAACGTGAACTGGAAGACAGTAAGAACTTTACGCATGAAAGCTGAACCGGAGCGTCCAATGTTGCGATTGGCCTGCAACGCTACCACGGGTTGGTAGGATGAAAGTACAAGTGCGGGATAGATGCCCGACAAAATCGTGACGACTACCGTGAGCCCGATCACAAACGACCACAAGAACGGATCGGCGAGATTGAGAGCGAGGTCCTTCGGAAGGAATTCACCGAAGAACATCATAGAAAGCTTTGTGAGAGGTAACGCAAAAATGATAGCGATAAAAGTGATCACGAAGCTTTCGGCCACGAGGAATGCGATGAGGCTGCCGCGCGTTCCTCCCATCACTTTTCGCAAGCCCACCTCGCGCGCACGTCGCAATGCCTGGGCCGTTTCGAGGTTCACGAAATTAATGACTGCCACAAGCAGTAACAGTACAGCGATCACCACCAAGGCTTCGATGGTTCCGATCGAAGTAGCTGAACGGCCATTGTCCCACGTTCCAAGCTTTGTGTCGAAATGGATGTCACTCAGCGGTTGAAGATTGTAACTTGTGAATGTCGTTACCTCTTCGGTTTTTGATTCCCGTTCGAGTTTTTCCTTCGCCATATCTGCGAGGAGTGATTTAAGATTTTCAACACTCGTTCCTTGGTTCGTTCGAATAAAACACAGCCAGCTGCTACTTGTATTATCCCATTCTTCGAAATCGTATTCTTTTTTCATCCAGCCGGTGTGGCATGTGCTTAGCGAAATGAAATCAGTAAAGTCGAAGTCAGTCTTTTGGTTGGCATCGGCTACAATACCGACTACAGTCACTTCCAGTGAATCACGATAGTTAACACGTTTACCTATTACGCTCGTGATATCATTTGTGCTGAAATATATTTTCGCCTTGCTCTCGGTGAGAACAACGGTGTTTGGATCTTTAAGAACACGGGGATCTCCAACGAGCCACTTATGATCAGGAAATACGTTGAAGTAGTTGCTATCGAGATATGCGATGTTGTTGGGACGGGGAAACTTCTTTTCGGTACCACCATCGGTTATCGTCACATCGTCTGTGGCTGTAAGTACCTGGGCTACGGACTCCACGCCTGCTGCGCGCTCGCGGAATGCTGCCGGGAAAGGAAGTGCGATACCGTGATTGTATCCCTCCCAAACTCCTTTGAAGGAGGTGTAAGTCCTGTAAATGTTTTCGCCTTTGGTGTGATGCTTGTCGAAGCTCAATTCGAGTTTGACAAGGAGGAAGACGATTATACAACCGCATACTCCGACGCTTAGGCCAACGATCTTGATGCCGGAGAGTCCCCACGATTTTACAAGGTTCCGGAGGGCAATAACAAAGTAGTTTCGCAGCATAGGAGTAGACGGCTTGGAAGGTTACCCGTAAAACAAGCTAAAGTTACATATATCAACGCTTTTCTCCAGCCTTCAAAATACCAAATAAGAAACTTAGTGGTTGACAAATAAATTAGCTGCTTAAGCTTCAGTGGCTCACGGTTTTCATACATGTTCCGATATCGTTCAACTTTTCAGAGCGTCACTCCTGTTCTCGTTTGAGAAAAACCGAAGATATCCCTGTACCATGTCATCGAACGCGCCAGGTCGTCGCCCTGTAACGCAATAAGGAACGGGCGGGTTTGCGATTGGGCGATAGAAATTGTCGGCGATGCTGCAAACAGCACCATCGAGGCATACCTCATCATACTTAAGCTTAAAATATTCAAACAACGAAATAAGGAGAAGTACCGTTACAACCACGAAGCAGCTCACGTCGTTTATACACCGCGTCATACCCCATTTATGAACGAAATTATAGACTACTTCAGGCCATACTACGAACAAGTGCTCCCGGGCCTGCTAATTGTTATCAGCACTATCACATTCTTTATACTTGAGAGAAAGTTTCCTGGAAGGGAATTGCCACCGGCTAAAGGGTGGTACATCAGGGCAATAGCAGTTAACCTTGCTCAGTTCCTGTTGATTGGCCTGTCGGGCATCACATGGAACAAATACTTTCGCGATCACTCGCTGTTGCATCTTGGCAGTTGGAGTCACCCGGCGGTGGAAGGTTTGGTTTATTGGTTTGTTGGAACATTTGTGTTCTACTGGTGGCACAGGCTTCGACATGCGAATGGGTTCTGGTTAATATTTCACCAGGTACATCACAGCCCGAAACGAATTGAACTCATGACGTCGTTCTATAAACACCCTGTTGAGATCATTGCAGACTCGATGATTGCGGGTTTTTTGATCTACTATGTGTTGGGAGGAACGGCTTTGGCAGGAGCATGGGTGTCGTTCTTCGGAGCGACGGGTGAATATTTCTATCATTCGAACATTTCGACACCGAAGTGGATAGGGTATTTCATTCAAAGACCGGAGCACCACTCGATACACCACCAGCTCGACGTTCATAAGTATAACTATGGGGATATTACGTGGTGGGACAGGATGTTTGGTACGTTTAAAGAAGCAGACGACTTTGTGCCGGAGTGTGGGTTCCCGAATGATAATGAGAAGAAGGTTTGGGAAATGCTTAAGTTTAAGGATGTGTATAATTCCTAGATGACGAAGGAAAACCTGCGACCGAATTTTGATGGAGCTATCGAAAGCATGCTTGAGTTAACACGCAA
>DASRSO010000275.1:0-41979 GCA_035656375.1 Cyclobacteriaceae bacterium | reverse complement strand
TTGATATATGGCTGCGAGCAAAAAGCGCGTTATAAAGAGTTTGGAGAACCTGAGTGAAGATTTAAAAGAGTTACTGAGGACTCAATACCCCAACGGATACGAGGGAAGCATTACGCGCATCGTAAACGCAAAGAAAGAACCAATCTTCGTTTTTCCCCTTGAAACAGACGATGCTATCTATCTCATAAAACTCCCGGCTACAAAAAATAGCGAAGGCGAATATGATGTAGAATCAGTCGAAAAGGGTGAGTTCGGTGAAGATAAAGGCGCCCCTCCAGCTGCTGGTGGCGACGATGACTTCGATAATAGCGGCAACAACGACGACTTCGAAGAAGGCGGAGAAGAAGAAAGCTCCAACGACTACGATGAAGAAGGCGGTGGCAGAAAGAGCCGCGAAGCCAGCTACGACCCCGACTTCGATGGATAGTCGCTCATTGTTAAATAATTGATATTTTTTAAATAGATATTGAACACCATCCAGCCGGGTGGTGTTCTTATTTTCGAACAAATGAATCAGGATCAGCATCTCGACGAACTCTCTCCCAAAGAGTACATCATAATAAAACGAGCCCGGGTCAATAATCTCAAGAACCTGAGTGTTGCCATTCCCCGCAATAAGCTCGTCGTGATAACCGGCCTGTCAGGCTCCGGAAAATCATCTCTTGCTTTCGATACACTCTTCGCCGAAGGCCAGCGCATGTACGTCGAAAGCCTTAGCTCGTACGCCCGCCAGTTCCTTGGCCGCATGGAAAAACCCGATGTCGACTATATCCGCGGCGTTTCACCCGCCATCGCCATCGAACAGAAAGTCAACACACGAAACCCACGCTCAACCGTCGGAACCAGCACGGAGATCTACGACTACCTGAAACTTCTCTTCGCTCGTGTCGGCAAAACATATTCTCCCGTAAGCGGTGAAGAAGTAAAAAGAGACACCGTGACCGATGTAATCGATTACATCAACAAACGCCCCGCCGGCACGCGCATCATGGTTGCTTGCCCGCTGAAACTCCAGAAAGGAAGAAAACTCGAAGACGAACTCAACCTGCTATTGAGCAAAGGCTTCGCACGTATCCTCGTCGATGGTGAAGCTAAATTCATCGAAGAACTCATCGCCGCCAAAAAGAAAAAACTTACACTCACCGGCGAGCTTGAAATACTTATCGACCGCGCCGCCGTAAACGCGGAAGACGAAGACCTCACGTTCCGCCTTTCGGACTCTGTTCAGACTGCATTCTTCGAAGGCCATGGCGATTGCAACATTCACATCGAATCGCAGGACAAGGTCAGCTTCTCCGACAGGTTCGAACTGGACGGAATAACTTTTACCGAGCCCTCCGTAAATCTCTTCAGCTTCAACAATCCATTCGGCGCCTGCCAGACCTGCGAAGGTTTCGGCAAAGTCCTCGGCATCGATGAAGACCTCGTCATTCCCGACAAAAGCCTGTCGGTCTACGAGAATGCAATTGCACCCTGGAAAGGTGAAGTGATGAGCGCACAATGGCTTAAACCGTTGCTCAAGAATGGCATCCGGTTCGACTTCCCCGTACACAGGCCGTACAGTGACCTCTCCCAGAAAGAAAGAGACCTGCTATGGCAGGGTAATGAATACTTCGACGGCATCAACAGGTTCTTCCGATACCTCGAATCGAAAATGCATAAGATCCAGTATCGCGTAATGTTGTCGCGATACCGCGGAAGAACAACATGTCCCGATTGTCGTGGAACCAGGCTTCGAAAAGATGCTTCGTATGTTAAAGTTGCCGGTCACTCGATCACAGACCTGGTGCTGTTACCCATCGAAGACGTTTACAACGTGATCGGTAATTTGAAACTTGCAGAGCACGAGAAAAAGATCTCCGAAAGACTTCTCATCGAGATCCGCTTTCGCCTCGAATACCTCGTGAAAGTAGGTCTCGGATATCTTACACTTAATCGGTTAACAAACACCTTATCGGGTGGCGAATACCAACGCATCAAACTGGCTACTTCACTCGGCAGTGCATTGGTTGGTTCGATGTACATCATGGATGAACCAAGCATCGGACTTCATCCCCGCGACACCGCACGCATGGTAGAAGTGCTGCAGTCACTCCGCGATCTTGGCAACACAGTTATCGTTGTTGAGCACGAAGAAGACATCATGCGGGCTGCCGATCAGATTATCGACATAGGTCCCGACGCCGGTAGCCACGGTGGTCAGCTTGTTTTCCAGGGTGCTCTGGAAGAGTTAAATCCAAACAAGGTTGTCTCTCATACTACCGATTACCTTTCAGGTCGTGAAACCATCCCGGTCCCGAAGTCCCGTCGCAAGTGGAAAGATTCTATTACGATCGTCGGAGCGCGTGAGAACAATCTGAAAAACCTTACGGTGAAATTCCCGTTGGGCGTGCTTACAGTTATTACGGGGGTGAGCGGATCGGGCAAGTCTACACTGATCAAAAAAATACTCTACCCCGCCGTGGGAAGATTGAGCGGCTCCGTTGCCGAATCGCCAGGGCGTTACGATCGAATGGATGGCGACTTTGCAAGAATATCGCAGGTTGAATTCGTAGACCAAAACCCTATCGGTAAATCGTCGCGGTCAAACCCGATCTCTTACGTGAAAGCATACGATGTCATCCGCCAGCTCTACTCCGATCAGCCGATCTCAGTACAAAGAGCTTACAAGCCTTCGCACTTTTCTTTCAACGTAGAAGGCGGTCGTTGCGATAATTGCGAGGGCGAAGGCGAGATCAAAGTTGAAATGCAGTTCATGGCAGACATCTATCTGAAATGCGAGGTCTGCCAGGGCAAGCGATTCAAGCACGAGATCCTCGAAGTAGAATACAAAGGCAAGACCATAGCCGATGTGCTCGATATGACTGTCGAAGAATCGCTTGAATTCTTCAAAGACAAGAAACCGATCTACGATCGGATACTTCCTTTGAATGATGTGGGTCTTGGCTACGTGAAACTCGGACAGTCATCGAATTCGTTGAGTGGTGGCGAAGCACAGAGGGTGAAGCTTGCTTCGTTCCTCGGCAAGAACGCACCAGACGACAGCGAGCACATTCTTTTCATATTCGACGAGCCAACAACCGGACTGCATTTTCACGATATCTCAAGATTGCTGAAGGCGATCAATGCCCTCGTCGAAGAAGGGCATAGCGTGATCATCATCGAACACAACCTGGAGGTGATCAAATGCGCCGACTGGATCATTGATCTTGGCCCCGAAGGCGGCGAGAAAAAAGGAGGAGAGCTGGTGTTTGAAGGAACACCGGAGGCGATGGTGAAAAAAGGTAAGGGGTATACGGCTGAATATCTGAAAGGTAAATTGTCGTAATTTCCTTTCTCGCTTTATGAAAACCCTGTTCATGCATGTCATTGTCATGTTGCTCATCTCCGCGACTGCATATTCACAATCCGACAGGTTTGCGACTTCCGTTATTCTTGCCAACGGCGATACGCTCGACGGATACATTGTTGATTGGAAAGACAAATGGCCCGTCAGGGAAATTCAATTTACGGGTTTCTATATGGGTAGTAGTGCAAAACGTTACCTGGTCTCCGATCTGAGCTCTTTTTACCTTAAGAAATCCGACCGCTACTACGTCTCGCGCGAAATTCCGGGCAACAAGAATAAAGTGTTGCTCCAATACCTGATTATAGGTGAGCTGAATCTTCTGAGATTCATAGGTGAGAAAAAGAAACAACATCTTTATATACAAAAACGAGGTGGCGAAGTTGAGGAGGTTACATCGTTGCGGAATCTTGTCAGTGATTGCAGTTCAGCAAGTCCGCTGCCGACCAACAACTCCGAGAAAGAACTAAGGGAATTCGTTGAAAAATATAACTCTTGCTTTGGTGAGAAGTCCCTGTATACAGCGCCTCCGAAACGCAAATTTATTGCTGGGGTGTATGCGGGTTCGGGATTTGCTAGCGGAAGCTTAAACGGTACAGCTACCGGAGCCGTCGTAGCAGACGATAAGGCGACCGGAGTTTATAGCACAATCATCGCGCCGACTGTTGGATTTAATTTTGAATTTAGACCAACGCGCCTGACAAGTCCATCACAATTTGGCTTCCAGCTCTTTTATCAGAATTTTCCAAACTCAACCAGGGAACAAAAGTATTTTAGAATGACCGAAAACTACAAGATATCAGTCTCAGTAGTTAGCGTGGGCGGAACATACAAGCACTTCCTCACTAAATGGAACAAAGTGAACTTCTACGTGAAAGGCGAAGTGAACGGGGCATTGGTTCTTGATGGTAAGACTTCCCGGACAAGATATACAGAATCAGGAGGACAAATATACACCACAACAATGGGCGAATTCAAAAAGTGGGGGCTCAGCCTCGGAGCCGGCATTGGAATCCTGGTCAAGGAAAAGTTTAATGTCGAAGCACGATTTAAACGTAACAATACATCGACGGATGTAGGCGGCAATATTGGTTTCACTGCCGGAGAAGTTACGCTGGGCTATCTGTTCCTCCACTAGAAGTCAATACTTGGCCGGTTGTCCCGGGGCTGGTGTCGACTTCCTGATAAACTCGCGGATGTGTTCGTTAGAGGTGACCAAATCCTCCGCCCTGAGATACATCATGTGACCGCTCCGATATCCCTGGAACGATAACCTGTCCTTCATTTTCCCGCTCGGATCGATCTGCCACATCGTGTATTTAGCTTCAAAGTATGTTGTAGCTCCATCGAAATATCCCGACTGAACCATCACGTGCAGGTAAGGATTCTCTGCCATCGCTAAACGCAGATTCTCTCCCGTGTTGTCATTTGTGTTGTCCCACGGGTGAACAGGACCAAACATGTTGTATTGAAGATCTGTTTTATACTTCAGCACATCACGTAGATAATAATTGATGGCTGGTGTGAACGAATGCAACCACGATGTTAACTCTGCATTATAGTCTGGGGCATCGCCGGCAGTTTTCCTGTCGATACCAAGATATCTCGAATCGAGTCGCCCGATGGTCTGACCTTTTGAACGAAGGAGCTCTTTCCAGAAATAATTTGTTGGCACCGCGAGATTGTGCGAGAGCACTGCCTGTTCCGACAAGCCCGAATATCGTGCGACCTTCGCGGCAACCTGCTTGCGTTTCTGCTCGTCAATAAATCCTCCCTTCGACAAGGCGGGAATAAGCTCATCAACTGTGAAGGCTTCAACTTCCGGAAGCACATCGTTGAGATCTTTTTGCTGGAGATCGGCGGGAAGCGCTTTCTGATACCATGCAGCTGCGGCAAAGTATGGCAATGTAAGTGCATCGTTCACCGGCCCATCGCGACGAATACCGAGTTCGGTCGGAGACACAAGGATCACCCCGTTGAGGTACATCCAATGTTGGTTCTGAAGCGCAAGTGCCAGTCCCGACACACGTGTTGTTCCGTAGCTCTCTCCTATCAGGTACTTTGGTGATGTCCAGCGGCCAACACGCGACACAAAGACATCGAGCCAATCGGCCAGGTACTTTATGTCTGCATTCACGCCAAAGAAATCCTTGCGCTCTGCTGCTTTCGGGTCGATAAGTCTTGAAAAGCCTGTGTTCACAGGATCGATAAACACGATGTCTGCAACATCCAGGATCGAATACGGATTATCTTTTACTCCGTAAGGTTGAATCGGGTAGCCTTCTTTGTCGATCTCCAGGATCTTCGGGCCGGTGTACGCCACATGCATCCACACCGAAGCAGACCCGGGCCCGCCATTGAACGACATAACGAATGGACGCTTATTCTTGTCAGTAATGTCGGTGCGTTCGTAGTACGTATAGAACAACGATGCTGCGGGCTTGCCTTCGGCATTATACACGGGCTGCGTGCCCGCAGTTACCTTGTAGGGAACCTTTACGCCTTTAATTGTGACTGTCGCGTTCGACGTGACGGGTGCATCGGGTGAAACAGTATTTTGAGCATTAGCTGAACATACAATTGCTATACAGAAAAAGCAGAGACTGAATATTTTCATTGACGGGGCTTAGAAGGTAGATGGTAATATATTATATATTACCACACCTACCCATACCCTCTATGAAAAAGTTGTTTTTCGCTATCCCACTTTTCTTCATCGTCAATTTCACACTGGGCCAGTCAATGGTTCCCGGCTACATCGTGACTACGAAAGGTGATACATTAAAGGGTTTCATCCTCGATCGAAACAATAAATGGTCGGGAAATTCCGTCAGCTTTTCGAGTTCAGCGACCGGATCTACGGAAACCTATCAACTCGGAAACATCACGACAATGTATTTGCAACCATATAATGCAATGTACCACGCGCGGGTTGTCGAGATCGATAAGAAACCCATTGACATGAACCGGATCGAGCATGACGCACAACGTAGAATAGTGACCGACACTGTTTTACTCGAGCTGATTGCACGCGGGAAGATCACGCTTTACAACTACCTCGATGAAAATGCGAAGCGACATTTCTTTGTCCAGAAAGATGGTGGCAAGATCGAGGAATTGCCGTACGTCAGATACATGTCGAACACTGGCCGGTTGACCGAAATGAATTTTTACCAGGGAGTTCTGCAGGGCCTCACAAGTGACTGCACCGTAAAGTCGAATCCTCCAACAGCGTATGAAGCGAAGTCACTAACTCGTTATGTCAATAAATACAACGAATGTATGGGCGGCACTGTAGAGGTGAATGATAAAAAACAGGGCCCCAAAGTGGTGCCGTTCGTTATGGCTGGCATCGCATTCGGCCATGCCAAATACGATGGTAACGAGATCAATACTTTATCGCCGTCGAGCGCATCGAATGGTACTTATAGTTCGACAAACGGATTGCTGGCAGGCATAGGGGTCGATCTTGTTTCGCGACGGGAATCAAATCGTTTTACGCCCGGAATCCAATTGGTCTTTCAACAGACAGGCGAAAGCCGGCGCGTTCTTTCGGCCGGCACGACCTATGCTTTGAGTTTCACCACGGTGCACCTTGGTGCGTCGGTGAAATACTATTTCACCAACGGCAAAACTGTTAATCCTTATGTCAAACTAGGTTTTTCGGGAGCCTATGTTATGAAATCGAAGGCCATCCGGATGTCTGCATCAACACCTCAACGCGATTTCGCAGAATACAATGCAATCGCTTTCGGGTACGCTGGTGGCGTTGGAGCCAGTTGGAAGAACCTATCTCTCGAAGGTCGTTACCAGGAGGTAACGTTCCCGCAAAATCATAATGCAAAAACCAATTTCACGAGTTACGACCTGATCCTGTACTGGTCCTTCGCAAAGTAAGCCAACCGGCTTAGGGAAAACATTCTTAGATTTGATCGTCTAATTATTAATCCTATGGACTTTCTGTACAAACCCTGGCCATGGTATGTGGCAGGCCCGATCATCGGCTTCACCGTACCGCTCCTGTTGTTGATGGGAAACAAGCGACTCGGCATCTCATCGACACTGCGACATATTTGTGCCGCGTGTGTTCCTGCATCCATACCTCTCTTCACTTACGATTGGAAGAAGGAAGCGTGGAACCTGTTCTTCGTTGGAGGTGTGTTGCTTGGCGGAGTGTTGGGAGGTGTAGTGCTGTCGGATGGAACGACGGAGCTTATGCCACGAGAGTATTTCAATTGGAGTGAGCTCGGCACGGTGCGCGGTATCATTATGATGCTCGTCGGAGGATTCATGGTAGGCTTCGGAACGCGCTATGCACGTGGCTGTACATCAGGGCACGGAATAACTGGGCTGTCGGCATTACAGTGGCCGTCCTTAATAGCAACGATGTCTTTCTTTCTTGGCGGGATATTGTTCACATACCTCGTGTTACCTTACGTGCTTGCGTTATGAAAAACCTCAAATATCTTCTCGTTGGGGTTGTATTCGGTCTCGCGTTGACGAAAGGTGAAGCAATTTCGTGGTATCGTATCCAGGAGATGTTTCACTTCGAAAGCTTTCACATGTATGGGATCTTCATGACGGCAATTCCCGCGGGTGCACTAAGCTTGTTCCTGATCCGCCGCTTCAGCATCAAAACATTTTCCGGTGAAACGATCGACATGCCGAAGAAAGAATATCACCACGGTGTAATTATCGGCGGATTGATATTTGGTTTTGGTTGGGCCCTTACAGGCGCCTGCCCGGGACCGTTGTATGCACAGATAGGTTCGGGTTATTCGGTTGTTCTTGCTACGTTGCTTGCTGCAATAGCAGGCACGTGGGTGTTTGGCGCTGTGCAAAAATACTTACCGGATTAAGAGCCGTGGCTGACTTCAAAAGTATCCTTTCCGCAATCGACAAGCATGTAAAGCTGACAGACGCCGAAGCAGCGGTACTGCTTTCATTACTCGAATCGAGATCAATTAAAGCAAATGAATTGATCGCAAAGAGCAATGAGCCATCGCAGCATTTCATCTTCGTGACGATGGGCTGCCTTATGACGTATTATACAAGTGCCGACGGTGTGGAACACGTCCTGCAATTCGCAACAGCCAACTGGTGGACCGGCGATCTCGGCAGCTTCGAAAAACACACGCCCTCATGCTACAGCACCAGGGCTATCGCCGACACTGAGGTGTTTCTCATCACAAAAAAAGGCTTCGAAGAACTCCTCGAGCGAGTTCCTAAGCTTGAGAAATACTTCAGGATAATATTTCAGAATTCACTCATAACACACGGCGGTCGCATTATGCAAGCGATCTCTTACACTGCCGAAGAACGCTACGAAGCCTTCAGAGAAAAATATCCGACCCTCGAGCAATTTGTTCCCCAGAAATATATCGCTTCTTATCTCGGTGTCACGCCCGAATTCCTCAGTAAGATCCGTCGTCGCCTCATGGCGAAGTAGTTTCTTAATCTAGATTAAGACGCCCGCATCCCTTCTTAACCCAGTTCAATGGAAACGGGTATGGTGTTGGTGCATCTTTGTATCACAAACAAACAACAGAAATAATGAACACGCAGGAAGCAGCAGTAAAAACAAAATGGGGTGTGGACGCATCACACAGTGAAGTGCAGTTTAAAGTAAAACACCTCGTGATCGCCACAGTGACTGGTTTCTTCAGGAAATTCAGTGGAGCGGTTGAAACTGAGTCTGAAGATTTCGACGGAGCAAAAGTTAATTTCAGCATTGAATCGAACAGCATCGATACAAACGTCGCGGACCGCGATGGCCACCTGAAGTCACCCGACTTCTTCGCTGCTGATCAATATCCGACCATCGACTTCAAGAACGGAAAACTGAAGAAAGTTTCCGGTGAAGAATACAAACTCACCGGTGATCTTACGATCCGTGACATTACGAAGCCCGTTGAGCTCTCAGTTGAATTTAACGGCATCGTAGCAGATCCCTGGGGAAACACACGCGCCGGCTTCGAAGTGAAAGGCGCCATCAACCGCAAAGACTATAATCTTAGCTGGAGTGCTGTAACCGAAGCAGGAAAGATTGTGGTAGGCGACGATGTGAAGTTGCTCTTCAACATCGAAGTAGTTAAGGGTTAACCGTATCCTTAAACTCCACTCGCAGCTTGTCGAGTTCCTTTTTCAGGGAATCGACAAGCTGTTTGTTTTCCGGCCTATCATAGATGTTATTCATCTCATTCGGATCGGTCTCAAGGTCATACAATTCCCACGCATCGATATTATTATAAAAGTGTATCAGCTTGTAGCGATCTGTTCTTATCCCATAATGCTTCTTCACGTTATGCCATCCGTATGGAAATTCATAATAGTGATAGTAAACTCCCGTTCTCCAATCTTTTTGCGGAGTCGTACTCATTAACGGAAGCAGTGACCTTCCCTGCATATCAGGAGGCACGGCAACACCCGCCGCTTCAAGAACGGTCGGAGCAATATCAAGATTCAGTACCAGTTGCTCGCTCACGAGTCCGCCAACCATTCGCTGTGGATAACGCATCACGAGAGGCGTTCCCAGGGACTCTTCGTACATAAATCGCTTGTCGTACCAGCCGTGTTCTCCCAGGAAAAATCCCTGATCTGATGTGTAGATGATAAAGGTGTTGTCGAGCATCTTTTTCTGCTCGAGGTACTCGAGAACCCTGCCGATGTTTTCATCGACTGAAGCAACACATGCCAGGTAATCCTTCATGTATCGCTCATACATCCATTTCTTCAGGTCGTCGCCTTTCAAATTCTGTTTATAGAAAGCATCGGAGATCGGTTTGTAGTAGGCATCCCACAATGCCCGCTGCTCATCGTTGAATCGTTCGTAGTCCGACGCCCAGATCTTCGCGCCATCGACCCCGTTTCCTCCTCCACTTCCGGGATCCTTTGCACCTTTCGGAAGAATGAGTTTCATATCCGACGACCGGAACATGTTCACGATCTCCATGTCCTGTTCGCGGGCAGCGGCCGACCTCGTGCTATAATCATCGAAGAAATTAGCCGGAAGGGGGATCGTGTCGCCATCAAACATTCCAAAGTGCTTAAAGTTGGGCATCCAGTTACGATGTGGCGCCTTCTGATGCAGCATCATCACAAACGGCTTATCCGCTGTTTGCTTGTCGAGCACCTTCAGGGCTTCGTCAGTAACCAGGTCGGTTGTATAACCTTCCTTCCTGATCGTATCTCCCATTTCAATGAAGTCGGGATTGTAGTACGTGCCCTGGTCATTCAAAATATTCCAGTAATCGAAACCCGTAGGCTCCGTTACCAAATGCCACTTGCCAACCACTGCAGTATAATATCCAGCCTTCTTCAAAAGCTTGATAAACGTCATCTGGCGGTTGTCAAACACGCTTTGATTATCCTTGAATCCGTTGATGTGACTGTACTTGCCCGTAAGGATCACTGCCCGCGATGGCCCGCACAGTGCGTTCGTAACAAATGCATTATTGAACTTGATGCCTTCCTTTGCGATCCGATCGATATTTGGAGTGTTGATCATCTTGCTGCCGAATGCGCTGATGGCATTCTTCGCATGATCGTCGGTCATGATAATGATAATATTCGGCCGCTTTTTCGTCTCTTCTGTTTTACAAGACATCGCAACGATAAACAACAACACGAGCGGCAATATTCGCTTCATACTTTCAAAATTTTAGTGTGGCCGCAATGCCCTCCTCGTACGTTGTGGCGGTAGCATTGAACGCCTTCTCAAATTTACTGCTATCGAAAATATAATCGTTCTCGAACTGGTACATCATTTCTACAAACTCATGAAGCACCGGCACGAAAAGCCCAACGATGCTCACTCCGAACTTCGGCATTGCCTGAAGCTTGTACGGAACCCCATGTAGGTCGCAAGCGATCTTCACATATTTCTCACCTGTCATTTGGTCTTTACTCGTCAATGCATGCCAGGTCTGATTGTATGCGGACGCAGTGTTCCCAAGCATTGCCACGCTTTTCCCGGCATCGGGAGTGTATGTAAAAGTGTGGATCGATTTCGGATTCCCGATCCATTGCGGACCCTTATGAGCTTTAAGTCTCGATGTTACCGTTGAATACGTCAGGCTCAATTGAGCACCCGGTCCATAGAAATCTGCCGCACGAATGATCATCCCCTGGAGATTACCCGCCTTTATCTCATCGAGAAGCATCGTTGCCACTTTAGCCCGCACCTCCCCCTTCTTACTGGTGGGATTGAATGGCGTGTCTTCAGTCATGGTGCCTTTCACGTGTCCATAGCAGTACACGTTATCGAAGAACACCAGCTTCGAGCCATGCTGTTTACAGGCATCGATCACATTCTTCATGAGCTTCGGCCACTGTTCCTTCCACACTTTGATGTCGTACTTGAGACCCGCAAGAAGGTAGACGATCTCACTGCCAGCGACGGCCTTCTGTGTCTGGTCGTAGTCGAGAAGATCGGCTATAACAAGCTGGTCCGACTCATTCACTTTTTTGGGGTGTCGGCACACCTGGCGGATGGTTGCGTTGTACGACGGCAGGTGCCTGGAAAGTTCTGTGGCGATGACGCCGTTAGCTCCGAGGATGGTTTGCATATTATTTTTTGCGTTTGGCTCGGTTTGATTGCTGCACTAAAATACGCTTCTTCTTTCGCTCAGTAAGACCAAATTCACTCCTTCAAATTTTTCGGCGTAAACCCTGACCTCGGGCTCGTTGTAATGGTAGCATGTAAAGAAATGAGGCGTTAACTGTGCTTTACGATAAACAAGTCTTTGCTTAATCATCAGGAGGGTGATCCTCTAATTTAGTAGTTTGCAGGTTCGTTTTACTCTAAATGTCTACCCCTCAAGATCTTCGGCTACAGGTAACAACCAGCCAGGTACTCAAGATGGCACTTCCCATCTCGATGGCGTTGTTTGTCCCGCAGATCAACTTCATCGTCAACAACATTTTCCTCGGCGGACTCGGTCAGCGTGCTCTCGCAAGCGCTGGCATCACTGGCGTTTACTATCTCATCTTCGCAGTTATCGGCAACGGGCTAAACAACGGGCTGCAGGCGCTCATCGCCCGTCGCGCGGGCCAGAATCTCCATAAAGAGATCGGCAAGCTTTTCTTCAATGGCGTCTGGGTTGCACTTGCTATCTCTGCCATCGGGATCATCACCACGTATACGCTTGGCCCCGTTATTCTCCGTGCCACCCTGCACGATCCTTTCATCGCCGACCAGGTCGTCAGCTTTCTATACATCCGTATCTGGGGACTACCTATTCTCTATCTCTACGTAATGCGCAATGCATTGCTCGTCGGCACGAACCAAACAAAGATCCTCATCTGGGGAACATTCGCCGAGGCAAGCATGAACGTGTTCATGGACTACGGTCTTATCTACGGTAAGTTCGGCATGCCAGAACTCGGCTTCAATGGCGCCGCATATGCTTCGATCGTCGCCGAGGCAACAGGCCTGATCGTCATCTGGATCGTCATACACTTCAAGAAGATACACCAACAGTTTGCAATGTTCGAACAGAAGAGCATCGATTTCCCTACGGTGAAGTTGATCCTGGTTCAATCATCGCCATTGATCGTCCAGTATGCGATCAGTATCATCAGTTGGGAGTTCTTCTACATTCTAATTGAACACCACGGCGAAATGGCTCTCGCCGTCTCGAATGGCATGCGTGTGATCTTTGGATTGTTTGGGACTTTCTCATGGGCGTTCGCATCCACCACAAGTGCCATGGTGAGCAACATCATTGGCCAGAAACGACACGCCGAAGTGCTT
This sequence comes from Cyclobacteriaceae bacterium, assembly GCA_035656375.1. Classification (GTDB taxonomy): domain Bacteria; phylum Bacteroidota; class Bacteroidia; order Cytophagales; family Cyclobacteriaceae; genus ELB16-189. The sequence goes on along the minus strand of DASRSO010000275.1, from coordinate 28,879 downwards.
CCGCTTATCGTAAAAGTCAGCACGATAAGCTTCTTGTTTGCATTGGCAATGTTCATCCCTTTGAACATCTGGCCAGAATTGTTCGTCTCGCTTTACGGGCAGGGTCAGGATTACATAGATTACGCAATACCAAGCCTTCGCGTGGTTTCCGTGGCAATTTTAATGATGTCATTTGCCACGGTTTGGCTCAATGGTGTTACCGGCACAGGAAATACCGTTGTTAACCTTACTATCGAATCGGTGACGATCGTTATCTACAGTATTTACGTTTGGGTTGTGCTCGAGGTGATGAACCTTCCCATCACCTGGGGGTGGGGCAGCGAGTGGGTTTATTGGATCAGCATGTTCTCTATGGCCTTTTTCTATTTGAAATCGGGGCGGTGGAAGACTAAAGTGATCTAGAATCCGTCATTTTAGATACATTTGACCCCATTCCCGCACGCAAGCGTGGGAACCCCCGTAACGTTGCACGAACTATCAAAAAAATGTCTCTTCAAAGTCGTTTCAGCAAGGCGGACCTCGAGCGCATTAAAGCCGCGGTTTTCGATGCTGAAAGCAAAATATCCGGCGAGATCGTTCCCGTCTTCGTTGAGTCGAGCGGACGATACACTATCGCCAACTATCGCGGAGCGATGATCGCATCGATCAGCACATTCCTTACGATCATTTTCCTCGACCGCTACGCGCCGCAATTCGCGATCTACGATCCGCTGATCATACTTATCGTATTTCTCGTTTCCGGTATTCTCGGCGCCTTCGCAACAAATTTCTTCATCCCTTTGAAACGACTGCTGGTCACACAACAGCAACTCGACTCCTCCACAAGGGTAAGAGCAGAAAGGGCTTTCCTGGAACAGGAAGTCTTTGCGACAAGAGAACGCACCGGCATCCTCATCTTCGTTTCTTTCTTTGAAAGAGAAGTGATGGTGATGGCCGATAAGGGCATCAGCAAAGTTGTCGAACAGCGCGAATGGGACGCACTTGTCCGTATCATCATCGACGGCATTCGCCGAAATCAACTGGTAGAAGGACTTGAAGGCGCGATAAAACGGAGCGGCGAGATCCTGCTGGAGAAGGGTTTCCTGCGCGCAGAAGACGACATCAATGAATTGGGCGACGACTTAAGAATTGAATAAGTGAAATTAATTACATCCCTCTTTATATTTCTTTCCCTCGTTCTGTCGACAACTGTTTTCGCACAGAAAGCAGTTCCATCGCAAGGCGGTTACTGGGTTCACGACGAGGCCGGAGTGTTAACTCCGAACGACATTACGATGCTCGAATATATTTTGAAAGCAGAACGCGATTCGACTTCAAACCAGATCGGGGTGTTGATCGTCAACTCACTCGAAGGTGACGACATCGATTCATATTCGAATCGTGTGTTCAGTGAGTGGAAGCTCGGGCAGGCGAAGAAAGACAACGGTGTGCTGTTCCTTATCTCTATACAGGATCGGATGATGCGTATCGAACCCGGTCGTGGACTCGAAGGCGTTCTCACCGATGCACAGTCGAGCCGGATTAACAGGAACCAGGTAGCGCCGTTCTTTCGTCAGGGCGATTACGCCGGTGGTGTGAAAGCGGCTGTTGTCGCGATCATTCAATCGATCAAAGGAGAGTACACGAACGACGAGCCGATCAAACGAAGGACCAAGAAGCCGGTATCGTGGGTGTCGTTATTATTGATACTTGTCTTTATCATCATCTTCTCGCGACGCGGTGGCGGCGGAAGAGGCGGGTACATGTCGCGCGGCGGTTGGATACTCCCTATGGGTGGATTCGGCGGCGGTGGAGGTGGAGGAGGATACGGAGGAAGCTCCGGATCGTGGGGAGGCGGTGGATTTTCGGGAGGAGGAGGATCGAGTGATAGCTGGTGATGGGAACCGCAGAACAGACGAACAACTGAATGTCGAACAGCAGAAGGGACGGAGATGCGAATAGCAACGGCGCAGTTTGAAAATAAAAGTGGCGATAAGGCTTATAACTTATCGGTGATTGATCGCCTGTCGAAGAAAGCTGCAGAGCAGGGCGCTGACGTTGTTGCCTTTCATGAATGCTCGATAACGGGATATACTTTTGCAAGGCACCTGTCGCGTGAGCAAATGATTGAACTTGCCGAGCTTGTACCGGGCGGCGAAAGCGTTCAACAGCTAACCAGGATCGCTGCAAAAAATAACATCACCATCCTCGCTGGTCTCTTCGAGAAAGAACCCAACAACGATCTCTATAAAGCGTACGTCTGCGTCGACAAGAACGGACTCATTGCAAAATTCAGAAAGCTCCACCCTTTCATCAACCCACATCTCCTTCCCGGTAAGGAATACTGCGTGTTCGAGATAAATGGATGGAAATGCGGAATACTCATCTGCTACGACAACAACGTTATCGAAAACGTGAGGGCCACAAGATTACTCGGCGCCGAGATCCTCTTCACACCACACGTTACCATGTGTACACCTTCGCCACGACCAGGCGCCGGATTCGTAGATCCGCAGTTGTGGTACGACCGTGAAAAAGATCCGGACGCCCTTCGCAAAGAGTTCGATGGACTCAAAGGACGCGAGTGGCTCATGAAGTGGCTCCCCGCAAGAGCATACGACAACGGAATGTATGTCGTGTTCTCCAATCCAATCGGCATGGACGACGACCAACTGAAGAACGGTTGTTCCATGATCATCGATCCATTCGGCAACGTCATCTCGGAATGCCGTACCCTCGGCGACGACATCACCATAGCCACGTGCGATAGGGAAAATCTTATTAAAGCAGGCGGGAACCGATACATCAAAGCTCGCCGGCCCGACCTTTACCGCGACATCATTGGTCAACCCCACAACTCCGAACAAAAAGTGGCCTGGCTAACCGAAAAGAAATCGACGTAGCATACAGAATCGTCTACGTATTGTTTTTCCCTCGCGAACTATGGACTGTCTTTTGTTCGTTAACATGCCATGAAACTTCGAGCCACAACCAGCAAGCTGTTCCTTCCCCTTTTTTTAATACTATTTTTATTTCAGGCCTGCGACAAAAATGATCCCGCGCCTGCAAGTCCCAACGACCATGTCGATTCGTGGATCTATGAGAACATGCAGTTCTGGTATTACTGGAGTTCACAATTACCCGCCAGTCCAGACAAAACTTTAGCGCCTGACGAGTTTTTCAAATCACTTCTTTCGACCGACGATCGTTTCTCCTGGATACAGGAAAACTTTACCGACCTGCTGAATAGTCTGCGCGGCGTTTCGAAAGAGGCAGGCTTCGAATTCGCATTGTATCGCGAGTCGCAAGACAACAACAATGTGATCGCCCAGATACTTTATGTAAAACCAAACTCACCCGCGTCATCCGCCGGTTTGAAACGCGGAGACATCATCAGCAAGATCAACAGCACACAAATAACTACCGACAATTACAAGGATCTCGCCGGCAAGCTGACTTCCAATCACAGCCTCACATTCAGACCCGTCGACATCGAGTCGAAAACTCTTGGCACTGAACAGACTATCAACATCGTTCCCGTTGAATACGCAGAAAATCCCAACTACATGAACACCGTATTAACTTACGGCGACAGAAAAATTGGTTACTACGTTTACAACCTGTTCTCCGAAGGAGCTTCCGGTACCAGCAAAGAATACACCCAGCAAATGGACAACATCTTTGCTTCGTTCCAATCGCAAGGCATCACGGATCTGGTGATCGACCTTCGTTTCAATAGCGGTGGGGCCGAAACAGCTGCACAGAATCTTGCCAGCCTGATCGGGAAAAACATAACGTCGACAACCACGTTTGTGCGGCATGAATACAACGAAGGAGTTACAAATGAGATCAAAGCCAGTCCGAACCTTGGCGAGGGCTACCTCACTGTTCCGTTCCTTTCCAAAACTCAAAACATCGGGAGCCAGCTTCGCGATGGAAGGGTGTATATCCTGACCGGTTCGCGCACAGCATCGGCAAGTGAGCTTATCATCAATGGTCTGAAACCATTCATGGATGTCTACCTCGTTGGAGGCACTACGTATGGAAAGAATGTGGCGTCGATCTCGATCTACGACGAAGAGGATCCCGACAACAAATGGGGTATGCAACCAATCGTTGCCAAGCTGTTCAACAACCAGAACCAGTCGGACTACAGCAACGGTTTTACACCACAGATCCAGGACCAGGACAACAGCTTTTATCTCTACCCGTTGGGCGACCCACGCGAGAGCTTGTTAAACAAGGCTCTGACGCAGATAACAGGACAATCTGGCATCGCCCGACAGGCCGAAACAGAGAAGGCTGGAGACCTTCTTTTCCACTCACTGGATATCAAGAGAAGATCGGGTATTGTGACCGTAGATTTGCCGCATTAATTCTTATTTTTGGCCCGTTTTCCAACCACCAAGGATAAAACGAGCCAAATGAAGAAAGACAAAGTCGTTTTCGACCTAATCCAGAAAGAGCAAGACCGTCAGGAAAGCGGAATAGAATTGATCGCTTCGGAGAACTTCGTGTCGCGTCAGGTTATGCAGGCACAGGGCACCGTTCTCACAAACAAATATGCGGAAGGCCTTCCCGGTAAAAGATATTATGGCGGTTGCGAAGTAGTTGATGAGATCGAACAACTGGCTATCGACAGGTTAAAAGAACTCTTCGGAGCAAGCTGGGCGAACGTTCAGCCCCATTCAGGCGCGCAGGCAAATGCAGCCGTTATGCTCGCATGTCTCAAAGCCGGCGACAAGATCCTCGGCTTCGATCTTTCTCACGGTGGCCACCTTACTCACGGCTCGCCCGTGAATTTCTCGGGTAAACTTTATCAGCCCGTGTTCTACGGCGTTGAACAAGAAACAGGCCTTATCGATTTCGACAAGGTTTTGTCGATCGCTGAACGCGAAAAGCCAAAGATGATCATCTGCGGTGCATCTGCTTACAGCCGCGATTGGGATTACAAAAAACTCCGCGCTGCAGCCGATGCCGTCGGTGCATTGTTGCTTGCCGATGTATCTCACCCCGCAGGTCTTATCGCCCGTGGACTGTTGAAAGACCCGCTCGAACATTGCCACATCGTTACTACTACAACTCATAAAACACTTCGCGGTCCCCGCGGTGGTGTGATCATGATTGGTCAGAATTTCGATAACCCATGGGGTTTGAAAACTCCGAAAGGAGAGATCAGGAAGATCTCGTCGATACTCGATTCGGGTGTGTTCCCCGGAACACAGGGTGGTCCGCTCGAGCACGTTATCGCCGCAAAGGCAGTAGCGTTTGGCGAAGCGTTGAGTGACGAATACATGGATTACATCGTGCAGGTTGCGCGTAATGCAAAGGCAATGGCCGAAGAGTTTATTAAGCGCGGCTACCGGATCATCTCTAATGGTACCGACAATCACCTGATGCTTATCGACCTTCGCTCGAAGAACCTCACAGGTAAAGGAGCTGAAGAAGCTCTCATTAAAGCAGACATCACCATTAACAAGAACATGGTGCCCTTCGATACACAGTCGCCAATGGTTACATCCGGTATGCGTATCGGTACCCCGGCAGTTACATCACGTGGATTGAAAGAGAAAGATGTGGTGAAGATTGTAGACCTTATCGATGAGACCCTGAAGAAGCCCGAAGATGAAAAGCACCTTAAAGGAATGAAACGTAAGGTGAATACGTTCATGAAAAAGTTTCCTTTGTACAGTAAATAATTTTTTGTTGTGGCGTTGGACCAGATGAATAGCGATGAGAAGGAAATGTCTTTCCTCGATCACCTCGAAGAACTTCGGTGGCATATTGTAAGATCCGTAGCGGCCATCATGATCTTCATGATACTCGCTTTCGCTTTTGCACCGTGGATATTCGATAATATCGTCTTCGCTCCAGCTAACGCAAACTTCCCGACATTCCGTGCGTTCTGTCGCCTCGCAGACTATCTCGATAAGCCTGCGCTGTGTGTTGAACACATTCCTTTCAAGATACAAAGCCGCTATGTTACCGGTCAGTTCAGCATGCAGTTCGCTGCTGCGTTCGTGATTGGGCTCATCGTCGCGTTCCCGTACGTTTTCTGGGAGATCTGGCGTTTTATTAAACCAGGTCTTTATCAAACAGAAAAGAAGAGTTCACGGGGCGCTGTGTTCGCCGTCACATTCCTGTTCTTGCTTGGCATCAGTTTCGGATATTTTGTTCTTTGCCCGATGTCGATGTGGTTCTTTGCAACCTATTCGATAAGTGATGTGATCGTTAACGAATTCGACATCACATCTTATGTGCAAACTATCATTGCGCTTGTCTTCGGTAGCGGCGTGTTGTTCCAGTTGCCCGTTGTGATCTTCTTTTTGACTCGCATCGGACTGGTAACACCGAAGTTCCTTCGCACATATCGCAAGCACGCGATCATCATCATCCTTGTACTTGCCGCGATCATCACTCCTCCGGATCCCTTGAGTCAAACCATTATCGCCATCCCGTTGTATCTACTTTATGAAATCAGTATCTTGATCTCAGGGATGGAGCTTCGAAGAAAGCAACGCCTCGAAGCATTGGAGCACCTCGAACAATAACAATGATGCCCAAAATCGCCATTGGAGCCGACCACGCAGGATTTGAACTCAAAGAAAAATTGAGAGAGTGGCTTTCACGCGCCGGCTTCGAGTCGAAAGACTTCGGTACATATTCAGGTGAATCGGCAGACTATCCCGACTTCGCTCACCCCGTCGCATCGGCAGTAGAAAATAAAGAATTTGACTTGGGCATTCTCGTTTGCGGAAGCGGAAATGGTGTGTGCATCACTGCGAACAAGCACCAGGGAATTCGTGCAGCGCTCGCATGGAATGAAGAACTCGCTTCGCTCGCCCGTCAGCACAACGATGCGAACATCCTTTGCTTACCCGCGCGATACATCAGCAGCGATCTGGCTATGAAGATCGCCGACAAGTTCCTGAGCACATCTTTCGAGGGTGGAAGACACGAGAGACGTGTCAAAAAAATCGCTTGCTAGTTTTTCAGGTATAGATTCTCGCCCTGCTTCTTATACTTCTTGTTCAAAGAAGGAATCCGGCTCGACAACGTATTGAACATCCCCTGCTGGTCGACGATCACGTCCGGGGGAAAAGATTGGAACATATCGTCGATCTTAAGAACATGATCATAATATTGCACGTTACCGAGTGTTCGTTCCGATAGCTTCCAGTCGAGGAAATATCCTCCCAGTTTATTTGTGGAGTACAAAGAAATATCGTCACCGAGTACCATCACTTTCTTATCGATAACGGGCAATGTTTTTTGTGGTGCGTTCACAAACATCCTGGAATAATCTATCGAGCTTATGTTCCCTCTCACCGCCAGGGTCGACACACTGATCACCCCGATGATCAACAGCCACAACATGCTTTCAGCAATCCAGCGGCGACGAATGAGCAACAAATAATGACTAAAGAAATACGCCAGGCTTGGTATCATGATGATCACACTGTGTGGCGACAACTGGCGGGTGAGAAATATCTGTACGATACAAAACACCAACCACAGGAACATCACCTGGAACAACTGCGATTGATACTTGGTGAATCTCGCTTCGCGCGTCATCATGAACAGCGAAAACACGAAGTAAGTAATCGGCAACAACCCAAGTATCAGCAAGCTTTTACCTGAGATAAGATTGACGTCGGTGTGAAGAATGTTTTCTAGGTAAAAGTTATTCCAGAGTCCCGACAAACCATCTTTATAAAAATACAGCACCAGCAACACCGCATGTGGCAGGAAGAAGCCGAAAAGCATTAACAATGATTTCCTAAAGCTGATCCGGGTAAAGACAAATAAGATGACGAACGCCGCCAGCAGGAATATGCTGTAGGTAAACACAAAAATCGAGGCGAGCCCGATGTAAAACCCAACGTTTATGATCGTCTCGTTCCGGTCGACACGGAATTCGATCTCACGGAACAAATTATTCAGTGCCAGCAACAATACCGTCGAACCCAGGAGCTCTGGTGTTACCGAAAGGAAATCGAACGAAATAAAACACAAAAGTCCGTAGATGAACCCCGGAACATACGTGTTGTCGTTGTAGGCTTTGTTGTTGATCAGTAGGATGGCGAAGAAAGCCGCCTGGAAGAAGATCAGGATGAGTGCAATGATCTGCCGCCCCGTAACCGAGCGGCCCATAAGCCAGTCGACAACGCCAAACACTCCCGCCGACAGTGGCGCAGTAGGGTCATAAACTTCGGTATACATCAGCTGCCCGTCGCGAAGAGCTTCGCCGATCACCATCGCCTTAAGGTCTTGCCTGGTAGCCTGTGGCGGATTGATCATCAACGGCAAGCTGGCCACGATCATGAAGATCAGGATTGCCAGCAGGCGGTATGGGTCGTTGATGCGTAAGAATCGAAGCACTTTGTTCTATTGATCTGCAAATAAAATAAAAAACAAACTTCGGTCGTATCTTTAGCGTTTCCCAGATATGAGTAGTACTGTTCGACAACAAAAATTCGCCCGCCTTGTGCAGAAAGAGCTCAGCGAGATCTTCCAGCGAGACAAGCGTGGGTTTTTGGATAATGCCTTCATCACCATTGCAGAAGTTAAGGTCAGTCCCGACCTCGGCGTGGCCAAAGTTTATATAAGTATGATGCTTGCGAAAGACAAGCAAGCAATTCTCGACAAGCTGGACCTCCACAAAAAAGAGATCCGTCGTGCATTGGGTGAAAAGATCCGCAACCAGGCCCGCATCGTTCCCGAGCTTGCATTCTTCATCGATGAAGTTGAAGAAAACGCGATCCGCATGGATGAACTGATCAAGAGCCTTAACATTCCGCCGGCCGAACCAGAGAAGCCGAAGAAAAAGACCAAAAAGTGAAGATCCCCCTTTTCATTGCGCGGCGGTATTTTCTTTCCAACAGGAAACAATCATTCATTAACTATATCTCGCTGTTGTCGATGGCTGTCCTCGCCATTTGTACCGCAGCGTTGATCATCGTACTCTCCGTGTTCAATGGTCTGGGCGACCTGCTACGGTCGGTCAACAGTGCGTTCGATCCCCAGCTTCGGATCGAAGCAGTAAAACGAAAAACCTTCGAGGCAACACCCAAAGTAATTTCCGATATCAAATCGGTAGAGGGAGTGGACATCGTGTCTGAAGTAATTGAAGACTACGCCTACGTCCGATACCTCGATATCGACATGCCGGTAATACTCCGTGGCATCAGCGACAACTTTATCGATCAGAAGCGTCTCGACGACAATATGATTTCCGGAGAGCTTGCGCTGCACCGCGACAGCATTCCGTTTGCGATCATTGGCGAAGGAGTTAAAAGAAACCTGCGTATCAATATCAAAGACGACATGCATGCCATGCAGATCTTTTACATAAGGAACGTGTCGGGCGGAAGCCTGGACCCTTCAAGGCTGTATGCACGCAAGAGCATTCGTCCGGGCGGCGTATTCTCAATAGAAAAGAACTTCGACGAGAATTATGTCTTCGTCCCTCTGGATTTTGCACAAGAACTTTTCAATTACAGAGACCGGAGAACGTTTATCGAGATCAAAACAACACAAGGGTCAGACCTCAAAGCTGTGAAGCGAAGGATCTCAGAAAAACTCGGTGCAGAATTCAACGTTCTCACAAACGAAGAACAACATAAAGATCTCTACCGGCTACTTAATCTCGAAAAGGTTGTCGCTATGCTGGCGCTGTCGGCTGTGGTCCTCGTCGGTTCGATAAACATTTTCTTTTCATTGATGATGCTCGCCATCGACAAAAAGAAGGACGTGTCGGTAATGATTGCCATGGGCGCTCAGCCAAACTTCATACGAAGGATTTTCATTTCCGAGGGCGCTATCATCGCGTTTACCGGGGCCATCACCGGAATTACTTTCGGTGGTGTTTTTTGTTTTCTCCAGGATAAGTTCGGGATCATCAGCATGGGTATGGAAAACGCCATCGTTTCAGCGTACCCGGTTAAAATGCTGTTTAGCGATTTTGCCGTCACCGCCCTCGTCGTCGTTTTAGTTACTATTCTTACTTCTTTTTACCCCGCATCTGTGGCCTCCCGCTCGTACAGCGTGAAACACCTGTAACCTGTAGGTAATTTCTGTGTAAGGTCCACTTACAAATTGCCGTATAAATTCTACCGGGAATGCTTAAATTAGCAGTTCTGCGTCGTGTGTATTATGCTGAAACTGAGGCTTTTTGGTCACTTTTCCCGCTTTTCACACACCTGCGTAAAGATTCGGTGAAAAAATGAAAGTTTCAGCAGCCCAGCCATTCCAGGTCATCTATTCGCTGTACCAGCACGAATATCTGGGTTACATTTTTGAGTCATTTATCGTCCACCTCGACGATAAAGGCAAGCTCACCTACCAGCATCAAAACATCTCCGCCAAGAACGCCCGCGAGTTTGCGAAAGGTCTCGACAACCGCGACTACGAGCTCATCGACCTGATGGATAAAATGAGCCAGGATATCATCCTGAAAAAATTCTCGGTAAAGCAGATGAAGCCCGGCGAGTTTTTCGCCAAAGTTTACGACAAGCAAAAAGGCAACGAACTCATCCAGGAAGAGATCGAACGCTATCTCGAGTCAAAACGCGGCGAGATCCTGGAAAAAATGAAGGGCAAAATGCTCTTCGAAATGGGCAACGACGGCGAGCCCACCTGGAAAAAGGTGGAAGTGCTAGAACGACGCGCCAACATCCAGTTCCATTTCCGGCGCACCGATGAAAACACAAACTACTACCCTACCATCAGTTACGATGGAAAGAAAGTAGATATCCCGAACGCCTCGGCTTACCTCATCTGCAAAGAACCCGCATGGATGGTCCTCAACGGAAAGCTCTATGGCTTCGACAAGCACGTTGATGGCCGGAAGCTGCAGCCATTCCTTCAGAAGAAACACGTTGTTATTCCAAAGAACCTCGAAGAGACTTACTACAACAGGTTCGTCGCTCCCCTCATCGCATCGTTCGACGATGTAGACGTACAGGGTTTCGAGATCAACCGCAGTAACTACGATCCGCATCCCCTGCTCACCCTTTCAGAGCTCCACCAGGGACAGACCAAAGAAGTAACTGACCTCTTCGGTGAACAACCCGCCGATCCCGAAAGCGGTAAAGATGACGAAGCCGGTAAGATCGTTTTCGACCTGTCGTTCAAGTATGGAAAGCATCGCTTCCGCGGAGAAGTGTTTGGCCCCGTCAGCGTTACCATCGAGAAAAAAGAAAACGACTACACCTTCCATCGAGTAAAACGAAATACCGAAGGCGAAAAGAAATATGCGCAGACCCTGATCAAACTTGGTTTGCCTTTGAAAGGCTTCCGCGTCGCAGTTGAGAAAGCTCATGCATTCTCATGGCTTAACGAGAACCGCGTAAACCTCCTCAACCTCGGCTTCGAAGTAAGTCAGCCCGAAAACCGCGACAAGAAATACTTCGTGGGCAAAGCGGTGTTCGACCTGGAGGTGAAAGAGAACATCGACTGGTTCGACATTCACGCCAAGATCCGCTTTGGTGAATACGAGATCTCATTCAAAGAGCTTCGCAAGCTCATCCTCCGCAAGAAGGTAGAGTTCAAACTGCCGAATGGCGAGATCGCTATCATTCCCGAAGCATGGCTACAGAAGTACGGCGACCTGTTCGCGCTCAGCGAAACCCAAGGCGATAACGAGAAACCTGTTCTCAAGAAATATCACCTCAACCTGCTGAAAGAGCTCGAAGATGGAAACCTCGCGAAGGTTCACATGAGCGAGCGCTTCAGAAGCATGGAGTCATTCGATGGCATCAAGGACTACCCGTTGCCCGCTGGTTTCGCAGGCAAGCTTCGTCCGTACCAAAAGGCTGGCTACAACTGGTTGCGGTTCCTTAACGAGTTTCACCTCGGCGGTTGCCTCGCCGACGATATGGGTCTTGGTAAGACCGTACAGACACTTGCTTTACTGCAATCCGAAAAAGAGAAAGGCGAAACTGGTACCAGTCTTCTCATCATGCCCACATCGCTCATCTACAACTGGGAGATGGAGGCTACGAAGTTTGCTCCCGACCTTAAGATCCTTACGTACACCGGAACTCTTCGAAACAAAGACACGGCCCGCTTCAAAAATTACGACCTCGTACTGACATCGTACGGTATCACAAGGCTTGATGTCGATTCACTTAAAGATTATTTCTTCAACTACATTATCCTCGACGAATCGCAGGTTATCAAAAACCCGACTTCGAATATCGCAAAGGCGGTAATGCAGTTGAAGTCGCGCTATCGTTTGACACTTACCGGTACACCTCTCGAGAACACCACGCTCGACCTCTGGTCGCAGATGACGTTCATCAACCCGGGACTGCTTGGTGGACACACCTTCTTCAAGAACGAATACCAGGTGCCCATCGAGAAGAAGCAGGATGAAGTAAAGACCAAGAAACTCAACGCCATCATTAAACCGTTCCTCCTCCGAAGGCTAAAGTCGCAGGTGGCTACGGAACTTCCCGAGAAAGTGGAAAATGTTCATTACACGAACATGACCGCCGAACAGGAAGAGAAATACGAAGAGGCAAAAGCATTCTATCGCAACAAGATCCTCGAGCAGATCGACAAGGAGGGTATTAACAACTCGCGTTTCATGATCCTTGAAGGCCTTACGAAGCTGCGCCAGTTGTCGAACCACCCGCGAATGATCGACCCGACGTACACCGGCGAGTCGGGTAAACTCGAAGACGTATCTCACATGCTCGAAAGTGCCATGGCCGAAGGACACAAGCTTCTTGTCTTCAGCCAGTTTGTGAAACACCTCGACATCGTAAAAGAATTCCTGTACAAGCAAAAAGTGCCGTTCGCTTACCTCGACGGATCGAGCAACGACCGCAAGGACCAGGTGGAGAAGTTCAACAAAGATCCTAACCTGAAAGTATTCCTTATTTCAATTAAGGCTGGTGGTCTTGGCCTTAACCTTACAGAGGCAGACTACGTGTTCATTCTCGATCCCTGGTGGAACCCGGCTGTCGAAGCGCAGGCGATCGACCGTGCACACCGCATCGGCCAGACCAAGCGGGTGTTTACGTATAAATTCATTACGAGAAACACGGTGGAGGAAAAGATCCTTCAGTTACAAAAGCACAAACTGAAGCTCTCGGAAAACCTTATCACAACAGAAGAAAGCATCATTAAGCAGTTAACCCGCGAAGACATCGAATTGATGCTCGCATAATCTAGTAATCCAGTTTCTTCCATCGCTTGTGCGACCACAACCAACCCTCCGGTTGTTCGTGGATGACCTTCTCGCTTTCCTCGATATACCGATCGATAATTTGCAAGCTCGATTCTTCCGTGTATGGCGGAGCCGCCAGCTTGATCAGCGTTACTTCATAATGCCCTCTTAACGTCTTTTTAATTGCCGCGAAGTACGCGCCCGCATCGGCAAGCGTTGCTAGCTGTGATATCCCATGAAAGAATGCTGTTTGTTGGCCGAGAAAAGTTGCCCAGTATTTCCTGTGATTAAAATGACCCGGGTATTGATCGGCGACGATAGCCGTAGCCCGGATGATGCTTTTCCGGCGTAAAGCTTCTCGTCCAACTGTTTCGCGTTTCACGGGATGTCCACCGAAACGGGTGCGGATCGCAAGAGAAAAATTGTTCGCGAGGTTGCTGCTTTGTGGTTGATACACGAAATCTACCGGTGCTGGCAAATTGAAACATCCCGCTGCGAGCAGCCACTCCCAGTTAAATTGATGGGCTGCGAGCACAAGAACGGAGTGATTTTTGTTTGTAAATTCTTTGATGACATCAGGGTTCGTGAACACTACTCTCCTTTGCAGTTCTTTCTTGCTGATCGTAAGAAGGTGAAGTGTTTCGGCAGCGTAGTCACAAAGGTTGCGAAAGAATTTTCGCTCGATTTGCCTTAGGTTTTTCTCTGTTTTCAGCGGAAGCGAGTTCCGGAGGTTTTCCATCACTACGTTTCTTCGGTACCGGATGATGTAAAAGGTGATAACAAAAATGACATCGGAAATAACGTACAAAACAGCAAGGGGCAACCTTGAAAGGACCTTAAGCACGAACATGATGTCCAAAATTACCTTTTGTTTTTGATTACTTTTGGAAGCTGCTTGTCAGAGATTATGGAAGGCAAGGTTATAATAATAACAGGCGGATCATCGGGTATCGGTAGAGCCCTGGCCGCGAAGTTTGGCGAAGTAGGAGCGAAGCTTGTTATCACTGGCAGAAAAAAGGACCAGCTGGAGCACACGGCCAATGCGCTCAGGAACTACGGTGTTACCGTGTTACCCGTCGTTGCCGATGCCAGTATCGAATCAGACTGCGCACGCGTGGTCGACTCAGCCATAAAAGAATTCGGAAGGATCGACATCCTCATTAACAATGCCGGTATTTCAATGCGCGGGCTCTTCGAAGACCTTCAACTCGATGTCTTCAAAAAAGTAATGGATGTAAACTTCTACGGCACCGTGTACACGACCAAGTACGCCCTGCCACACATCATACGCTCACGCGGCTCGATCGTGGGCATCTCATCAGTTAATGGAAAACGGGCAACTCCCGCACGAAGCGCTTATTCGGCTTCGAAGTTTGCAATGACCGGCTTCCTGGAATCGCTTCGCTCCGAAATGATCGAACACGGCGTTCATGTCCTGACAGTTTGTCCAGGCTTCACAGCTTCAAATATCCGCCGTACAGCATTAACCGCTACCGGAAAGATCACCGGCGAAACGACACACGACGAAAGTCACACCATGAGCGCCGAAGAAGTAGCCGAGCACGTTTATGCAGCTGTCGTTAATCGCCGGCGCCGCGACCTTCTGCTCACCCTCCAGGGCAAGCTTGCCGTATGGTTAAATGTTTTCTTTCCTCGCTGGATGGACAGGAAGACTCTTGAATTTATCCGCAAGGAAGAAGAACGCGCCCAGGTAACGTTAAACACTAAGTTTTATTCAAAAACACCAACTTAGTATTGTCTGCTTTGTTCACGCTCTTGTAGAAATCAATAAGCTCCTGGTACGACTCTGCCGGGAACTGTCCATCCTTACGCGTCATCTTGCGAACATAGATCAGCGAGCCCTGGTCGAGCTTGAAGCCCGCCTCGTATGTACCGAAACGTGAAGTAAACTTTGTGTCTGGTGGAAGGAACTCGGGATAAATACTTTCGGGGATGTGATACCTGATCGTATCGATGTCTGTATAACCAAGCCTCAAAACAAACGGTGTCTTCCTCGACTCCACTTTCTCCGGCAGGAACGTCGACTTGTTCATCAGGTTAGGAGTGAGGAATATTCTTTTGTTACTCACCGAGGCATACTTGTTCAGTGTTAAACTCATAGCAACAGTTGCCGTCGGCATCTTTGCTTTCTTGTTTATCATGCTGAAATCATCCACTACAAATGTTGGTATTTCGGTATTGTTCTGGATCCATTTCTTCTGCTCCTCTGCCGAAAGATTCAGGACGTCGTCCAACCCCCCGTTCTCGTATTGAAGGCCGGTATAATTTGTCCTCACCTTGGCCTTCGCGTTGCCTGTCGCATCCAGGTGCACATCAGCCAACGTCGTCTGCACGTTGCCTTCACCCGGATAATGCCTTGTTTTTACAAGCTTGCCGCCGTTCTCGGTTATCATCGTAGCATAACGGTTGTCGGTAAATCGACCGATGTAGCCAAAAGGCATTCGCTGACTTGTACACTCAAGCCACAAAGTATCTTTCTCATTGGGAATGGCCACGATAACGTGATTCGCCTGGTGGCTCGGGAACGTTGGGTCTACGGGCGCCGCATCCACACCAGCCATTACCGTTGTGTAAAACGATTTAATTCCTGCCTCCTTTAACATCGAGACCATGTAATTCGATAAAGCCTTGCAGTCGCCATAACCAGTTTTATCGACAGTAGCTGCATCAAAAGGCTGCAGGCCGCCGATACCCAGCTGAATACTTACGTACCTGGTCTTTGATTGCATATACTCGTAAAGGGCTTTTGCTTTTTCTTCATTCGTCTTCAGTCCCGCTGTAAGATCTTTCACTTTTTTCTTTACCTCTTCCGGGAGAACGTCGCGATCTTTATTCAACAGCAAATTCCATTTGCCATAATCTTCCCATGTCGCCATGTTTCCCGCATATCCATCGTATTCAAAAGTGGTTGGAGCAGCTTCGATGTGCATCACGTAGTCCGCAAGCGACGCAAGTGGCTCCATTTTTATCGGGGGAACATTGTCGAGCGTCCAGGTAATTGACTCTGTCGTACCCACCCTCGCGATAACCGGTTCAACCGTCATGTTTTTTGCCTTGTAACGTGGCTTCAGATCTACCGGGTAGTTGAGTTGATACATGAAGTGCTGTACCGACATCTTTTCCTTACTCAACACAGATGACCCCTCGATCGAATACAGGTAGTTATAATCGCGATCGTACTCCCATTCAACTGTGTACGGGAACGTGCCTTGCGAAAGGTCGAATGACTTTATTCTATTGTCACTAAACAGACTTCCATCAAAAGCACTGCGATCGGTTATCTCGCTTGATTTTAATTTTCTGATCACTTCGCCATCTGCATTATAAGCCGCCGCCTTCAGGTCGCGCAATTTTATATTCTTGTCGTAGAACACCGCAGTGCTGGCATAATCCTGACCGTTAGAATTGAAGATCGTCACAGCAAAATGGACGTGCACCGTATAGCTTTTCTTCGAAAAGATCCTGATGATCATCTCATCTTCCCGTACGACAAGGTTCACACCTTTCTTTAACTCTTCGGGTATCGAGCTAACCGGGTACTTAATGTCTTTTGCACACGCTGCGATGGTGATCAGTGCAAAACACGCGGTGATGAGGAGGGGTTTTCTCATTATTGTCAGCCGTTGTCTGGATTTCTTAAAGTTCCTCTTTTATCCTTCGGCAGAAAAGTGATTATTTCGATTTATTTGCTCAATGTCGAAGTCCAAAACACTATTCTTTTGCAACAACTGCGGTTACGAATCCGCGAAATGGCTCGGTAAATGCCCTTCATGCGGTGCATGGAATTCTTTCGCGGAAGAGATCGTCACAAAATCAGACAGCGGAAAGAATGACTGGCGCTCCGAATCATCGTCACGTCAAAACCAGGCAAAAAAACTTTCAGAGATCGAATCAGCTTCAGAGATCAGGATAACAACCCCAGATCTCGAGCTCAATCGTGTACTCGGCGGCGGCATTGTACCAGGTTCCCTTGTATTGATCGGGGGTGAACCCGGCATCGGGAAATCGACGCTCATGTTGCAGATCGGCGTGGGGATGACACAACTTAAAACCCTTTATGTTTCCGGTGAAGAGAGCGCACAACAAATAAAAATGCGCGCCGAAAGAACAACTGTGAAAAAAGCGAGCGACAACTTTCACGTTCTCACAGAAACCAACACACGCTCGATCTTCGCCGTCGTCGAAGAGCTGAAGCCTCAATTATTAATTGTCGATTCCATTCAAACTCTGTACTCACCTTTACTCGATTCCGTATCGGGAAGCGTCGGGCAGGTACGTCAATGTGCCGGCGAGCTCATGAAATTTGCTAAAGAAACCAACACCTCAGTTTTTCTTGTCGGCCACATAACGAAAGACGGAATGCTCGCCGGCCCGAAAGTTCTCGAACACATGGTCGACACCGTACTGCAGTTCGAGGGCGACCGTCACCTCGCCTATCGCATACTCCGCACAACAAAGAACCGCTTCGGTTCAACATCGGAGATCGGTATTTATGAAATGCTCGGCAACGGACTGCGTGAAGTTTCAAACCCCTCCGAAATACTTATCTCACAAAAAGACGGACAACTAAGCGGGGCTACCATCGGCGCAACCATCGAAGGAAATCGCCCACTGCTTATCGAGATCCAGTCGCTCGTAAGTCCTGCATCGTATGGAACTCCACAACGAACATCGACCGGCTTCGATCAAAAGAGATTGAACATGCTCCTGGCCGTACTCGAAAAACGGTGCGGCTTTAAATTGAGCACGCAAGATGTTTTTCTAAACATGGCCGGCGGAATTTCCGTCGAAGATCCGGCAATCGATCTCGCAATTTGTACATCCATCGTTTCTTCATTTGAAGAAATCCCGATCAATGATAAAATTTGCTTCGCAGCTGAAGTCGGACTCGGTGGCGAGCTGCGTGCAGTGAATCGTATCGATCAACGCATCTCCGAAGCGGAAAAGCTCGGTTTTACCGAAATTTATATTTCTAAATACAGTCAGAAATCTCTCGACTTGGCGAAAACCAAAATCAAGATCAACGCGTTTGGAAAACTACCAGAGATATTTGAGGACCTGTTTGGCTAATTGCTTATGACCGTCTCCGACGACCTTTTTAGTTTAGTACTTCTCCCGCTGCTGATATTCTTCGCCCGCATCTGCGACGTGTCTATCAACACCATACGCATCATCTACATGCTCGGCGGACGTCGCTATACTTCTACGTTCCTCGGCTTCTTCGAATCATTCATCTGGCTGATGGCCATTCGCCAGATCTTTCAACATCTCGACAACTGGATCTGTTATGTCGCTTACCCGGCAGGCTTCGCTACCGGAATCCTCGTTGGCATGATGATCGAAGAACGTATCGCTTATGGAAAAGTCATCGTCAGGATCATCACCCGAAAAGATGTCACCGAACTTCTCGCGTTCCTGACAAAAGAAGGATTTCGTTACACTCGCGTTAACGCCGAAGGCGCCGATGGTCACGAGAACCTTGTGTTCACCGTGTTGAAACGTGAACGCCTGGAAGATCTCATAAATGAACTGAAACGAATGATCCCAACAGCGTTCTATACTGTTGAGCCCGTGAAAGCTGCCGGTGAAACCGGTGCAATCCCTGACGAACGCGATAAGTGGAAAGTGTTTACATGGCTCCGGGGGATAATAAGAAATTGATCCCTCCGGTGTGAATGACAATGATTGTAGTTCCTTTCTTTATCAGTCCCTTATCAATCTGATCAAAAACCGCCCAGAATAGTTTGCCTGTATAAACCGGCTCAAGGATCAACTTGTATTCCCTTCTTACCTTATAGCAAAATTCAAGTAACGCCGGCGGCATCTTTCCATACCCTCCATGATGATAGTCGCTCAATAAATTTTCTCCTGTCATTCCCTTCAACACAGGCACACCAATAACTTCTCGTTTTCCTTCGATCCCTTTCTTCAAACCTTCCATCGTTCCTCCTGTGCCCACAGCCAGGTATAACTGGTCGAACTCTATCATCGATAATTTCCTCCCCCACTCGGCACACGCCTCAATAGCCAGATCATTCGTTCCACCTTCCGGTATCACAAAAATGCCCTCGAATTCCATTTCAGTTTTCTTCCGGTAATCCTCCCTCGACACAAATCTTAATTCCATTCCTTGTGATCGCGCGAAAGACAACACCAGGTTATCAACCTCCTCTCCCCGTATAATTCCAATACTTTTAAATCCCTCAATTTTTGCGGCAGCCGCCGTCGCATAAATGTGATTCGAATACGCGCCACCAAAGGTCAGAAGAGAATCAAACCCCTGTCTCTTCGCCGCCTCCAGGTTATGCTTCAGCTTCCACCATTTGTTGCCCGAAACCGTCGGGTGGTTGTCATATTCATGGAGCACGCGCACATCCACACCCTTGTAAATCAGCTCGGAAATGCGTGGTTCTTTGTAAGAAATCATTCACCTAAATATTTTAGCCCACTCCTATTCATTGCTAAATATTTTAGTATTTTAGCCTCATGGAGCAGCGGGACGACTATTTTAACGGAAGGGGAGCTCAGATAAAAACTGGCAACAAGTTTCTTAAGAACCAATACGTAACGGATCATATCGAAGGGCTCGATGAACCATTGCTGGAAAACCCGGCAACACAGGTTTTTGAAGAGAGCGCAAAGAAGATCGTAAACCAGGTCGACAGCCCCGACCTGCGTAACATGTTTTCAACCAATCCATACCAGGGCTGTGAGCATGGTTGCATCTATTGCTATGCACGCAATACTCATGAGTACTATGGTTTCAGTGCCGGCCTTGACTTCGAAAGCAAGATCATTGTCAAGAAGAATGCACCAGAGCTGCTGGAGAAATTTATCCTTCATCCAAAATGGCAGGCGGTACCAATTATGATCTCGGGTAACACCGATTGTTATCAGCCACAAGAAAGGAAATATCAGCTCACGCGAGGCATGTTAAAGATACTCGCCATGTATCGGCACCCGGTGAGCATGATCACAAAGAACGGGTTGGTCACCCGCGACATCGATCTGCTGAAAGATCTGGCCTCCGACAATCTCGTGCAGGTCTACATTTCAATAACGACCCTTAACGAAGAGCTTCGAAGAAAAATGGAACCGCGAACGGCGAGCGGGTTCAAAAGACTTAACACGGTCGAACAACTTGCGAAAGCAGGTGTGCCCGTCGGGGTTATGACTGCGCCGATCATTCCGGGTCTCAATCATCATGAAATTCCCGACTTGCTTAAAGCTGCTTCGAACGCCGGGGCACAAAGTGCACATATGACCGTCGTGCGTCTGAACGGGTCTATCGGGAAGATATTTGAAGACTGGCTTCGAAAGAATTTTCCGGATCGATTTGACAAAGTCTGGAACCAGATCAGTTCGTTGCACGATGGTAACGTGAACGACTCACAGTTCGGACGACGTATGCGCGGCGACGGAAACATCGCAGATGCCATTCATCAACTATTTACTCTTTCGAAACGCAAATATTTCGAAGGAAAGTCAATGCCGCCGTTCGATCTCACCAAATTCAGAAAAGGCGGCCTGCTTAGTCTCTTTTAATTTTTATTTTGCATGAATGCGAAGGCTGACTGGCTTACTATTTCTATCTCTCTATGCCCTGACGTTCACGGAATGTCACCAGGCATTGAAGCTGCCTTTGCTTTTCGAACACTACGAGCATCATGCGAGCACCATGAACATAACGTTCGTGGAATTTCTCATAATGCACTACGAAACGGACATCGCGCACGACAACGACGATACCGATAATGATGAGGATATGCAGTTGCCTTTCAAGACCTGCGATCATTCTCAAATTTTGACCAGCCTCGCATTGGTAAGTCAAAGGATCACATTGAAAGAGCCAACTCCGCTCACCGCCAGTCCCCAGGTTTCGTTTTATCAGCCTATCTCTCCTTCTCTTCTTTCTCACGACATCTTTCAGCCGCCGAAGGCCTAGTTCAGCATCGTATTCTTTTCCCTGATCGCCTTGCGCTTCGAACGCATTGGCGCACCCATTCCATTTAATCTATTTAACAATGCTGAATAGGATCATCTATTTTTCCGTTCACAACAAACTTGTTGTTGCGCTCCTTACTCTAGTGCTGATCGCGTGGGGTAGCTACTCGATCACTCAACTTCCGATCGATGCGCTGCCCGACATAACCAACAACCAGGTACAGGTAATAACCGTCTCCCCATCATACAGTGCCGAAGATCTCGAGCGCATGGTCACCTTCCCGCTCGAACAAACCATGTCTACCATTCCCGGCATTGAAGAGATCCGTTCCATCTCTCGTTTCGGTTTATCGGTTGTCACAATCGTTTTTCACGAAGAGATGGATGTTTATTGGGCCCGGCAGCAGGTAAACGAGCGGCTCAGCATTCTTCGAACCGAGCTTACTCCCGGGTTGGGTCAGCCCGAACTCGCGCCGCTTACCACCGGCCTTGGCGAGATCTTTCAGTATTTCATTAAAGTCGATCCGACCTACAAAGACAAATACTCGATCATGGACCTTCGCACGATCCAGGACTGGATCATCCGCCGGCAGCTATTGGGTGTACCCGGCGTGGCAGATGTTAGTAGCTATGGCGGCGAGATGAAGCAATACGAAGTTGCGCTCGACCCTGATCGCCTGAGGAGTTTGAATATTGATATCAATGATGTGTTGGCAGCTCTGGAAGTCAATAACCAGAACGCGGGTGGATCATATATCGACAAAAATCCAAACGCCTATTTCATTCGAAGCGAAGGTCTGATCAAAACTCCTTCCGACATAGAGAACATCGTGATCAAAAACAACGATGGTGTACCGATCATGATCCGCGACGCAGGACTGGTGCAGGCCGGGCCAGCTATTCGTTATGGAGCGATGACATTCAACGACCAGGGTGAAACTGTTGGTGCCATCGTAATGATGTTGAAAGGAGCAAACTCATCAGAAGTAATAACCCGTGTAAAACAACGCATCGAACAGATACAGGAGACATTACCGGAAGGTATCTCCGTCGAGTCATTTCTCGATCGTACGAAGCTTGTTCAAAATGCCATCAACACGGTTGCTATCAACCTCGCGGAAGGAGCATTGATCGTGATATTCGTGTTGGTACTGCTGCTGGGAAATCTCCGCGCTGGATTGATCGTTGCGTCCGTCATTCCGCTCGCCATGTTGTTTGCAGTGGGGATGATGAATCTTTTTGGTGTGTCGGGCAATCTGATGAGCCTCGGTGCGATCGACTTTGGGCTGATCGTCGATGGCTCTGTGATCGTTGTTGAGGCCACGATGCATCACCTGGGCGTTCGTGGTCTTACCCGCACGCTTACGCAACCTGAAATGGATGCGGAAGTATACGAGTCGGCATCGAAGATCCGTGCCAGCGCGGCCTTTGGCGAGATAATCATCTTAATTGTCTACCTGCCAATCCTTGTACTGGTTGGTGTGGAGGGAAAGATGTTCCGCCCAATGGCGCAGACAGTATCTTTTGCCATCCTTGGGGCGTTCTTGCTCTCGCTCTTTTACGTGCCCGCGATGAGCGCCCGTTTCCTCTCAAAGAAGCCCGTATCGTCGCTCAACATCTCCGACAGGCTCATGGCTTTCTTCCACAGGGCCTATGAGAAACTTCTTAAGATTGCCATCAGCAGCAAGGCGGTAGTCACTGCTTCTGCACTCGTCCTGTTCGTCATAAGTCTTTTCATCTTCACACAGCTTGGAGCTGAATTCATCCCAACACTCGAGGAGGGCGACTTCGCGGTGGAAAGTCGTCTTCTCACCGGAAGTAGTCTAACCAAAACCGTCGATGTTTCTGGTAAAGCGTCAAAGATCCTCCTCTCAAATTTTCCAGAAGTAGAGCAGGTGGTGGGCAAGATCGGGACCTCCGAAATACCTACAGAGCCAAACCCGATGGAGCTTTGTGATCTCATTGTTGTGCTCCGCGATAAATCGGAATGGACTTCGGCGAACGATCGCACGGAGCTTGCAGAGAAAATGAAGTCGAAGCTTGCTGAATTTCTTCCCGGTGTTTCGTTCGGGTTTCAACAACCAATACAGATGCGTTTCAATGAACTACTCACCGGTGCACGTCAGGATGTGGTTTTAAAGATCTATGGCGAGAACCTGGACGAGCTCACAAAATACGCGCAAAGGCTTGGTACCATTGCGTCGGCGGTGGATGGTGTGGCAGATATTTACGTGGAAGAAGTTGCAGGTCTGCCCCAAATAATTGTCGAGCCCGACCGTCAAAAACTCGCCAGGTTTGGCCTGAATATCGAAGATGTTAATCGCGTTGTCCGTGCTGCCTTTGCTGGTCAGAAGGCCGGCATTGTCTACGAAGGGGAGAAGCGTTTCGATCTCGTTGTTCGTCTCGAGCAATCTCAACGTCAAAGCGCCGACGACCTCGCGAACATAGCAATCACCACACCGGCGGGAGCAGCAATCCCGCTATCTCAACTTGCCACCATAGAAATGAAACTGGTGCCCAACCAGATCCAACGTGAGGACGCCAAACGAAGGATCACCGTTGGCTTCAACATTCGTGGCCGCGACGTTGAAAGCGTGGTCGAAGAGATCCAGGGCAAAGTGCACAGTGACCTCAAATTTGCTCCGGGCTACTACATCACATACGGTGGCGCTTTCGAACAACTCCAGGAAGCACGACAGCGACTGATGATCGCCGTTCCTGTTGCGTTGCTCCTCATCCTGATCCTGCTGTATCTCACGTTTCATTCGCTAAAGCAAGCCCTGCTTATCTTTATGGCGATTCCATTTTCGGCAATCGGGGGTGTGTTTGCGCTCTGGATGCGCGGGATGCCGTTCAGCATCTCCGCTGGTGTAGGCTTCATCGCACTGTTCGGCGTAGCAGTGCTCAATGGTATCGTTCTCGTTGCCGAATTCAATCGCCTCAGGAAAAACGGCCTCACCAACCTTCGCGACATTGTATTGAAGGGAACCTCAACACGACTTCGCCCGGTTCTTCTTACTGCCTCCGTTGCATCTCTGGGATTTCTCCCGATGGCATTGTCACACAGTGGTGGCGCGGAGGTACAGCGGCCGTTAGCAACTGTAGTTATCGGTGGACTTGCGAGCGCAACCCTCCTCACATTGTTTGTGCTTCCCTGTCTTTATATGTGGGTCGAGAAAAGACTTCAGGCAAATAGAACAGTGATCACAATTCTTCTTCTCGTGATCTCATCTGCTGCACTCGCTCAATCTCCTGAAGAAACAGTTAACCTCGCGCTCAGGAATAACAAAGATGTTGCGTCGTCCGGCTACCTGGTTGAGTCGGCCAATGCAAACCGAAAAAACGCGTCAGAAATTGCAAAAACGCAGATAAATGGCACGTTTGGGCAATACAATGGATACCCGAAAAATGACAACAACATCACGGTTCTTCAGTCTCTTCCATTCCCGACTGTATTCGGAGCACGCAGTCAACTGAACAATTCACTCGTTGAAGACGCGCAACTTTCACAACGCAATCGTCAAAGCGAAGTACGTTACAATGTTCGTTCAACGTGGCATCAACTCAATTACCTGCAGGGAGTTCATAAGAGGATCGTACAACTCGACAGCATCTACACCATCTATCTTCAAGCGGCAACGGCGAGACAGAAAGCCGGTGAGATAACACTGCTGGAAAAACTTACCATCGAGGGTCGCTTACAAAAGGTAAAGATGACGGTTCGTGAAAACGAAGCACAGATCGAATCGCATATCGAACGGCTTCGCGCACTCACACGTTCCGAATCAAACATCACCGCTGCGGAAGACATAGTGGTCCTGGAGATCCCGCCCGACGATTCTTCCCCGTCGACGCACATACAATGGTATCGTCAACAGGCCGTCGTTGTCGGCAAGGAGACAAACCTCCAAAAACAGTTGCTGGCGCCAGATTTAACGCTTGGCTACTTCAACCAGACCCTTATCGGAGTGCCTCTCAACCCGGGTTCGTCCGAACTGGCAACCGTCTCAAACAGGTTCCAGGGATTGCAGGTGGGCATAAGTCTTCCATTATGGATCCGTCCACAAGTAGCGAGGGTAAAGAGCGCACAGTTCCGCGAACGGGCTGTTGAAAGCGCGAACGACCAACGAATTGTGGAACACGAATCTCTTATACGTGCACTCAGGATCGAGATTAAACGATACAGAGAAACGCTCGACTACTACGACACCAATGGTCGCCAACAAGCCGAGACGATCTATCGTCAATCACTCAAAGCATTCGAGTTGGGCGAAACTGGAACTATTGAGCTGATGCTTGCTCTTCAAACTGCTAACGAATTATATGTGGGATATCTCGACATCCTAAACTTGTACAACCAGGCAATTATCCGGCTTGACTATCTCACCAATCACAACTAAGTCATGAAAAAAATAATAGTAATATTTCTCGTTCTGGCTGCGTGCTCTAAAGACGAAAAAACCTCGCCAAGGCTTGACAATCAAGCATCCGCTGGGGTCTCACAAATTGGGTTAACGCGCGATCAAATTCAGACGATCGGGTTGAAAACAACCAACGTCTCGCGCATGGCACTCAGCGGTGTTGTTCATGTGAACGGACAGCTTGATGTACCGCCTCAAAATCTCGTGAGTGTGTCGGCGCCTTTCGGCGGCTTTCTGAAGTCTACTACAATGCTTCAAGGCAAGAAAGTTCGTGCCGGTGAGGTCGTCGCCGTCATGGAGAATGCCGAGTACATACAGTTACAGCAAGACTTCCTCGATCTGTCCAGCCAGTTGGCTCTTTCGAAGATCGAGCTCGAGCGGCAGGAAGCTCTCGCCAGGGAAAATGTAAATGCCCAGAAGAGCCTGCAGCAGGCCCGCGCCACAAACGAAAGTCTGCAGGCGAGAATAGCCGGCCTCGAAGCAAAGCTTAAGTTGATCAATATTGATCCCCAAAAGCTGGCGGCCTCAAAAGCTCTTGGGAGTTCCATCAATCTTTATGCTCCCATCGCCGGGTACATCACAGAGATCAACGCCAACATCGGCAAATACGTGAGCCCTACCGATGTCATCATGAAGATAGTCGACAGTGAGCACGTTCATGCGGAGGTCGTCGTATTCGAAAAAGACGTCTTAAAGCTGAAAATCGGCCAAAAAGTGAAGTTTGTCCTGGCTAACGAGAACACCCCCCGCTCAGCCACGATCTACCTGATCGGTCGTGAGATCACTCCCCAGCGAACTGTACGCGTTCATTGTCATCTCGATAAAGAAGATCCCAACCTGCTTCCCGGGATGTTCCTCTCGGCCGATGTTGAAACGGGAATGGAGCAGGCGAGCGTGATCCCCGCCAAAGCGGTGGTGGACTATGAAGGTAAGAAATACGTTTTTGTTGCAGGCGACAAGAACTCGAATGAAAGTCGTGTGTTCGAAATGGTTGAGGTTACCACTGGTGTGGAACAGAATGGTTTTGTCGAAGTGAAGCTCGATACGTTGTCTGAAAATTCCGAGGTCGTGAGCGATGGTGCATTCGATCTGTTGGCCACCATAAAGAATACGGACGACGAAGATTAATTTCGCGCCCATGACCGATGACTACTGGTTGATACCCCTGGGCTTTCTCGGCCAGGCGATGTTCGGGGCACGTACTGTTGCCCAATGGATCATTGCCGAGCGCCAGGGAAGAATAGTCTCGCCGGTGATCTTTTGGGTCTTTAGCGTTATCGGGTCGTCGGTGTTCCTTTTGTATGGTATTTTCAGACAGGATGCAGTTATTATAGTGGGGCAGAGCATCTCTTTCTATATCTATTTGAGGAACCTGCATCTAAAGGGCGTCTGGAAAAAGATCCCGGTCTACCTGCGCATCCCAATGCTATTTATCCCCCCGGTGATGCTACTGTTTTCCAACCCGTTAAGCTTTTCATTCCGATTCGACGACACTTTTTTAATAGTTGGAATGGTTGGGCAACTCCTCCTCAATTTCAGGTACTTCTACCAGTGGTATTTTTCTGAACGAGCCCACGAATCAATTCTGCCATTGGGCTTTTGGATCATCAGCGCGACGGCTTCCGTAATGGTGGTCACATACTCAATTTACCGCGACGATATAGTATTGCTCGTTGCCCAATCATTAGGCTTGATTGCTTATGCCCGGAATATCTATCTTCACTTCCGATCGAACTCTGTAACCGTTGAACATCCAAAGACTCGCTGAACAGGACATTCAAAACTTCATCTTCGAACACGAGAAGGATGATGAAGATCGCCTTGTCTTAAAATCGAAGACAATGCTCGGTCTGCCGTCGTCGTGGATCGCCGCACAGATCAAAGCAAGAAAAAAAACAGTATATAAGCTCCCTTTGTTCTATCAAACAAAAGGAGTAGTGTATCCACCCTCGTTGAACCTGGAGCAATGCAGCTCTGAAGCAACAGCGCGTTTTAAGAAATACATCACGTCGAAATGGATCACATCCGGGAAAAAATTTTGTGACCTCACTGGAGGCTTTGGCGTTGACGCACTGTTTATGTCCTCGCTGTTCCCGTATACGGATTTCAGTGAGCCCGATACAACACTTATTGAAGTCGCGGAGCACAACCATCAACTGCTTGGATCAAGCAACATACACTATCACAACAAGAATGCAGCTGACTTCATGTCTGCGTCGGGCAAGCATTACGATCTCATCTATGTAGATCCATCCAGGCGAAGCACGACAAATAAAAAAGTTTTTCAATTCGCCGACTGCGAACCCGACGTGGTTGGGTCGCTCGAAGAACTTTATCGTCATGCGGATAGATTAATGATCAAAGCTTCACCCCTGCTCGACATCCAGCAGGGCATCAAAGACCTTCAGCATGTAGCCCGGGTGCTTGTTGTTTCTGTCGACAATGATTGTAAGGAGCTTTTGTTTCTCTGCGACCGGAAGTCGACTGGTGAGACGGTGGTTGAGTGTTACAACCTTCCGAATAATTTCAATGCCCACAAAATTCCTGTCGCCTTCGAATTTCGTTTCTCGGAAGAACGATCGGCAGCTGCGACATTCTCCGATCCTCTGAAGTTCATCTACGAACCGAACACATCGATAATGAAAGGCGGTGCATTTAAGTCGATCGCCACCGAATTTAAGGTACGGAAGCTTGCAGCCAACACGCACCTGTACACAAGCGCCGAAGTGATTGACGACTTCCCGGGACGCGTGTTCGAGATCAAAGAGTTTGTGAAACCAGACAAAAAGCTTCGTGGGAAGGCAAACATTCTAATTCGTAATTACCCTCTTTCCGTTGACGAGATAAAGAAGAAAACAGGCATAACGGATGGCGGCGATAAGTACCTTATCGCTTGCAGCGGAGTAAAAGAGAAGTGGATGTTCACCGCCAACCGGGTGCGGTGAATGTTATTATTTCAAAAACTCCCGTAGTTTTTCGATACCTACTTCGCCCTGGAGTCTTCCCTTCAACTTTTGATCGTTGTAGGCAAAGAGTGTAGGTACCTCGCTGATAGGTCCGACAGCCTGGATGACCTCTGGCCCTTCGGCGCGACCGAAGTGAATATTCGGTGCTTCGAGCTTATAGTCCTGCTGAAACTTGATGATCGCGGGCATTTGTTCTACGGTGATGAAATAGACTTCGTACCCTGAAAGCATATCCATATTCTCCGACATCAGCTTGGCCTCGCGCTGGCAATGATCGCAGTCGGGGTTAAAGAACACGATGAGAGTCTTTCCCTTAACGTCTTTAAAGAAAACTTTGGAGTTGTCGACCTGGGTTGCCGTGAATGCCGGCA
>DASRSO010000274.1:0-12166 GCA_035656375.1 Cyclobacteriaceae bacterium | reverse complement strand
TATTGGTACGTTTACTATTAGTGCCAAAACTCCATTTCAATAATATAAGACATGCCGACCTGCCATTGCATTATGGACAGGTACCGCCATGGCTTGCTCAACGAATGAGCAAGCTCGGCGGTGCAATTATTGAATCCATAATTCTTGAATACGGTCAGTCGGAAGCTCTTGCGCGGCTAAGCGACCCGATGTGGTTCCAGGCACTCGGTTGTGTACTCGGCATGGACTGGCATTCGTCGGGAATAACGACCTCGGTAATGGGAGCTTTGAAGAAAGCGATGAATCCCAAATTCAACGAGTACGGTATCTATTTCTGTGGTGGAAAGGGAAAGCATTCGAGGAATACTCCTTCGGAGCTTGCAGCGCTGGGGGAACGAACTGGTTTGAATGGCGACGACCTTATCCGGTCCAGCAAACTGGTCGCGAAAGTTGACAATACTGCTATACAGGACGGCTTTCAGATCTATTTGCATACGTTCGTCGTAACAACTAAAGGTGAATGGGCAGTTGTTCAGCAAGGAATGAACGATGGTTCGGGGATGGCGAGGCGCTACCACTGGCATTCTTCGCAGATGAGATCTTATCTCGAAGAACCGCACACTTTTATTTATGGAAAGAACCAGGGTGAGATCTTGAATCTCACCGACCTGGCAGCAGGTGCAGCGAAAGACTCTATTTTAAAGATTACCCGTGAAGAACCAAAGTATTTGCTCCCGGAGATCCGCAAGATCGTTATGCCTTCACACCACGATGTGCGATCGGCCGATGTAAATCTTAAGCGTCTCGGAAGTATTCTTGCCCTGGCGCATGACCTGCAGCACAACAATTTCGAATCGTTTTTGCTTATGGAAGGCGTGGGGCCACGTGCCATCCAGTCGCTGGCGCTCGTAAGCGAAGTGATTCATGGGGCACCGTCGCGTTTTACAGACCCGGCACGATTCTCATTCGCACACGGCGGTAAGGATGGTCACCCGTTCCCCGTGCCACTGAAAACATACGACAAAACCATCGAAGTGCTCCAGACTTCTATCGAAAAGGCGAAGCTTGGTGATAACGACAAACAGGAAGCCATAAAAAATCTTTCGATAGCAGCCGGCCTTTTGGAAAAAACATTCGTGCCCGACGAAACGCAGTTCGATAAAGTAATTCAGAAGGAACGCGCAGAATCTTATAAGTACGGTGGCAGAACTGTCTTCGGTAAAGCAAAACCACCAACCGGTCAGCTCAATCTTTTCTGATCTTTGTTTCGAATTACCATGATTTGAATCACTGAATGGCCTCGTAGCCGCAGCATAACTTTAGTCGAAATGTGCTGTTGCTATGAGAAGATTTTTTACCGCGAGTTTATTTTTACTCCTTACAATACCGGCTTTCTCTCAATCTCCATGCGATGACGAACAAGTAACACTGTCGTCTCAAGCCGACGTCGATAATTTTCCGACACGTTATTGCAGTACACTCTGTCAATTAACGATCTCCGGGTCCGACATCACCAACCTCGATAGTCTTTACGTGCTGAGAAAGGTTGGACAACTTGTCGTCCAATATAATCCTGCGCTTGTCGATATCGATGGGCTGTCGAACATCACCGCGATCCAGGGAACATGTGGCTGGAAAGGGTTGACCATCGAAGGGAATAATTTGCTTGAGAACCTTGATGGCCTTTCGTCGCTGACGATAATCGAAGGTGCGCTGGCGGTAAGTTCGAATACAATGTTGTCGAACCTCGACGGGCTTTCGAATGTATCGGGACTGGTCGGCGGCATTTTGATCCGGTCGAACGCGTCTCTTACCGATTTGAGCGGGTTGAATAACATCACAACGGCATCGTCGCATCTTGCAATAACCAATAACCCCGGTCTGCTAAACCTGGAAGGTCTTAACGCGCTCAAAGCTATCGATGGCTACATCGACATCGAGTATAATCCGCAGCTAACGAACATCACTGCCCTTTCGAATCTCGAACAAATAGGTCAATGGACAACATCGAGTATGAGCCTGGTGCTCTCGAACAATGAGTCGCTGTTGAATCTCGATGGTCTTGAGAAAATCGATACGATCCCGGGGACAATGTTTATTGAAAACAACCCGTCGCTTGTGAACATCAACGGGCTTTCATCGGTGACGACGGTGTTCAAGAGCGGCTCGCTGAATGCAGGTATCCAGATCGCAAACAACGCTTCTTTGGAGAACATCTCGGGACTGTCGTCGCTTGCGGGCATTACCGGTGCGCGAGGTTCATACCTGCATATTCAATCAAATCCCTTGCTTGAAGAATTGCAATTGAATTCGTTGACGGAAGTACAGGGTAATCTTGTTGCGAACATTCAGATAACAGATAATGCTTCGCTGAGAGATCTTGACGGGTTCAGTTCATTCACTGCGTTGAGGGCCGGGATCAGTGTCATCTTTGAGATCGCCGATAATCCGAAGCTCGATAACATCGACGGGCTGTCGTCGTTGTCGAAGCTTGCTACCGCCGATCCCGAAGAGGCGGTGAAGATCGTAAACAATACAACACTCGGGCGTTTCTGCGGACTCTTCACACTCTTCAATAGTCGCGGAATTGGTTGTGGGTCGCCAGAATGTTACACCACGAATGGTGTAATGATCGAAGGGAACGAAAGGAATCCTACGCCCGAGGAGATCGAAGCTGAAGGACCTTGCGATTCCATGATCTCGCAGCCAACGAACCTTGTATTCAGCAACGTGTCGTTGGAGGGAATGCAACTCACATTCAACAATGCACCCGGTTTCACCAGTGGGTATGTTGTGCTGATGAAGGCATATGGTGCGCCGGCGCCGGAGGATGTTCCAGCAGATGGAACAGGGTATCACGTGGGTGAGGTGATCGGCAGCAGCACTATCGTGGTGCATACAGGTACCGATACAACTTTTTATGTTAGTGGGTTGATACCATCGGTGCCATATTATTTCGACGTGTTTTCGTACAAGGTAACGGAAAGTGGAAACGACTACCTGGCGGTGAACCCACTTGAGGGACGTCAGACCACAACGGAACAGT
This sequence comes from Cyclobacteriaceae bacterium, assembly GCA_035656375.1. GTDB lineage: Bacteria > Bacteroidota > Bacteroidia > Cytophagales > Cyclobacteriaceae > ELB16-189. The sequence goes on along the minus strand of DASRSO010000274.1, from coordinate 9,141 downwards.
CTCAGACAATGAGCGCCATTTCGTTTACTAATGTCGACCAGGAGAGTATGACTGTGGTGATCGATGAAGCGGAGCCGGGGAATTACCTGACATTGATGAAGGCATTCGGGTATCCATCGCCTGGCGATGTGCCGAAGAACGGAAAGGAATATAATGTTGGGAATGTTATTGGCAGCAGTACGATCGTAGTGAACAAGGGTGATGGATCGGAGTTTACTGTAACGGGACTCATGCCGGATACGCAGTATTACTTTGATGTGTACAAGTATGACCCGGCCACGTTCACGTATGCGGTCGTGCCGCGACAGGGGAATCAATCGACGAGCGCAGAGGAACAGTTGGTGCCATACCCGAACCCGGTGGTAACGAGTACTTCAATCCCGTTTCGGGTTAAGGGAGACGCCACGGTGCAAGTGGTGATCTATGATATGACGGGAAGAGAAGTTGGCGTTTTAGCGAGTGGAGAGTTTAGTGATGGCGTACACGAAGCCAGTTGGGATGGAGCAGACAGCGATGGAAGGAGAGTGCAGCCGGGGGTGTATGTTTATAGTGTGAAGAGTGACGACGGGGTTGTAACGGGGAGATTGTCGGTGAGGTAACTTACTTAAACACTTCTCTTAACTTGGTTGCCACTTGCTCCCTGTAGTTCCCACCGATCGGGACCGACTTACCTTCTACCTCGATATCATGCCCGCTATAGGCCTTGATCTTCGACAACGCCACTATGAACGAACGATGCACCCTTAAGAACTCCGACGGATCCAATTCCTCCTCGATCTTCGACAATCCATACTTCGTCGTGAACGACGCCGACGTGGTCTGAATTCGAATGTATTCTTTCTGACTCTCTATATATACAATCTCGTCCAACGACACTATCACCGTCTTCTTGTCAGCCTGTATCGCAATCGTCTTCCTCGCCGGTCGCGCTTGCCTGGGCTTCACTTTATTCACTGCCTCCACAAACCTTTTGAACTCGATCGGTTTCAAAAGATAATCTACCACGTTCAACTCGTAACCCTCCACCGCATACTGATGATACGCTGTCGTTAAAATTATCGCGGGGGGATCTTTCAAGGTCTTCACAAAGTCCAACCCCTTCAGCCCGGGCAAATGAATATCCAAGAACACGAGATCTATCGCTTCACGCTTCATTACATCCAACGCCAGGATGGCATCGGAACATGTAGCCTTCAGGTCCAGGAAAGGAACCTGCTTCACATAGTCGACAAGGACATCCGTAGCCAGGGGTTCGTCTTCAACTATAAGGCAGCTTAGCATGAGTGATTGATTTCAGTCATTAAATGATATCGTCAATTCGACAGAATGTTTGTGAGTTTCGTCACGAACATCGAGGCGGTGTTGCGGATAAAGGATATTCAATTGCTTCTTCACGTTATCCATACCGATCGCCGTACCATTCTTCTTCCCTTCGCCCGGTTTCGAATTAACAATCGTCGCCTTCAACAACTTTTTCGTGAGCTCTATATTCACCGTCACAAATGATTCCGACCTCGACTCACTTACCCCATGCTTGAAAGCATTCTCCACAAAATTAATTAACAACAGCGGGGCGATCTTTTGCTCCGGATCATCGACACTTTCCGAGTATTTTACTTCAAGCCTGCTGGTGTATCGAAGCTCTTCGAGCTTAATATAGTCCTGGATCAGCGTCAGCTCATCTCTTAATAATATCCTTGGATGCGAGGCCTCGTACAAGACAAACCTCATCATCTTCGAGAGCCGCAGGATCGATTCTGACGTCTGGTCGGAGCCCTTCCGTGCCAGCGAATATATATTGTTGAGCGTGTTAAATAGAAAATGCGGGTTGATCTGAGCCTTCAGGTATTTCAATTCAGCCTCGGTCTTTTCTTTTTGAAGAATGACCTCTCTCATCTTCGATTGGTGTTGCCTTCTGAACAATCGGATAGAGATCGCCGCACCCGTTACGAAGCTCAGGTTGAAGGCGTGGTACACCAGGCTCGCCATCGCAAACGCCGAAACGGTACTGTCGATGTGAAGGATCATCGGTAGCACTATCAAATGATTACAAAGGCTTATCCCCACACTGCCTGTCGCCAACGAAAGCATCAGTACCACGATCGACTGCCACAAGCTCCACTTCATCTCGAGGTACCTGTCGATCACATAAAAACAAAAGTAGACCAGTGGGATCTTTACAATTAAGAACGTCAGTTGACCAAGGATCACTGCCGCATAATCACTCAGCGGAAGCGCAAGATTATCCGAAACATTCAGGTAGGTCTTGAACAGCACGTAAGCCGTCCAGAATAAGATGTGCCTCCTGATTCGTGCCATAACCCCAAAGTAACTAAATTATTCTCTTGAGCTGGTTGACGGGAACGCCCCTTTCATTGACAGAACTATCCCGTATGTTGAATTGATGTGATTAATCGTGATCAGTAATCTTTTTTTATAAAAAAATATCTTATGCGAATTAGTGTAATCGCTCTCTGTGCCTTGTCGTTCGCTGCAACCGCACAACAGTCAAAGACCATTGATTTTAAATCACCTCCCGAAAAGCTTACGTTGCTTGGCGAAGGTTTCATCTCGACAGGCATCAACGAACGCGACTTCGCACTATCGCCCGATGGCACCGAGATCTTTTACACGATCTCCACACCTAAATCGACGTTCCAGACTATCGTCCATAGCAAACGCACTGCAAAAGGCGAATGGTCTGCACCCGAGATCGCTTCGTTTGCCGGGGAATATTCAGACCTCGAACCGGCATTCAGCGCCGACGGCAAAACACTTTATTTTTCATCCAACCGCCCCACATCCGGGACCGATCCCAAAGACTTCGATGTATGGAAAGTTACCCGCACTGCCGGCGGCTGGAGCAAAGCAGAAAATCTCGGCACCGTGATAAATACCGAAGCCGATGAGTTCTATCCTTCGATCGCAAAAAATGGCAACCTGTATTTTACAGCTGCATACAAAGGCGGCCCCGGCCGCGAAGACATCTACATGTCGTCTCTGAAAGACAACCAGTATCAACAACCCGTTGCCCTCGACACAATGGTGAATTCAAAATTCTATGAGTTCAATGCATTCGTCGACCCCGATGAAAAGTATATCCTGTTTACATCGTATGGGCGTAAAGATGACTCCGGGAGCGGCGACCTGTACATGGCCGTGAAAGATGCCAATGGCAAATGGAAGCCTGCACAAAATTTAAAAGAGCTCAACTCACGCCAGCTCGATTATTGTCCTTTTGTGTCGCCCGACGGTAAGATTTTATTTGTTACCAGCGAACGCCATCAACTCCCGGTTTCATTTAACGGAGCCAGGCCGAATGCACAGAAAATTCGCGACATCGCGCAGAACCCGCTCAACGGAACTGGCAACATTTATTGGGTGGACTTCGAAAAGATATACAAGGCTTCTCGATAAATTTGAGGATGGACGTCGATTCCATCCGCTCGATCTGCAAGAAACTTCCCGCCGTTACCGAAGGTGTGAAATGGGGCGCCGACCTCTGCTTTATGGTAGGGGAGAAGATGTTTTGCGTTGCCAATCTCGAAGGGCCTCTGTCGGCTTCTTTTAAAGTGAAAGACGAGGAATTCGGCGAAATGTCGACCAGGAACGGTATCATCCCTGCCCCGTACGTGGCTCGCTACAAATGGGTGATGGTAGAAGATCCGAAGGCCCTCACGAAAAAAGAGTGGGAATTTTACATCCGCCAGTCCTACGAATTGGTGAAAGCAGGGCTCCCGAAAAAAATCCTCAGCAAAATTAAAGGTTAAGTGTAACCCTTCGCGCTCCCGCGAGTTATTATTACATATAATTTTCCTACATTTAGGAAAATACTTACCCATGAAAAAGTACCAACTCGGCGAATTCGAAGAAATTGTGATCCTCACCATTGCTGTTCTATACAAAGAAGCATATGGTGTAAGTATTCGCAGGGAGATTGAAACGCGCCTTTCCCGGAAGGTGAGCATGGGAGCCCTTCACACTGCGCTGGTTCGCATGGAAGACAAAGGTTACATCAAATCGTACGATGGTGAAGCTACCGAAGATCGCGCCGGCCGCCCGAAAAAATATTTTCAGATAACGGCTCTCGGAAAAAAGGCGATGGAATACACAAAAGACACCCGCAACGACTTGTGGAAGTCCATACCTAAAGTGGCGTTAGGATGACGTATGAAGAAAAGAAACGAACCGCCTTCGATATTCCTGCGCTTCTTCCGATGGTACTGCCATCCTAAGTTGCTCAAGTACATCGAAGGTGACCTGATCGAAACCTACAATGCCCAGGTCGACGGTTCGAAATTCAAAGCTGACTTTAATTTTATAGTCGACGTGTTGTTGCTGTTCCGCCCTGGCATCATACGACCTGCCGAAAATCGAAACTTAACTACTTCCGCTATGTTCAAAAGTTATTTTAAGATCGGATGGAGAAGTCTCCTCACAAACAAAGGTTACTCGATCATCAACGTCGGCGGACTCGCGATCGGGATTACCGTAGCGATGTTCATTGGCCTGTGGATCCACGATGAATTGTCGTATGATAAGTATCACCAAAATTACGACCGCATAGGGCAGGTGTGGACTGGTGGGCAGAACCCTCAAACAGGCGCACACTATGGAGGATATGCATTGCAATTTCCGGTCGGTGCCACGCTAAAGAATGCTTACCCACAATACTTCAAGCACGTGTTGATGGCATGGTGGTTCGGAGACTATACCGTTTCAACTGAAGACGAAAAGTTTGCGAGACCGGGTGTATTTATTGAACCCGGGGCCCTCGAAATGCTTTCTCTTAAGATGTTGTCCGGAAATTACAACAGTCTGGATAGACAAAACTCAGTCGTGATTTCCAGGTCTATGGCCGAAACCATATTCGGCCAGGAAGATCCGATCAACAAAACACTATCCATCGACAATATGATGACCGCCGCGGTTACAGGCGTCTTCGAAGATATTCCACGCAATAACAAATTTGGAGAAGTGAAATTTTTTGCGCCGTGGGCGTTATACGTGTCGGCCCAACCATGGCTCCAAAAAAGCGCCGACGATTGGGATAATCAAATGACGAACACGTTCGTCGAATTACAGCCGAACACTTCATTCACCGAGGTGAATGAAGCAATCAAGAGCCTGTATAAGAAAAATGTGCCAGCAGATTTTTACGCAACAATCGATAAGTATAAGCCCTTCGTGCAGGTTGTTCCCATGAGCACATGGCATTTGTACTCAGAGTTCGAAGACGGCCGGCCCGTGGGTGGAAGGATCACGTTCGTTTGGCTTTTCGGAATAGTCGGTGTGTTTGTATTATTACTCGCATGCATCAATTTCATAAATCTTAGCACAGCCCGCTCAGAGAAACGGGCAAAGGAAGTCGGCGTAAGAAAGTCGATCGGCGCGGTGAAAAAACAACTCGTCACCCAATTTCTTGCTGAGTCGATGATGGTAGTCATACTGGCGTTTGTCATGTCATTGATTAGTGTTGCCTTGTTGACACCGATGTTTAACCAGTTGGCCGATAAGGAAATTTCATTGCCCTTCGGTCAGCCGGCATTCTGGCTGATCGCATTCGGATTTATCGTTTTTACCGGCCTGATGGCAGGCCTTTATCCTGCCTTCTATCTGTCTTCATTCCAACCTGTTAAAGTGCTGAAGGGTGTGCTGCGCACAGGCCGGCTGCGATCCCTTCCGCGAAAAATTCTTGTAGTTATCCAGTTCTCGGTATCTGTGACCTTGATCATCGGAACGATTGTCGTCTATAAGCAGATCGATCACGCAAGAAATCGTCCAATAGGATATTATCGCAGCAGTTTGATCACTATGGGACTGACTGATCCGGCTTTTGACAACAAATGGAATACCCTTAAGACAGAGCTTCTCGCTACTGGCGTCGTGGCAGATGCGGGAACGGCCTCTCAACCGCTAACGGAGATCTGGAACGTTACGGGCGGATATACCTGGCCCGGTAAAGATCCAAACCTCGAAGCCTCATTCGGGAACGTGCGTGTAGGTCAGGATTTTGGCAAGACAGTTGGCTGGGAGATTGTTGCAGGTCGTGATTTCTCTCCGGATCTGAAGACGGACTCGACGAACAGTATTATTATTAATGAAGCGGCCGTGAAATTCATGGGAATCGAAGACCCCGTCGGGAAAATGTTCACCGACCTTGACGACAAGGGAAATGTTAAATGGTCCAGGGAAATTATCGGGGTGGTAAAAGATATCGTTGCCGGTTCGCCATACCAGCCCGTGTATCAATCATTTTATCTTCGTGGTTCAGGCGAAACTTCCGTTCTTTTCGTAAGGATCGACCCATCAGTCAGCGCAAACGACGCACTGCCGAAGATCCAGAAGGCCATCGAGAAAGTTGTTCCCACAGCAATGTTCGATTACAAGTTTGTTGACGATGCGTATGGGGCGAAGTTCAGCCAGGAACAGCGCGTCGGAAACCTTGCGGCAGTTTTTTCCGTGCTCGCAATATTCATTTCGTGTCTCGGGTTATTTGGACTTGCTTCATACGTTGCAGAGCAACGCACCAAAGAGATCGGTATTCGTAAGGTGATGGGCGCTTCGATCACAAGCCTGTGGCAAATGTTATCGAAGGACTTTGTAACGCTTGTGATCATCGCGTGTGTTATCGCGATACCTGCCGGTTACTACGTTATGGATCTTTGGCTGGCGAAATTTGAATACAGGACGGAGATCTCGTGGTGGGTGTTTATCGGCACGTGCGCTGCAGCGATATTGATCACGTTGATCACCGTAAGTTATCAGTCAATTCGTGCAGCGAAAATGAGCCCGGTGAAGAGTCTAAAGACCGAATAGGTCACGCCAGTATTTCATTAACGTACTTCGTTACCTCGTCGGCGCGGTTAGCGACAATCAAATGTCCCCCGCCATCGACGAGGTAATTTGTTTTTCTGACGGGCAGTACGCGGTCCTTCGACCCGTGTATTCTTACCACGTTGGACGGAACTGTTTCATTTTTCCACGTAACGACCTTGTCGATCGCCCAGTAAAGAAATTTTGGATCCGTGTCGCGAAGCATGTCGGCGAGGAGTTTCTTGCGTACCGGGTCGGCAGCGCCCATCACCCAGTTCATGAGACGATGAGAGTTTTTCAATAACCGGCCACTTATGAGCCGATGAATTTTTAATTTCCCCGCAAACCGGTACAACGCCGGTAACTCTGTTGCAACGACCGAGGAGGAGATCAGGATTATTTTTTTAACGGGTTTGACCTTACCCATTTCAACGGCAACCATGCCACCGAAACTTACCCCCATAAGCACGGCATTGTCGCCGTTAACCTGGTCCACCAGCTTCCGGGCGTACGTTTCCATCGTATCACCCTTCGATGGCGGAACCCAACTTACGTCGATCACCTCGTGACCCGAAAGGTCGAGGTTGCTGAAGAGGCGCTTGTCGGCGCCAAGACCCGAGAGAAGAAATATTTTCATTTTTTCCTGATGATCAATACGAAGCCACCACCCTTCGCCATTGCAACGCTTGCTTTCTTCGGTACAGCTTTCTTAGTGATCAAATGATCGGACGGATATCGATCGGCATTTACACCATCGATGGCCTCCGTCATCTCAAACTCACCTTCCCCCAGAAACGAAAAATCGATCTCGACGGTTTTCCCGCTCCAGTTCGACATCCCGCCAACGTACCATACGCCATTCTTCCTTCGCGCGGTAACTATGTATTCACCCACTTTTCCGTCGAGTACGATAGTTTCATCCCAAACGGTAGGAATACTCCCGACCAGCTCCATAAACTGCGGTTCCATAGATCCCTGGGAGGGATTTCCCGAGAATAGCTGGATCGGACTTTCATACACGATAAACATCGCGGCCTGGTGCATCCTCGTGCCCATCGACATCACCTTGTCGCCGATCGGCCTGAATGTTTTTTGAGTTGCATTGTCGAGAATGCCCGGCTCGTAGTCCATCGGGCCGGCCGTCATCCTTATGAAGGGGAGGAGCAGGTCGTGGTCGGGATGAGCCTTCTCGCTCCATATATTATACTCCGATCCTAACACCGCTTCGCGCGTGATAGAGTTGGGCCATGTCCTGCTGAAACCCGCCGGCTTGAAGGCCCCATGATACATGATCATTAACTTCTGTTCTGCACATGCCTTTGCAATACGGTGATAGAAGTTCACCATCTTTTGATCATCGCGGTCCATGAAGTCGGTCATGATAAAGTCCACTCCCCATTTCTTGAATTGTTTCAACGCGGCATCAAGCTGATGATCGAGTGTCCATGCAAGGGTCAACATGATCAATGCAATTCCCTGTGATTTAGCGTAAGCAGATATCTCATCCATGTTGATGTCGGGATTGATCTTGAACAGATCGGTAGTGGCACTCCAGCCAGCGTCCATCATTATGCGTTGAAAACCGAAACGTTTGGCAAAGTCAATGTAATATTTGTAGGTCGCTGTATTCACGCCTGCCTTAAACGGGACGTTGAACAGGTTTACACCGATGATCCATTCGTCGGTTCCTTTGCCAGGGTTTAACCAACTGGTGTCGGCAATACGCGATGGCGATCCCAATCGGTACACCATGTCGTTCGATGGAAGCTCGGAATCTCTTTCCGAGACCATGAACACACGCCACGGGAATGTTCGTGTTCCAACGGTGCGCGCAATGTAGTCCGCGCGACGTGTCACGACTTCTGCCGGAAACTCTCCAGGGTTCACGCGGGTCTCCAGTGGGTAAGGTGCATTCACACCACCGAGCATCTTCCCGTCGTTGAAACGAAGGAACGTACCGGAATAATCTTCGAGGTCCGACTCAGTGATCACTGTCTTCACCCCGTTTGCATGTGCGATCATTATGGGCGAGAAGAATAATTTATCGGTGCCGATGCTGTCGGCCGGTTTTACGAGGTACGGCTCTTCGAAGCTCGTATGAAACTCATCTACATCACTCCGTTTGTTCACAGGTGAACCGTAAAACCTGGAACCGGGAGGCAACGAGTATTCTGCCGTTTCTTTTTCAACTATGATCGAGTCTTTTATTGCGGAGGTGAACCGGTATGCAAACCCGTCGTTGTAAACACGCACCTCCAAATTCAACTTCGATTTGAAACTTAGATTGAGCTGCTGGTAATGATCGCGGATCCTGCTCCGCTTTTC
>DASRSO010000273.1:0-61476 GCA_035656375.1 Cyclobacteriaceae bacterium | reverse complement strand
CGGAGCGGAAGTAAAATGACGTGTGAGGATTGATCAGCAAGAGTGCGTGACCATTCTCTGTTCTCGAGGGGGCTATAGCGAAGCCGTTGGATCCTCGTGGCTCTACGGGCTCGTTCACTTCGATTTCGGGAGCTTTAGTTTTCTCGTAGAATCTTTCGAGAGCACGGGTGTCGATATTGGTGAGGTCGCCGCCGATACTCCCTTCGCTGAAGAGAAGTGGGAACCACGGTTTAAACTTTTTGAGCAATACGGGTTTGTGATCGGGATGTGTGGCTATGAAATAATTTACACCGTCGGCAAAAGCATCCATAAGCTTTTTCATCTCCGGGGTGCTTTTGGTATACAATGTTTTTGCCCGTGTGGTATCGTTGTACAGACGTGCGCGCAGGTCGTTGTAGAGGGTGGAAACCCCTTTGATTTCGGCGGTGCGGCCCATCGCGTCGATGTAGTTCCACTCCACGCGGCTGAAGTCGTCTTCGCATTGCGCGTAGAGGAGCCCGAAAACCACGTCGGCGTCGGTTTTGGCGTAGATGTGGGGAATGCCCCAGTTATCGCGAATGATGGTGACTTTCTGGGCGCGTTGTTTAAGGCGCTTGAGCTCTGCCGTCTGTCCCTGGCTTACAGAGTAGCAAACGAGCAGAAGCGCGATCAGGCAATATTTCATTGAGTGTTATCCGGTGAAACTGGTCATAACATAAACCACAATTCCGATAACTGCAACCGAGAATACGATGTCCCAAACGTTGTAACTGTTCCGGTTTGCCTGCACCTGTTCTGGTGTAAGCGAGCCGTATGTGAGGCCCCTGATCTGTTCTTCCGATGGTGCGGGCGTGGCCATACTTACTGCAACGCAGAAGATCACGCAGATGAGGAAGAACCAGGCTGCGAAATCGAGGAAGTTAACAGTACCAACGTAGTACAGGATGCCTTCGTGTCCCAATAGTTCAGCCCCGGCCATAAGTTCGAGCGCGATGCGAATGATAGCAACGACGAGGCCCATGATGAGCGTACCGAGGGCGCCCTTCGCGTTAATACGTTTGAAGAAGATACCGAGGATGAATACGGCAGTGATCGGGGGAGCGATGTATGACTGAACAGATTGTAAATATTCGTACAACACGCCTGAAATATTTTGCATGATGGGTATCCACAGGATACCGAGGATTACGACGATCACGGTTGCCCAGCGACCGATGCGGAGAAGTTCTTTTTCAGGTGTTTCAGGTTTAAGTTTTTTGTACACGTCGACCGTGAAGAGTGTAGAGCATGAATTGAATACCGATGCAAGTGAGCTCATGAGGGCTGCGAGCAATCCGGCGGCGACGAGACCGCGAAGACCGGCGGGCATCTTGTTCATCAAAAGAGCGGCGAAGGCTTCGTCGGGGGTATCCCACGAAAGCTCGCCACGGTTCTTCAACGCAAGTGCAACGACACCGGGAATAAGGAAGAGGAATACGGGGAGAAGTTTCAGGAAGCCACCGAAGATCGTTCCTCTCCTGCCCTGTTGAATATTTTTTGCGGCAAGCACGCGTTGCACGATGTACTGGTCGGTACACCAATACCAGAGACCGACGATCGAGCTTGAGATGACGAGGCTTGGCCATGGGAAATCGGGATCGGAAGCTGGGCGCCACATGTTGAGATATCCATCTGGCAGCGAGGCCTTCAGTCCATCCATGCCGCCGACTTCCATGAGTCCGACGGCTGTTAGTGTTCCGGCGCCGAGCACGAGCACCACGGTTTGAAGGGCTTCTGTGTAAACCACGGCGCGCATACCACCGAGCACTGTATAGGCACCAGTGAGCACCACTGTGATCAAAGCACCGAACCAGAAGTCGATGTGCAACAGTTGGGCGATGACAATACCGCCGGCATATACGGTTACGGATACTTTGGTAAGGACATACGCGACGAGCGAGAAGATACTGAGGAACCAACGGGTGTTGGAGTTGAAACGTTTTTCGAGGAACTCGGGTGTTGTGAAGATCCCGCTTCGCAGATAAAACGGAAGGAAGACCCATCCGAGAGTGATCACCAGCCATGCGTGAAGTTCATAGATGAGCATGGGGATTTTGCCACCAGCCCCGGCACCTGCGAGACCAACCACGTGCTCCGAACCAATGTTCGATGCGAAGATCGACGCACCAACAACGAACCAGCCCATGTTACGGCCGGCCAGGAAGTAGTCTTCAGTGTTTTCTTGTTTGCGGGTCATTACCCAGATGGCGAGGCCGGCGATAAGGACAAAGTAGAAGCCTATCACTACCCAGTCGAGAGTTTCAAATACTCCTTGCATGTATTGGTTTTTTGGGGTTCAGGTTTAACGATTGTAATAATAGCAATTCGTTTCGAGATAACTCAAAGTAATGAGAATTGATTTCCACATAACGGCCGTAAACATTGTGGATAAATATGCAACAAGCTGCGTTTGTTGCATAGAAACCCAAACAAACTTGGCACGGTTTTGAACACGAGTAAGGCAAACGAAAACATCAGAAAAACAAATGAAAAAGAGAAACAATGTGCTGGTGATGGCTTTCTTCGTACTATCGATCGGAGTTGCAAACGCACAATACAGCAAACCCGCTTTTAACACGCCATATGAAACCGCTATCGGTATTCGCGTAGGCGGAACCACCGGTGTTGCTGTGAAGAATTTCTTCAGACCAGCGACCGCCGTGGAAGGTATTCTTGGAACGTTCGGAAATGGTTTTAGTATCACCGGCCTCATCGAAAAAAATGCCCAGGCATTCGAGGTCGAAGGACTTAACTGGTACTATGGTGGTGGTGCTCACATTGCGTTCTACAACGGCAATCGTTATTACAATGTATACGGCCGCGATGTAAACTATCGCGACAACCACGATGTGGGTATTGGTATCAACGGTATTATCGGTCTCGAATACATTCTGCCGGACAACATTCCTGTGGCGTTTAGCCTGGACCTAAAACCGTTTATTGAAATTGATAGCGATGGCGATGTGGGCGTAGCTCCCGACCTCGGACTCGGCATCAAATTTTTGATACGGTAAATTCCCTTCGGTTGTATATCTTCGGATATGACAACCCGCATTTTATTATTACTCTTAAGTACAGGCTCCATCACCGCCACTGCCCAGCAGTCGCGGATGGAGCCTGTTAGTTTTTCGCAGGTACGTGTCGCTGATTCCTTCTGGACGCCAGCGATGGACAAGGTGGCCACTACTACCCTCCAGGCCTGCATCTTTCAAACGGAAGTTAAGACCCCACGCATACGCAACTTCGAAAAGGTAGCACGTAAGCAAAACGAAAAACACGAAGGCATTTTTTACGACGACTCTGATGTATTCAAAGCCCTCGAAGCCATCGCATACTCATTAAAGAATCACCCCGATCCCACGCTCGAAGCAAAGGCGGATGAATGGATCGACAAGATCGCAGCCGCTCAGCTCGACGATGGATACCTGAATACGTATTACACTCTTGGCAAGCTCGACCAGCGATGGACAGACATGAGCATGCACGAAGACTATAACGGGGGTCACATGATCGAAGCAGCTGTGGCATACTTCAACGCAACTGGAAAGAGAAAACTACTCGACGTCTCGATCAAATGGGCAAATCATTTTATGTCGTTGTTCGGACCCGGCAAAAAACATTGGGTAACGGGACACCAGGAGCTTGAACTGGCATTGGTGAAGCTCTTCAAAGCTACGAACGACCGTGCCTATCTAGACGAAGCAAAATGGTTGCTCGAAGAACGTGGCCATAAGCTCGCGAAAGGATACACGTGGACAGAATGGAGAGACACGGCTTACGCACAGGACGTAGTGCCTGTAAAGGAGCAGAAAGAAATTACCGGTCATGCCGTTCGCGCGATGTACATGTACACGGGGGCGGCAGATGTTGCAGCACTTACAGGTGACCAGGATTACATGAAAGCCATGAACACCGTTTGGGAAGATGTTGTCTATCGCAACATGTATCTCACCGGCGGGATCGGCAGCTCCGGCAACAACGAGGGCTTCAGCGTGGACTACGATCTGCCTAATGAACAGGCGTATTGCGAGACATGCGCTTCGGTCGGAATGGTGTTCTGGAACCAACGCATGAATATGCTCACGGGCGATGCGAAGTTTGTCGACGTACTCGAACGGAGCTTGTACAATGGTGCCCGCGACGGATTATCTCTCAGTGGCGATCGTTTCTTTTACGGCAATCCACTCGCTTCGAACGGACGGCACTTCAGAAGAGAATGGTTCGGCACTGCTTGCTGCCCGGCAAACATCGCACGGCTCGTCGCATCACTGGGTGACTACATCTACGCGAAATCGGACGATGCCCTGCGTATCAATCTTTTCGTTGCCAGCGATACCAGGGTAAAGATCGGAAAGGAAGATGTTGCTGTAAAAATGGAGACCCAATACCCGTATGACGGAAAAGTGAACATCGGCATCGATCCTAAAAAGAAAATGAAGTTTGTGTTGCAAGTAAGAATACCCGGATGGGCACAAGGTGAAGCTGTTCCCGGTGGACTGTATGAGTTTGAAGATAAAAAGGCGCAGCCAGTAGTACTTACGATCAACGGAAAGCCGGCAACTTATAAAATGGAGAAGGGTTATGCGATGATCGACAGGCAATGGCAGGCAGGCGATCGCCTCGAAATGAATATCCCGATGGACATCAAGAAAGTGGTGGCCCGAAAAGAAGTTCCACAAGATGAAGATCGCGTGGCCCTGCAACGCGGCCCGCTCGTTTATTGTATCGAAGGCGCCGACAACAATGGCGCTGCATTGAATGTCATTTTGCCCGACGATGTGAAGCCTTCGGAAACATCATGTGAGAAAGACTTGCTGGGTGGTGTAGTCACCATCAAGTTCAAAGCGCCTACAGTACAGATCGCTTCGGACGGAAAGTCGGTGACCAGCGAAATCAAAACGGTGACGGCAATCCCCTACTATGCATGGTGTAACCGCGGCCAGAACCAAATGCAGGTCTGGCTGCCGCGGAAGATCAAAGATGTGAAGGTAAACTACTGAGGACTGGGTACAGTCTGCTGGTTCGGCCAGGCGATCTGCGGAGACTTATAGTAGTTGATCCCCATTTCGTCCATGAACCTCGCATGTTTTGCAAGGCGGCCTTTGTATTCGTCCCAGTTGCGTCCGTTGTAATTCCATCCGAGCTCGGCGATACCGGGCAGTCGGGGGAACAACATGAACTCGATGTCTTTCATTGACTTCAATGTCTCCGACCAGAGCGGGGCTTCGACGCCAACAACGTTGTCGAGATTAACACCGGGGATCATTTCCTCGATGTTCCACGTGTAAGCGTCATCTACTTCGATGAGCGCTGCCCAATCGTAGCCGATATGTTTTATCGTACTGTCGTACTTCATATCGAGGTACACTTTTGTTGAAGGCGACATGATAACTTTTGCACCTTTTGTAACTCCCTCTGCTGCATACTCACCGTCGTGCCAGTACTGCACGAGATCACCAGGGCCGATGTCGGACTGCGCCACTTCCTCCCATCCTATCATGTACTTGTTATTGGCTTGTACGATCTGCTTGAAGTTCTTGATAAACCTGATGTAGTCCTCTTTCTTAACTGCCTTCGAAGCTTCGTCGCCACCGATGTGGAAATAAGGACCGGGGGTAATGGAGGCAATCTCTTTTACCACGTCGCCAACGAACTGGTTGATAAGTTTATCGTTCTTGGGGCAGAAGCTGTTGAAACCGACTTCGGTGCCTTCGTAGAGCGCAGGCTTGCGACCATCGCAGCTCAACTCAGGATATGAGGCCAGCGCTGCCTCGGTGTGGCTAGGCATGTCGATCTCCGGGATAACGGTTATAAATCTGCTTTGAGCATAAGCAACGAGGTCCTTGTATTGCTCCTGTGTGTAGAAGCCACCGCCGCCGCCACCAACCTGTGTCTTGCTTCCAATCTCGGTTAGCTTTGGCCAGGATTTTATCTCGATGCGCCATCCCTGGTCGTTGCTCAGGCCGAGGTGCAGAACATTCATTTTATAAGCTGCGATCATGTCGATGTAACGCTTTACATCTTCGACACTGAAGAAGTGACGGGCTACATCGAGCATGGAACCGCGCCAGCCAAATGTTGGATAATCGCGGATCTTACCGGTCGCGAACGAAAGCATTTCGGTCGACGGGTTTCTTACAGATATCTGATCGAGTGTTGTGAGGGCGTAAAAAATACCGGCAGGCTTGTTTGCTGCAATTGTGATCTTCTTCTCGTCGATCGTAAGTTCGTAGCCTTCGTCACCGAGTTCGCTATCGCTTACAAGTTTAACGTCGATCTGGTTAAGATTCTTTGGGTCTTCCGATAGCTTGCTCACCCGGGTGAGATCGGTAATATGGCCCGAAACAACTTCGAGTCCCTCACCCTCCACGTACAACATGGTGAGCTCATTGACTGTAAAGGCGCCGCCTTCCACCAGCTCCGCTTTTACGGGCCTGGGGATAACATTCAGGAATGCCTCTTTTAGTTCGGGAGGCGTCTCCTGCTTGCATGAGGTTATCGATATAGCTGCAACTACAAGAACAAATAACGATCTGAGGGTTAGGTTCATGGCCTTTGGTTATGAGGCCCCAAACTAACGAACTTTACTCTGTTCTCAAAGATTTGACCGGATTGGCGAGCGATGCCTTCAACGCCTGGTAAGCGATCGTCAGCGAAGTAACAAACATAACCAGGACGAGGCTCAAGCCAAACGTCCATACATCGATCGTCGTGTGATACGTGAAGTTCGCGAGCCACTGATCCATGAAATACCACGCGATCGGTGTAGCAAATACGAAGGCGAATACGATCAGCAATGCAAAATCGCGGTAGATGAGGTTGAGGATACTTCCAGCACTCGCGCCAAGGACCTTGCGCACACCGATCTCCTTCACCTTGCGTTGAACTACGAACAACACGAGGCCATACACACCAAGACATGCAATCAGGATCGCGATGAAGGTGAACGTCTGGATGATCGTGCCAAAGTTCTGGAAGTTGCGGTATTGCTGATCCAACTGTTGATCGAGGAAGTTGTATTGGAAAGATTTTTCAGGGAACATCGCATTCCATGTATCCTCGATCTTGTCGAGCGTGGCCTCGACGTTGTTGTTCTCAAAACGGATCGACATCTGGGTCATCTGGTCGCGATTGTATTCCATAACCAAAGGAGAGATGGCACTTGTGAGTGATGTAAAGTTGATGTCTTTGATCACACCCACAACCTTACCGATCTTACCCTCGCGGTTGATGGTTTTACCGATCGCTTTTTCAGGTGTTTCCCACTTGAAATCGCGTACCGCTGTTTCATTCACAATGAAAGCATCGGTGGGATCGGTTGTGAACTCCTGTGAAAAAGGACGTCCGGCAACGAACTCGATGTCGTAAGCTTTGAAGAAGTCATAATCGCAAGAGATATTCGCAATGAACATATTGTCCTCCTGTGAAAATCCTTCGGGCACGGTACCCCTGAACACGACACCAAGACCTGGCACGTTCGACGAAAGCGTGGTGCCCATCACACCGGTCTGCGATTCGATGCCATCGCGGAAGCTTTTCAAACGGATCCTGAATGTGGAATCGGGACGACTGAAGATGCCGTTAAGGTTCTGGCTGAAGATTGGAACAGTAACGATATGATCTTTCTTGAAACCGAGTGGCCGCGAGCTCAGGAAATCGAGTTGCTTCACGATAAGTAAAGAACCCGACAACAACATGCAGGCAATTCCCAACTGGAATACAATGAGTGTTTTTCGAAGCCATTGGCCGCCGACTGCTGCAGAGCCGTTGCCCTTGAGCGTGTTGACGGACTCGAATTTCGTAACGAAGTACGAAGGATATCCGCCGGCGAGCAACGTGATCAACAGAAGAAGACCTATACTGGCTGCCACGAGTTGAAAATCAACCACCTCGTTGAACAAAAGTTCCGTACCCATCAGTGTATTGAGTGATGGTAAAGACAGGTAGAACACCCCGTACGACAGCACGAATGAGATCAAACAAAACAAAAAGCTTTCAGCAAGGAACTGGAAGATGATCTGGTACTTGAACGAGCCAAGGATCTTACGAATGCCAATCTCTTTGATGCGCGTGAATGACTGGGCTGTGCTAAGATTTATATAGTTGATGCATGCTATAATGATCGTAAGAAGGCCGACACCGGCGAAGAGGAAAATGTTTGTCCACGAGTTTGTACCGTTCGACTCCGCAAGCATGGTGGAATTCATGTGAATATCACGAACAAGGAATAACGTGAACACCTGCCCTACCTGGAGTTGCGGCGGAGCAAACTTTTTCATGAATGCATCCATGTTCTTGTCGACATTGGCGGGATCTGCACCTTCCCTCAAAAGAACATAGGTGTAGCTGTGACTGATCACAAAATTCTGTGCAAGGTTGGCGCGAAGCCTGGCGGCGGTCTCATCGTTCTCCATGTCGAACATATTCTCGCGTGGCACGAGCATGTTGAAATTGATGTGCGAATTCTGAGGGAAGTCTTTAACTACGGCAGTAACCCTGAACGAATGTTTTCCGGCGAACACGAGCGTCTCGCCAATAGGATCTTTATCACCAAAATATTTGGTGGCCATCTCTTCATTGATCACGACGGTAAACTCTTCCTGCAACGCTTTCTCACGATCACCCTTAACGAATTCGAAGGTCATCATTTTCATGATCGACGAATCGGCGAAGAACACACCCGTCTCTTCGAACGACTCTTCCACATCGGGGCGCTTGATGCTCACGTTCCGTCCATAAACTCTTGCCGTTAGCTCGACCTCCGGAAAGTATTCGGGCATGTAAACCGCAAGTGGCGGGGGACTGCTCGCCAGCTCAAGACCATTCGGAGCTACGTATTTGATCCTGTAAAGCCGGTCTGCCTTCTCGTGGAAGGTATCGAAATTGATCTCCGACCGCACATAAACCATAATGAGCAGCGCCAGGGAGACACCACATGTAAGCCCGATAAAATTGATGATGGAGTATGCCTTGTGACGAAGGATGTTCCGTCCCGCAGTCTTGAAGAAGTTTCTCAGCATAGGATGAGGTTAAAATTTAGTCTACTGGAAAAGCCGTGGCAGGGTTTCACAAAATGATAATTTCACGTAAACGAGGGTATGTGACTGCTGCTTCACAAAAGTTACAAACACTCACATTTATTTCAATCGATCCCTTCCTCTTCCCCTTTCTTAAACGACTCGAACTGGTCGCTCTTCTCTATTGATTCGGTGATCGTTCGCACCACTTCGTCCAGCCTTTCTGCCGAAACTTTCATGTGTTCGATCAATTCCTTCGCATCCTCTTCGCCTTTTGCGTGCGAAAAGAGATTTACCAGTCCGAGGATACTGGCCACCGGGCTTCTCAAATTGTGGGCATTTATGAAAGCATAGTCTTCCAGCGCCTTGTTCTTTCGTTCGAGCTCGAAAGTTCTTTCGGTGACGCGCTTTTCGAGGCTCTCGTTGATCGCCTTGATCTCTTCCGCCTGTGCCTGGATTTCTTCGTTCTTCTTTACGATCTCGTATGTTCGTTCGGCGATTTTCGTTTCGAGCTCTAGCTTATCCCTCTGCAGGTTTCTCTCCCTGCGTCGAACGAAAGTGTACGCGGCGAATGCCGCCAGAACTCCAATCAACAGATAAAATACAGTGGTTTGCCAGAACGGTGGACGAATAACGAAGCTTACAGAATCTTCTGCAGCGTTGTCAAAGTTGCCATCAACCGAAGCACGCAGTTTGAAGGTGTACGAGCCGGGTGGAAGGCTGCTGAAGATGGCCGAGTGGTCGGCGGTCGGTATCCAATCCACGTCGTAGTTCTCGAGCTTGTATTGGAAGTTGACACCCTGGGGATCCTGGTACCAAAAGCCGAGGAACGTAATAGTAACGTTGTTCTCGTCGTATGCAAGTGACAGGCCTTTCGACCGATCTTTATAGCGATTGAATATCCTGAACTTGTCGATCGTGGCAACGGGCTTCGTTTCCGGCAGACTGGTCCTGCTGTAGATCACCACACCGTTATCGGTTCCAAAGAAAATGTTGCCATGACCGTCGCGTGCTGTTGCGTTGAGACTCGGCTTCCGATCGCCGAAACCTATTTCGTTGTCGAGGTGATGAACGACGCCAAGGGAGGGATTGTATACATCGATACCCAGGTCGTGAACTGCGACGAGGTTGCCCTCGGGATCCGACGAAAGACAATTGACATTTATATTTCGAAGCACCTGGCTCGGCTGAAACTGTTGACCGTCGAACTTGTACAGGCCATCGTCCTGGACGTTGGCCCATATTGTGCCGGTGGCATCTTCGGCAAAGCCATACACGGCTTTCGATGCGAGGTTGTCGATCATCTTATGGAAGCCGGAGTTATCGAGCATAGCCACTCCTTCGCGATCACTTGCGAACCACGAACGTCCCTTGCTGTCGACAAACACCTGGTAGACATAATCGCAATCTAGTCCTTTCGACCGATCGAAGTTGGTAACAGCAAGCCCCTTGTCGAGGTCGATCATGGATGCACCGCTTAGCGTGGAGAGCCAAACCTTGTTCCCTGCCCCGGAGATACTTAGCACGTTGCCATTACCAAGTTGATTACGGATCTCGGTGATCTGTCCTGTTGCCGGATTCATGCGAATAGCACCCTGGCCATAGAAGCCGCACCAGATATAACCCTGGTTGTCGGTAAAGAGGCTGATGACTTTATACTTCGTGTAAGGTGCGATGTTGAGGTATTGCCTGGTTTGTGTATTACCGTTTTTATCAACTGTTCGTTTAAAAAGACCATCGTCGTTTGAAAGCCAGATGCTGCCGGTGGTATCGACTGTGATTGCAGAGACAGGACTTCCATCAATAAACTTTACATCCCTTCCGAGAGACCGAAAGAGACCATTGCGGGACCCGATCCAAACGCTTCCTTCTTCGTCATCGAAAAGTACCGTCGGGAAAACCCCGGGTTGAGGACGATAGATATTCATTTGATCATTTGACTGGTCGTAGACTCGGAGATCCGATCCGGAACTTGCAAGCCAGTAGCTGTCGCCAATCATAAGGAAGTCGGTTATCCTCGGGATATTCAGGTTGGGGTGAATATCAACTCGTGCAGCGTTAATGTCATAGATAAAGATGCCGGCATCTTCGGTGGCGAGTGTCATCCGACCCTCACGGTAATGCATCTTTTTGATAATGTTATCGGGGAAGCCACTTTTGTAATCGAGTACTTTTAATGAAGCCTTGCGGTCTTTTAAAGTACATACCACTGCACCTCGATCAGTACCGGCCCAGATCGATCCGTCGCCATCTTCTTCAAGGTCGTAGATGAAAATGTCGGGCATTCCATCTGCTTCATCCAGGCGATACAAGTGCTCATTGAAATAATATAATCCATCATTAAGTGTGGCGAACCACATGGTGCCGTCGCTGGCAAAGAGAATATCGGAGATCTCCTGTGTGGCATCTCCTTCGGGGAACGTGACTTTAGTGACGACCTCACGATCTATCGTGGAGAGTTGACCATTCTTGTGACCGATCCAGATCTTGCCGGTGGAGTCTTGCGCAAGGGCCGTTACGTGATCGATCGACAGGCTGTCGGCAACGGTAAATCGTTTTGTGTTGATGCCATCGAAACGGAAGAGGCCTTTGTTGGTACCGAACCACATGAACCCGGTTCGGTCTTTAAGGATGGATTCGATCTGGACGGGATCGTTCTTCTTTAACAAAAAATACTGTTGAAAATACGGAGATTGTCCAAACGCGAGGGGCAGCCGAAATAGCAAGATCAGCAGGATCAGCCTCTTTATCATCTTCACTGTTGAACGAGGGTGCCTCGGAATTTCACATCAATCTCCGTAGCAATTTTCTGACTTACAATTTTGGGGATAGAAATGTTATGATCGGCCAGGGGCACGTTGAAGTCGGCATCGATGAGAATGTCGCTCTTTCGAACAGTAAGCTTCGCTTTTATGATCCTGGTTTGTTTCTGACCGTGAATGTCGAGTTCACCTTTGGCACGAACGGTGTAAACACTGTCCTGGGTATAGTTTACCTGTTCGATGATCTTCCCGGTGAACGACGCCTTGTTGTACTTGCTGCTCTCCATGTAGTTATCGTTGAAGTGCTGTCGTTGCAGATCGGAGTTGAAACCCTTGAATGACTGAACGGGAACGGAGAAGGCGAACTGGTTCGTTGTGGGGTCTATGAGCCCTTGCGTCTCTGTGGACTGGGCTTTGATGAGCTCCAGTTCGGCGTTGGATGTAAAACTCATTTCACTCTTCTGCACGGTGAATTTCTTTGATTGCCCTAAAGCACTTACCGCATAGAAAAGAACGACTACAATGAGCGTTACCCTGTTCAAACTCAAGCCAACTGGTTTGAATGTAAGATAGTAAAAAATGTCAATAAACCTCTATGGAACTAATTACCGGGCAGGCTCGTGAATCGGTGATATTGACACGGATGGCATCTGTTTCGGCAGAAACTTTAAGGATACGCTCATGACCGATAGTAGTGCCGGATGCAAGCCTGGTCCAGGAGCCATTTGATTTATACTCGATGTCGAACGACTTGACGCGCTGGCCAAGCTTTATGTATTCTTTTAAGACAACATATTTTATCGCTGTCGATCGGGTAAGGGTAAGTGTGATGCTTGCTTTTGTTATATCGTCTTCTGTTGCCCAGTATGTTTCCGGATTATTATCGGTCATGTTTGCAGCGTCATAGCCGTTCCTACTTGCAGAAGCTTCGGCCGTTGCCGCCAGGTTTGTCTTAAATTCTTTATCCAGCAATTCCTTAAACCCTCGCAACGACTTTACATCTTCCTCATGAAACAGCCCGCGGCGATCTGGCGGGATATTCAACAGTAAAACAGAACCTCTTCCAACCGAGCTCAGGTAGATCTCAAAAAGGCGTTCAGGCGACTTTACCAGGCTGTCTTCGGAAGCATGATAGAACCAACCCTTACGAATTGACACATCGGTTTCTGCGGGTACCCAACTGGTTCCATTCTCATCCCCGGTATTCAAAAGTGTCTCGATACCAGCTTTACCGGCATACAATGTGTCGGTCGAAATGTTGTTCCAGTTCGTTTCACCGGCAACACCCCGTTCGTTGCCAACCCATCGCACACCAGGGCCGGCATCACTAAAGAAAATGATGTCCGGATTTTTTCCCCTGACAAGGTCAAGGGTAGTTGGCCAGTCGTAGTAGGTCGATCCATCGATACGACGTTTTTCATTGGCACCGCCGTAATATCCATCGCCGCCATTCGCCCCGTCGAACCACATTTCGAATACAGGTCCGTAGGCGTCGAAGAGCTCGTTCAATTGATTCCTGTAATAGGTTATATACTCTAGCTTTCCGTAATCTTTATGATTTCTATCCCATGGAGAAAGATACACTCCAAACTTAAGCCCATTCTTCTTACAGGCGTCGGACACAAGTTTCACGATGTCGCCTTTACCATTCATGAACGGACTGTTCTCAATGTCGTGGTCGGTGAACTTACTCGGCCACAAACAAAACCCGTCGTGATGTTTACATGTGAGAATAACTCCTTTGAAGCCTGTCTCTTTCAGGACAGATATCCATTGGTCGACATTCAATTCGGTGGGATTGAATTCTTTCGGCGACTCGCTGCCCATCCCCCACTCGCGATCAGTAAATGTGTTTATAGTGAAGTGAATGAAAGCATTCATCTTCATGTCGTGCCAGTCGAGCTGCGCTTGAGTAGGTACAGGCTGTATTGCCTCCGGTGGTTTTACAGGCTTCGAACAAGCAATAAGAAATACGACAGACAGAAGGGAGAAAAGCCTGGTCACGTTTTTTGCTTTTTCTTTTTTGCTGATGGGAACAGCACATTATTAAGGATGAGCCTATAGCCTGGCGAATGAGGAAACAAGCTCAGGTTTGTTGCCTTGTCACGACCCCTGCCAGGCACTCCTTCGGGATCATGGCCGCTGTAAAACGTCCAGTGTCCCAACCCATGTTCACCATACACATACCGAACGTTGTCCTGCTTCCTGTTCTCCCCCAGAACAACAACCGAGGGCTTCACGAGAAATTTATTGAACGAAGTGGTTTGTCCGAAGAACTCACGAATAACATTCTCGTGATTCTGATTCAACATAGTTGGAACGATATCCCATTTTGCGGAATAGTTAAACAACACGAAGTAGTCCGGGCTTTGCTCGAAGAAATTCGAGCGTCCATTTACGTTGATATCCGAGAACCTTCTTGAATCGCCGGTCTCCAACGTGAAATTCTCAAAGGCGAAAGATTTGTTGAAGTCGAGCTTGTTCTGTGCCTCGGGATCAACATCGTCTCCGTCGTAGCTCATCGCCACAATATCAACACCCTCGGCTGCAAGGGCTATATCGAAAGTCTCTGCACCCGAACACATCGCGAACAGGTAGCCGCCACCTGCGCAGAATGCTTTGATCTTCTTGGCCACTGCTAGTTTCATCTCCGACACTTTGGAGTAACCGAGGTGATGTGCTGTAACTTCCTGCACCTTGCCTTCAATCACGTTCGACTGTCGCCAGGCGAATCGTCCGACCTGGCCGGTGAAATCTTCGTGGTGAAGGTGCACCCAGTCGTACTTCGCAAGGTCGTCGCGAAGGATCTCTTCGTCGTAAATGATCGAGTATGGGATCTCGGCGTAATCGAGAACGAGGATCACGGCGTCGGTTTCGTCGAGTATCAGGTCGTTTTTCGGAGAGTACACAGCAATACGCGGAGCCCGTTCGAGCTTCACCACGTTCATGTTCACTTCGGGATTCGAGATCTCGGTAAGGATAACGTTAACTTTCTCGGCGGAAATTATTTCGTAGCTGACGCCCCGGATGTTGCATTCATTTTTAACTGCTTCTGAATAATCGAACAGGAAGCTGCCGCCACGATAGTTGAGCAGCCAATCGACAGTCTTGTCTTGCTTAAGGGAACTGAATGCGAGTCCGTATGCCTTGAGATGATTTGCCTGGGCATCGTCCATTGGAACAAGGATGGACGTTGCGAACGATAAATTTGCAACCAGGAGTAAAGCTATCGTAATCGCACGCCTCACAGTCATCTATACCTTCGGAACACTATACCCGTTGTTATATTTTGCAGCAACCAGCGAGTTCGCCGCATTCTCATTGAACTTTGCTCCTTTTTCGTCCCAGCTCACCTTCGACCCTGTTTTGTAAGAGATATTTCCCATCTGGCAAACAACTGCTACATGTGCACCATCCTGGATCGGGCAAGTGAGGTCACTCATCTTTCTTGACTTCACCACGTCGATAAAATTCTTCGTGTGAAAATCGAGGCCTGATCCTTTGTTGGGTTGCCACGGCACTGCTTCCATCCTCTTCTCGTCGGGGATCACTTCCCAGCCGCCGCGAGTAAGAAGCAGTGTTCCGTTGTTACCAATATAACTCATACCATGGTCTTTTCCATGATTGCCATTGCTAATACTTTGAGCGTGCTCCCAGATCATATTGTAACCGTCGAATTCATAAACGGCCGCAAGTGTATCGGGCGTTTCGTGAGCACCATCCGGGTAGGCGTATTTGCCACCGAGAGCTACAACAGACTTCGGAAACTTCGCATCCATTCCCAGCAAAGCATAGTCGATCAGGTGAACTCCCCAGTCGGTCATTAATCCACCGGCGTAGTCCCAGTACCAACGGAAGTTGAAATGGAACCGGTTCGGATTGAACGGACGCTTCGTGGCGGGACCGAGCCACATACTGTAGTTAACACCATCGGGTACGGGACCGTCGGGCTTGACTTCGATGTTCTTCATCCATCCCTGGTAGGCCCACGCTTTCACGGTGCGGATCTTGCCAAGCTTTCCTGATTTCAAGAAGTTAAGGGCATCAACAAAGTGAGGAACGCTGCGTTGCCACTGGCCGCACTGCACGGCACGATTGTACTTTTGTTGGGCGGCCACCATCACTTTACATTCTTCGATCGAGTTGCCTACAGGCTTCTCGACATATACATCTTTTCCTGCCGAACAAGCGTCGGTCATCTGCAAACAATGCCAGTGGTCGGGTGTACCGATCACGACAACGTCGATGTCTTTATTTTCAAGGAGCTTTCGGTAGTCCTGGTAGGTGGCCACCTTCATACCGTTCTTCGCCAACTCAAACTTGCGGAAGTTCAGAACGTTGTCGTCCACATCGCAGAGTGCCACGGGGTTCACCTCGGGCAACTTCATGAGAGAAGTAAAATCGGCCCAGCCCATACCGTTGATGCCTATGGCAGCGACGTTGATCTTTTCGTTTGCCGAGAAGAGCTTCTTCTGTTTTGCCAGGGTTTCGAATGGGATTATGGAAGAAAGGCCTGCACCGGCTGCTGCAACTGATGCGGACTTGATGAATTCTCTTCTTGTTTTCATATCGACAATTTATTCTTGTCCCGTTTCATTTCAAAACACATTGTTTCAAAGCGATACACCTCTTCCCCTGCCGGTCTTGAAAATCGGCGGGATTTGAAGAAATTGTGGATGGCATAGCCTTTGGCTACTGCCTTCCACCCCGCATGAAGAAATATAACGCCTCTATCCTTGTGGTCGACGACGATGAACACGTCCTGGTCACCACCCGCATGATCCTCAAACAATACTTTGAGAACATCGATACCCTGAACACACCCAAGAGCCTCGAGAACAAACTTCGTTCCCAGGAGTACGACGTCGTGTTGCTTGACATGAACTTCAACGCCGGGGTAACAACTGGTAATGAAGGCATTTTCTGGATGAGCCGTGTCAGGAGTGTTTCGCCACAAACACAGGTGGTGCTGCAGACCGCTTACGGGGATATCGAACTGGCAGTGCGGTCGATCAAGGAAGGTGCAGTCGACTTTCTGCCGAAGCCCTGGGACAAAGAGAAGTTGGTTGCCACAGTGTTGAATGCTTACCAGCAGGCTTGTGCCCGTAAGGAAAACAGTGAGTTAAAGACAAAACAGAAGGCCCTTCAACATCACATAAACCAGTCGAAGGCGCCATTCATTGCATCGGCTGAATCGATGAAGGCGGTACTGCACAGCGTCGAACAGGTGGCGGCAACAGACGCTGCGGTATTGATCACCGGCGAAAATGGTACTGGTAAAGAAGTCGTGGCAAGGGCAATCCACGAACAGTCGGCAAGGGCAGACGAACCTTTCATCGCGGTCGACATGGGTGCGATACCTGCATCATTGTTCGAGGCAGAAATGTTCGGTCACGAGAAAGGTGCATATACTGATGCGAAAGAAACACGTATAGGGAAATTCGAACTGGCACACCGGGGTACATTATTCCTGGATGAGATCGGAAATCTTACGGCAGATCTCCAATCGAAACTGCTGACAGTGCTGCAGAACAAGAAAGTGACACGGCTGGGTTCGAACAAAGTGATCGATCTCGACATACGTGTGATCTGCGCGACGAATGCATCGCTACAAGAAAGGATAAAAGCTGGTGCGTTCAGGCAAGACCTGTTCTACCGGATCAATACTGTCGAGATACCGTTGCCGCCTTTGCGTAGCCGCAAGGAAGATATTCCTCTTTTGTTGAATCATTACCTCGACGAGTTTTCGAAGCGTTACCAACGACCCGTCGAGGCTGGCGAGGAAGTTATTGGACACTTATTGAAGTATGCGTGGCCGGGTAACGTTCGTGAGCTCCGGCATGCAATCGAGCGTGCGGTCATCCTGTCGCGCACACCCAGGCTTTCGATCGGTGATTTCCAGTTGCTCCAGACCAACAGCTCACGGTACGAACCGCAGTCGTTGAACCTGAGCGAGATGGAGAAGGCCGTTATACAGGAGGCGCTGATACGCTGCCAGGGAAATGTAACGCGTGCTTCGGAAGAGTTAGGGATTGGAAGAACAACCCTTTACCGGAAACTTGAAGAGTACGGATTAACAGTTCCGCAGGAACGCTGACTTGAAAAGAAAACTCCGAACACAACTGGCGCTTCGACTGGTGGGGATATGTTTCTTCGGCTGTCTTAGTGGCTATCTCTTCTTCGACTCGCCATTCTGGCTGGCGGGGGTCTGGACGGCGCTGATCACTGCAGCTCTTTTCTACTTCACACTACAATACGTTACACATTCGGAGCGAAAGCTCACGGCTTTCTTACAGACACTTGGTCAGAATGATTTTACGGTAACATTTCCCGAGTCGAAACAATCGGAGGAGTACGATTTACACCACGCGTTCAACAAGCTTACGCAGATGTTCACCCGTCTTCGGTCGGAGAAAGAGGCACAGCATCAACTACTGCAGGTTCTTGTGGAACATGCAGCTGTCCCGATCCTGTGTTTCGACGAGCACACAAGGGAGGTGTTTCAGATGAATGAGGCTGCGAAGATATTGCTGCAGGCACCATACCTGCAGAAGATCGATTCTCTGAAGAGGATCGATGCGGGACTTCCGGCGTTCCTGGGCGCCCTGAGCGACAACGTAAAGACGCAACTGAAACTTACGGTCGATTCCCGGGTGATGTACCTGTCGGTTTCGTCGCGGCACATTTTGTTTGACAACCGGATGATAAAACTGGTTGTGTTTATTGATGTGAGCAGCGAACTGGCGGCGAAGGAAGCCGATACGTGGAGAAAATTACTGCGGGTACTTACTCATGAGATATCGAATTCAGCGATCCCCCTGTCAACACTTTCGTCTTACATCAATCAACTGGTGGCAGAGGCGCAGGCTAGCGGCCGGGAGCTGACGGTCGATGAACGTCAGGATGTACGCGAGAGCCTGAGGACCATCGACGAGCGTAGCAGGTCGTTGAAAGATTTCGTGCAGAATTTCAGAAGTGTAAACCAGATCCCCGAGCCGAACATTGAACGGATCGACCTGGTGTCGTTGCTGCACGATGCAGCCCAGCTTTACACCCGGGAGTTTGAGAAAGAGAATATCAGGCTTGTCACACATTCGTATCCGGAAACATATGCGTTCGCAGATAGAAATCTGACACAACAGATCATCATCAATCTGATCAAGAACGCGATGGAAGCGATGAGCAACATGAAGTCCGGGAAAGAGATCGAGCTCTCGCTCTCACAGTCGGGCAAGCGATATCTTCAACTTCACGTGCGCGACTCTGGTGTTGGCATCAATCCCGAAGACCTCGACCAGATCTTCATTCCATTTTATTCAACAAAAAAAGGTGGCTCTGGAATCGGGCTCAGTATCTCGCAACAGATCATGCAGAAACAGAAGGGTGACATCGCTGTGAGCTCGCAGGTTGGAAGAGGAAGTGTGTTCACATTAACGTTTATCACCTAGAGATCCTTCACACAGCGAAATCCTACTGTCCCGTTCCGTTCGAAGCCTTGCGACACCCGCAGGAGGAACTGCCTGTAGTGTAATTCGCGGGGACCACCCTGCACATACCACCAGCTGGATGTTGGTTTAAAGTATGAGCCACCTTTCATAATGATGTAGGCGTAGCTGCCGCTTTCATACACGTCGTTGGTGAGTTGCCATACGCAACCTGAGAGATCGAGAAGACCGTAAGGGTTCGCAGCGTTCTTAAATTTACCCACGGGATAGAGCTTGCCGTCGCCCATGTTACACACGGTGTTGTCGGGCTGGGCCTGTTTCCATGGCCATACGTTGCCTGCCGATGTTTGCGCAGCATATTGCCACTCAACCTCGGTAGGAAGTCTCTTTCCCGCCCATTTTGCGTAAGCCCGTGCGTCTTCGAGCGATATGTACACAACGGGATATCGCTCCTCTCCTTTCGCCGGCCGTCCGTCTTTCCAGTTTTTAAGATAGTTGACAAAGTCAACTGGTTTATAAGAGGTAGATTTAATGAACTCATAAAATTGTTCATTCGTCACCGGGGTTTCGTCCATCATGAACGAACTGATCGAAATTGGGGTCGCGATCGTATCGGGTGGATACGAAATAAACTCGTCACCGTGAGTAGCCTGGAACCTGAAGATGCCGGCCGGTATCTTTTTCATTCCTTTTGTATCGCCGCCTTCGGGAGTTTTTACGATATCAGAAACCAAACGAGGAACCCCGGCTTTTATGTCTATCACATTCTCATCGAGCAACTCATCGCCGTCGAACAACTGGACAACAACTTTGCCCTCGTATCTTTTCAGATCAACAACATCATTGAGCCCGGTCTTAACAACGTTCTTGTTGCTATAAGCGGGATCCCCTTTCCACACACGTACCTGGGTACCCCGTGGTGCTTTTACTGAAAGCTTAAAGCCGGTCAGTTTCGTTTCCAGCAATACCGGAAGGTCAGCTATACAGGTAACTTCTCCTTCATCATTGGTACCGAGCAACCTTTCATTGAACGGGTCGACGTATAAAAGCGTGTAATCCTTGTGATGCCAGAGATCGACAAGGTGCCGTCCGGGGGTCCCCCTGGCCCCCAACATAAATCCATTGTGCCCCTTTGGCCGCATACAGAACACAGTATAAAGTGTCTTCTCCGTTCCTTCCCATTTGTTGATCCATATGCTGTCCAGCACGGTTGGCTCCAGCGGACTGAGTTTGCTGTCAGTAAACACTTTGGAATTCTCCCTGAGTATCATTGACGTACGACCGAGAAATTTGTATTGCTCCGTTTCCCAGTCGGGATGCCCGGGAGCGAACTGGTTGATCTCGGTGCCGTACCCATTAAAAAATGCGACTGCATACTCGCGCTTGATTGGCTCTTTGTTTACCTCGGCCACGCGAAATATTGAAAACTGTGGATTGATAAGTTTGTTGAGATTCAACATCGGGGGATGGTACAATGCATTGTGAACTCTGCCAGACACGATGTTCTCCATGTCTTTCGGAACGGCCATGCCTTCGCTGTACATGATCACGCCGGGCTTCACGGCATCGGCGGCAGCCTGGAGTTCTTTGCTCGATTCACCTTTGGTGTCCAGTACCACACCGTCGGCGCCTGTTTCGCGAATGAGATCGGCAAGACCTTTAAGGTGATCTTCCTTACGAGTGCTCTCGTCCCACGGATTGTATGCAATAAAGAACTTCGTACCCAGTGCATGAAGTGAATCCGATAATGCTTTCAGTCCTTTCAAACCGCCCGGCAGATCGCGATACATATCGAACTGGTTTCGCTGGTCGATACCAAGCGTAGGCCACGTTGGCCACAGACAAATAACATCGTCGCCTCCGTACAGGTCTTTCCCGCGCTTCACAAAATCAACGAGATCCGGATACTCCTTGTCCCACGCCATCATTAGGTGCATGACGTACGCACTGCGCATCCACTCGAGATCCTTGCGTTTATAAAGCGTTGAGTCGAACGACTTCAGGTCATATAGTTTTCTATCCTGGAAAATGATCCGCAAGCCATCTTGCCAGTAGCCTTTATAGCGTTCGTAATGGAGATCATACTTTACACTGCCACCGGGATACAGGATCGTCTCGAATCTTTTGCGCTCTCCTTTTTTGATCGAAGTCACGTCGCGTCGTGTAAGAGCTGCCAGGTTGGGGCGCGTGTTAAATCCGAGCTCCCATGCATTGTCGGGAACGATCACGTTGATGGGGGCTCTTGAATAGTAGAACAAATGCGTTCGCGATAAGGGATGATTTCCCAGGCCTGTGATGTAAGGATATCTTGGGTCTTTGGTAAACGGTATTACGTTCGAGAGCCTGATGGTGTCTTTAGTGTTGTTGGTGAAAACAATTTTGGTGGAATCGAATTCGGTTTTCAACGGGCCAGTAGACTCATACTCGAACTGGGCAAAGGTCGAGAGCGGGATGAACAGTAAAAGCCATTTCATGAACGCTTAAGATAAGGTATTTTGCAGTATGAAATTATTGATCGCGGCTGCCTTCGTGTTATTGCTTTTCGATGTGAAGACCGATCTTCAAAACATCAAGACCGAGCAAGAGGCAAAGGCTTACCTGGCTAAGTCGGGCCTGAAAGGAAAGATCCTCGACCTGGATGAGATCAGGGACTCGAGTGCTGTCGCACTGAAATTGTTTAAGGCTAAGCCGGGTGAGATCATTGAGACAAGCTCGTCGGGGACAACTTACTACTACAAAACGCTCACGACAAAAGAATCTGAAGTCGACCGGGTGCAATACATATTCTTCGATAACAGCAAGGTCGCAAAGAAACGTATCGATTCACTAAGATCTGGCATTGTTAAGAAGCTTGACGGCGGTGAAAATTTCGCTGCTCTTGCCAGGCAGTATTCGATGGATCCAAACGGAAAAAAGGGTGGCGACCTGGGTTGGTATGATCGCTCGGGCTTCGTCCCGGGTTTTGTGTCTGCGGTACGAGCCCACAAGAAGGGCGACATTTTTACTGTCGATCTTCCAAAAGAAAAATGGTATTACGTCGTTCGTAAATCACATGACCCGATCAAAAGAAAGCAGATCAAAGCATTCTATGTATCGGTACCCACGAAATAAGTATCTTTAAAGAACTGAAACGTAAAGGAACGATATTGCTGGTGCTGATCTGTGCGGTTATCATGAGCAGCTGTAGCATCTTCGACAAGGGCGACTATGTTGATGTGAAAAAGCCACGCCTTCATAAAACGTGGCCCAGGAAGCACCGGTGGCACAAAAAGCTAAAGGTCAGGAAATTCAAAGTCCAGATGCCGGAACGCGGTGGCGTTAAAACGGTGAAAATGAAAAGCTGAGCTACTGAAGTCCTTTCAGCACCAACTCAAGGTTTTTCCGGAAGAATAACTTCAACGGCGTAAGCTGATTGATGTGCCCTGTTACCGCCGATCCATGGAACAACGTTGTAAACAGGTTACAGATATCGCGCGTCGACGTGGTTGATGTGATCTCCTTTTTAAAGATTGCCTCGAGCGCAAACTTCTCGAACATCTGCTCAACAGATTGTATCTCGATGTTCTGAATGTCGTTCACACCGGGGAAGAGCAGTTTCTTTTCTTCAACCTTTACCGGGAATGGCTTCGGTGCCCGCTTAAGATCGGCCAGGTAGGCAAACAAGCTCAGGATAATGCCCGGATGGTCCTCGCAATCCTCGCTCAGTTTATCGAACAGGTAGAAAACGGCCGACATCCCTTCCCTGGGCTTGTCGCGAAGTTCGACGGCGCGTCGTAAGCACCATATCCTGTAGTAATACAGGAGGATATCTTCCTTCTGAGGAAAATACTTGAAAAGTGTAACTTTAGAGATCTTAACCTTGTCGCAGATCTCCTCTACATACAAATCGTCGAACGACTTCTTACCGATAAGCTTTACTGTAAAATCCAGTACGCTCAGCTTAAGACGTGCTGCTTTTTCCTTCCTAAGACTCATGTTTACTTCCGGTCAAATAATACATTTAGGATAAAAAAACAAAAGTTATTTCCATGAAACTCGCTTCCGTTATCCTTTGCGCAACAAGCTTACTTGCTTTAACATCGTGCCAGCCTGCGCAAAAACAAGAACAAAATTCAGCGAGTGCAGACACAACTGTTCCACATGGTATGGTCGTGTCGGCACACCCGATCGCTTCGAGGGTCGGAAAGGAAATCATGTTGAAGGGTGGCAATGCCGTCGATGCAGCGATAGCCGTGCAGTTTACGCTGGCTGTAGTGTTTCCAGCGGCTGGCAACATAGGCGGCGGTGGATTTATGGTGGTGCGTACAAAGGATGGTCAATACCGTGCACTTGACTTCCGGGAGAAGGCTCCGGGCAAGGCAACCACTGGAATGTTTCTAGACAAATCGGGGAACGTCATACCCAACCTGAGTACAGAAGGCCACCTGGCATCGGGCGTTCCGGGATCGGTTGATGGCATGACCGAGGCATACCGGGAATTCGGTACCCTTCCCTGGCCCGATCTTATACAGCCGGCAATTGACCTCGCCATAAATGGCTTTCCTCTTACACAAAGGGAGGCCGGCTGGATGAACGAATTCCGGGCTACGTTCGAAGCGCACAACACAATTCAGCCACAGTTCCTTTACAAACCCGAATGGAAAGCCGGCGATACGATCCGCTGGACCGACCTGGGTCACACCCTCGAACGCATCCGCGATAACGGTCGCGCTGGCTTCTACGAAGGCAAAACGGCCGACGATATCGTCGCAGAAATGAAACGAGGCAAAGGTCTTATTACGAAAGAAGATCTCGCAAACTATAAGTCGACCTGGAGAACACCCGTTACTTCCGACTACAAGGATTACAAGATCATCGCTATGCCGCCATCGTCGAGCGGCGGTGCGTGCCTGATACAGCTTCTCGAATCTGTAGAACCATACCCGATGAAGGACTGGGGGTTTAATTCTGTGAAGTCGGTTCACCTCATGGTTGAGGCCGAGAGACGAGTGTATGCCGACCGTTCGAAGTTCCTTGGAGATCCTGACTTCTATAAAGTTCCGCTCAACGAGATGATCGCGCAGGACTACAACAAACAACGGATGTCGACCTTCAGGGAAGATAAGGCGACTCCCAGTGCCGAGGTTCGTCCCGGCACCATTACAGGTTACGAGTCGGAAGAAACAACACACTTCTCGATCGTCGATCCGCAGGGCAACGCAGTGTCGCTCACGACAACGATCAATGGATGGTTTGGTTCATACGTGGTTGTTGCGGGCTCGGGATTCTTTCTCAATAACGAGATGGACGACTTTAGTTCGAAGCCCGGTGTTCCAAACATGTTTGGTGTACTCGGCGGCGAGGCCAACAAGATAGAACCCAACAAACGCATGCTGAGCGCGATGACACCAACCATTGTTGAGAAGAAAGGCAAACTCCACATCGTTCTGGGTTCCCCTGGTGGTTCAACGATCATCACATCGGTATTCCAGGTGATCCTCAACGTGACCGAATACGGGATGGGTATGCAGGAAGCAGTGAACGCCAAACGAGTTCACAGCCAGTGGCAACCGGACATCATTGCTCCCGAGTATGGGGCTATCAAGAAAGAAGACAGCCTGGCGCTGGTGAAGATGGGACACACATTCAAGTCGCGCCGTTCGATAGGCCGCGTAGATGCGATTTTGGTAAAGGATGACGGAACATTGGAGGGCGGTGCGGATAACACACGGGGTGATGATGCAATAGCGAGCTTTTAGACAGGCGGAAACGGTAGTCTGGGATTTTGGCCATCCTGGCGCCTGTTTTACTTGTATTTTTGGAAGATGAATGCCTTGTTCAGCAACCGGATCTTTCAACACACCGCCTTCTGGATCGGTCAACTGGTATTCTACGCCGTTATTTACGGAAGCTATACCGACAACTATGGCCAGACTTTCTATGAAGAGGCCATCTACCTTCCGGTAAAGATCATCTTCACCTACTTCGTGATGTATTACCTGCTGCCGATCCTGCTGGCAGGCAAGTACACGCAATTCTTCGGATTGTTCTTCGTGGGCTCGCTGGCGAGTGGGGTGGCTCAACGTTACATCGCATTTAACTTCGATTACCCGATCTATTATCCCGAGGCATTGAAAGATTCATTCTTCTGGTTTCCGAAAGTCTCGAAGATGATCGCCTCCATCTATCCGTATACATTCTTCGCGGTGGCTATCAAGCTTCTTAAATACTGGTACGCCAATAAGCAGGCTCAGCAGGTGCTTCTTCAGGAAAGGCTGCAGGCGGAACTGAAATTCTTAAAGACCCAGATACATCCCCATTTTTTATTCAATACGCTTAACAACCTTTATGCGCTTACGCTGAAGAAGTCCGACCTGGCCCCTGCGATGGTGCTTAAGCTTTCGGAGTTGATCAACTACATGCTGTACGAGTGCCGTGAAGATGAAGTACTGTTGGAGAAAGAGATCAAATTCATTTACAACTACGTCGACATCGAGCGGCTCCGTTATGGCGACAAGCTCGACGTGGACATTCGTGTTCGTGGAAATGTAAATGGCCGCAAGATCACTCCACTCCTGCTGTTGCCATTTGTTGAGAACTGTTTCAAGCATGGCGCGAGCCTGGAACTCGATCAATCGTGGGTAAAGATCGAAATTGAGCTCCTCCCCGATCGAACGCTATTTAAAGTTGAGAACAACAAGGTAGCTACGGCCGATGAGCCGAGGATGCAGGGCATCGGGATCAACAATGCAAAAAGACGTCTCGACCTGCTGTATCCCGGCAACCATGAACTCCGTATTATCAATGGAGAAGAAACGTTTTTGGTGATCCTTTCTCTGAATACCAAAACCGTTAAAGAAGAAAAAGAATTGAAAGTGTCGAAGCCATTAAGAGCTGCCATATGAAATGCATAATTGTAGACGACGAACCGCTGGCAATTGAGATTCTTGAATCCTATGTTGCCCGTATCGACGAACTGGAGCTGAAAGGAACGTTCCGCAATGCCATCGCTGCATTTTCATTCCTTCAGCAAAACCAGGTTGATCTCATCTTCCTCGATATCGAAATGCCAAAGCTATCGGGTATCGATTTCCTGAAGACCTTAAAGAATTCACCTAAGGTGATCATTACCACCGCATATCGCGACTACGCAATCGAAGGCTTTGAGCTTGAGGTAGTCGACTATTTACTGAAGCCCATCTCCTTCGAGCGTTTTTTGAAATCGGTTGGAAAACTTCAGCGTATCGATATGCCCGCTGCACCACAGGCATCGACCCAGGATAATTTCATTTATTTCAAGGTCGATAAGAAAATGGTGAAGACGAAGATTGCCGATATCCTTTACATCGAAAGCATCAAAGATTACGTGAAGGTTAGGACTGCCGATAAAGAGATCATCACACAACAGAAGATCAGCTATCTCGACGAGAGCCTGCCCCGTCAGCAATTCTTACGGGTACACCGCTCGTTTATTGTGAACCTTGACCGCATCGATGCCTATACGGCCACGGATGTTGAGATCAGCAAGTTCAAGGTACCGATCGGACGAAACTACAAAGCCGATGTAATGAAGGTACTGTCGAAACAGGTGTTTACTTAGTACAAACCGGGATTGCCTGGTCTTTCTAGTCTTTCACGATCGTGAATTCGACACGGCGGTTTAATGCACGTGTCTCTTCCGCATCGTTGTCGGCGATCGGCTTGGTGCCGCCCAGGCCCTTGCTGGTAACGCGGCTTGCGGAGATCCCTTTAGAAGTAAGATAGTCTTTCACAACGTTCACACGTTCACGCGACAGCTTCATGTTCAGGTCGTGACGCCCCTGGTTGTCGGTGTGGCCCACCAACAGTATTTCAACTTTGGGGTTTTCTTTCATGAAGTCGACCACCATGTCGAGTTCATCGTATGAAGAAGCGAGCAATACCGGTTTGCTTCGCTCGAACAGTACGTTCTTGAGATTGATCGTGGTCCCGATCTCAACGGGCAGGAGCCTGAAGTTCATTTCGAGATCTTTCATCACCTGCGTCTTCAGGTCGAGTCGTTCGAACTCGCCGATAAATCCATGTGCCTCGACCTTTACGGCATATTCTTCGACACCGGCGAGGTTTATTGAAAAGCTTCCATCGTTTGCCGCGGTAGCCGGGTACACTGTTGCTGCTGTAAAGTGTATTGCGGCACCGGGAATGGGCTGGTTGGTCTTGGCGTTAGTAACTTTTCCGAAGATGCGTGTGGTTCCGTCTGCAGTCTCTTTATTGTAAACCACGTGATCGATCTTTGTCGAGTCTACCAATGCAACTTTGATCTCTTCGGTGGGATTGATCATCACAGGCAACGTAGCACTGTCGAGGAATGGAATAAAACGAAGGTCTGCATATTCATCACTTCTCTGTGTGGATGTATACAGGATACCGAAAGTCGACGGCCTGTAGAACAGTTCACGGCCGATCGAGTTCACTGCAGCACCAACACTTACCGGCTTCGTCCACGACGTCCAGGTATCATCAAGCCTGTCGGCGTAGTACACATCGAAGCTTACATCTTTCTTGTAACCATTCGATGAAAAGTAGAGGCGTTTCCCGTCCTGGCTAAGCGAGGGTGTTACGTCCTGGAAGGCTGTGTTGATCGTCGGGCCGAGGTTCTTAGGTTCCGACCATCTTCCGCCTTCGTAAAATGATACGTAGATGTCTTCATTTCCGCGTGTCTGGTATCCAACCGCAGAATAAACAAGAATGTGTCCATCTGCCGAAAGGAAACCTGCGTTGTAAGTTGAGAGGTTCTTGAAGTAAGGTATCACCAGGTTCACTGGCGCCGACCAGGTGTCTCCGTTGCGTTGACTCACCGAGATGCCTTGTGAGTTTACCAGTCTGCCGTTCTGCGCGTAATGTCCCATGAGGTACATCTGCTTTCCATCGGGTGAAAATCCGGCGACGGTATTATGAAACTGGTTATTGATGAGCTTACCGCCATGAAAAGGTTTGCCCCATCCTGTTTCTGTTTTCACCGAAAACCAAATGTCGCCATGGTCGGCTTCACCCCCAAAGTTCTCCGGGTGGTTGTCGATGGTGAATGCCAGCAGTTTTCCGTCGGGCGAGAGTACGGGGCACTGCTCGTCGTATTGGGAATTCAAAAGAAAGATTGCCGCTGCTTCGTCCTGTGATTTTGCGAGTACCGGGATGGCGAGGAGAATGATGAAAAAATACGTACGCATTCCGCAAAAATAACAACTAATAGGAATCAGGGTTTGCTTACCCAAATGTTTCCGGCGATGGTGTAGCGCCAGGGCAGCTCAGCATCCTCGCCTGCATAATCGATGCCAATCCGTGGGGATGCTACGATATCCTGTTTTTTGACACTCACGCCGTCGCCGATCCAAATTTCAGCGCCTGTGAGGTGCTTACCATTGAAAGAACGATCAATGCCCAATGCCTTCGTTAGCTTGCCGGGCCCGGAGGTTATCCTCCGGGGAGACGTCGCTCCCATTCGGGTTTGCATCGTCTCAATTCCGTCGATCGGCTCCAGGGCGCGTATCAACACGGCGTCGCCAGTGCCGGGTGACCCCGTAACTACATTGAAAAGGTTATGGATCCCATAGCACAAGTAGACATAAGAATATCCGCCGGCGCTGAACATGATCTCGTTGCGTTTTGTCTTGCGATTGAGGTAGGCATGGCATCCTTTCTCGACATGAGAGTATGCTTCGGTTTCAACGATTATTCCGGAGGTGACCTGGCGGCCGATCCGTGTAAAGAGCTTTTTGCCGAGAAGGTCTTTTGCGACCCGTGTCACGTCGGAGCGTTGGTAAAACGACTCGTCCAATTTGTTAAATGCTAAGGCATGTGACATTATTCGCTTAAATTTCGCGCCAAGTTTAAAAACTCAAACCTCATGAAGAAAACTATTATTGCCCTTTTTCTGGCGATGAACATTTGCGCCTACGCGCAGATCGAAACCCCCGCACCAAGCCCGGGAGCGACGCTCACCACGAAAGTTGGTATCACTGAAGTGAAGATCTCTTATTCGCGTCCCCGCATTAAGGGCCGCAAGATCTTCGGTCAGGGATCATCCACTGAATTCGTAACTCCTTACGGAGCGTTGTGGAGAACGGGTGCAAATGCAGGTACTGTAATTACTTTCGGCGACGATGTTGAAGTTGAAGGTAAGAAAGTGCCCAGGGGACAGTATCTCCTCCTCACGATCCCGGGTGCATCTGAGTGGACAATTATCCTTTACAAGGATGTTGCACTTGGAGGAAACACCGACGGGTACAAGCAGGAAAACGACGCAGCACGATTTACTGTCAAGTCTGAGAAGCTGACTGAGAAGGTGGAGATGTTCACCGTCAATGTAACAGACCTCACAGACGACAACACTGCTGCGAAGATCCAGCTTGCATGGGAAAACACTTCAGTGAAATTCGGTGTGAAAGTTAATATCGACACGAAGATCATGAATTCCATCGCAGCATCGAATGCAGCGGCAGCGCGTTATTATTTCGATACAAAGCGCGACCTTAAGCAGGCGTTGAACTGGATCGATAGCAGCATCGCTGGTGATCCTGGTGCGTACTGGAACATCCACCTTAAAGCACAGATCCAGAAGGCTCTTGGTGATAAGGCAGGTGCTACAAAGACGGCACAGCAATCTCTTGAACTTGCGAAGAAAGACAACAACGCTTTCTACGTTTCTCAGAACGAATCGCTTATCGCGAGTCTGAAGTAGTTGATCAGGGAACTGTACAAATAAAAATGGCGGCCTTTCGGTCGCCATTTTTATTTCTATGCTGTTATCAGATTAAGGTTGTGTGGCTTCGCCAGTACCGTAATAGATATCGTTGATATACTTCACGCCTGGTTTAACCCAGATGTTGTCGTAAGGGAATACTTTCGCAGTGAAGTCTTCTGATGTGTCGCCAGGAGTGTTGCCTGAAACGTAACCAGTACCGCCAGCTGTTACTGTGAAGCCAGTTACCTGACCACCCGCTACGGTTGCTGTTGCAGTTGCGCCGTTACCCTGACCACTGTCGCCAGTGATAGTAACTACAGGAGCGCCTGTGTATCCTGAACCACCTGAAGTAACGCGTATGCCGGTGATTACACCGTTAACGATCGTTGCAACACCTCTTGCACCTTCACCTGAGATCAGTTCGACAGTTACATCACCATTGAAGTAGCCAGAACCACCGTTTGTTACGTTGATAGCTGTTACGCGTCCGGCCACAACTGTTGCAGTAGCAACCGCGCCGCTTCCACCTGAACTACCGGTGATCTTAACTGTAGGAGGAGCTACATAGCCACCACCCTGGTCTACCACGTCGATCGATGTGATCGCGCCGCCTGTGAGGAATGATTCTGCTGCTGCGCCTGAACCAGCATCAAGGGTAACGCTGGGAGGAGCAGTATATCCTGATCCGGGGTTTGTAACCTGAACACCTGTAACAACACCAGTAGCAACGTCAACTGTAGCGGTACCAGTAGCTCTAACACCACTCGGAACTTGAGGAGCGCTGAACACCACTGAAGGAGCATAAGTATAGTTTGCACCAGCTGCAGTAAGGTTAACCGACTGAACCGGTACACCTGAGAAGTTTGCTGTTGCTGTAGCGGCTACTGTGAAGCCACCACCTGTAAGGTTAACTGTAGGTGCGCCTGAGTATCCAACGCCAGGGTTAGTAACGTTGATTGCAGTTACGCGTCCGGCAGTAATGATCGCTGTTGCAGTTGCAGGAGTAGTAGGTGTACCACCGCCTACGAATGAAACTGTAGGAGCTGAAGTATAGCCAGCACCGGCGTTATTAACTGTGATGCTCAATACGGTACCGTTGTTCACATCCAACGATGCAGAAGCAAGGGCGCCTGTTCCTGAGAAGAATACTACATCCGGTTCTGAAGTATAACCAGTTCCTTTGTTCACAACGTTTACGGCTGTAACAACGCCATTAGTAACAACGGCTGTTGCTGTTGCACCTGTACCACCGCCGTTCTGAAGTTCTACACGTGGTGTGCCGCTGTAGTGGCTACCACCGGCTGTAACTGTTACGCTCTCCACTGTTCCGACTTCGCTAACGAGTGCATTTGCTTCTGCACCTGAACCTGCGCTGAAAGAAAGGGTAACGCCACCTGCGGGATCAACGTAAGTTGCTTGTGCGCCGGGGCCGTAGATTGTGCGTTCTTTGATAGTACGGTTAGTCTGGTTAGGCTCGCCGTCGTTCGATTCGAAACGGAGACGATCGAGAGCTACATCAGAATATTCGAATGTGATCGGCAATCCGTCGATAGCAGCAGGAACGGTTACTGTGTACGCACCAGCTGTTACTGCACCAACAACTCCTGTAGAGTATGATGCTTCGAGAACGATACCATCAAGTACAAGTCCTGCTTCGATGCCGATAAGGACACCTGCAGGTGATGAAAGGAACCTTTCACCGAAATCGCTATCTCTCGCATCGATGTGTGCAAGGATTGTAGTTCCATCAGGAACGTTTTCACGTGTTGTGTTCGTAAGATCCGACTGGATCTTTGCAACGCCAGACACAGTAGCTGTGTTGTCGCCGCTTGTC
Source organism: Cyclobacteriaceae bacterium (assembly GCA_035656375.1). Lineage (GTDB taxonomy): Bacteria > Bacteroidota > Bacteroidia > Cytophagales > Cyclobacteriaceae > ELB16-189. The sequence goes on along the minus strand of DASRSO010000273.1, from coordinate 29,701 downwards.
TGGAAGATCGGAATGAGGTTACCAACGAAGCTAACTGTTCCGTTCTCTGTTTCGTCTTCAACTTTTGTTGCGGTAACAAATGCAGCTGTTGTGAAGCCTTCTTTCTGTACGGTAACGTTAACCGCACCGCGGAAGAAGCCATTCAAAACCACCATACCTCTCGCATCAGTTGTGTCTGTAACGATCTTTCCGAACTGGCTGATTGTTACGAGAACGCCGTCGAGAACCGACTTGCTGGCCTCTGTGCGCGAGCCGTCCAGTTTGAAGAAGCTTGATGTTGAACCATCAACTACGGTGATAGCATAGTTCACCACGCCAGCTGCGTTCAACCTGCTCAGCGAGTCTGCCACGCGGATTGAATCGGCCAGGTAAGCGATCTTGTCATCACGCAATTCGGCCAACGTTGGATCATCGTCCTTACAGGAGAGCATGACGGCAGACGACGTGAATGCCATCACCAGGCCCATCAGGAGATAACGATAGTTGTTTTTTTGTTTCATAGAATTTATAGGAATTGTTTTATAGGGTATTAAAAATATTGCAAGGTCACAGCCACATTGAAGCTTACCGTTCCTAATCTCAGGTGGTTATCATCCCACTCTTCAAATGTGTCTTTCAAATTATACCTGGTGGTCATCCCCGGCTTTGTAATGGATGGCAGGTTGTGTGTATATCTGAATTCAAGATGGACTGGGTAGCTCATTACTTTAATATCGGCGCCAAGTGCACCAATGAGGCCATACTGGCTGCGCTTCCACTGATCAGTAACATTCTCATGACCTTTATATTCAACAGGCGGATAATAATATACCTGCGCGACATTCACCCAACGTTCGCGTGAATAGAAGTTCCAGGCATAAAATGCACCGAGGGATATCTTTGGTTGCAATGCTTCGTCGGCTAACGACGGCAATCCAAATTCCGCCATAACGGGAATTTGTACCTGGTGAAAAACAACTTTTGCACTGTGATGGCTTAGCTCGTATGGCATTACAACATAATCAGTCAGGTTAGCGCCCTGTTGATTATAAAGAACTTCAGCTCTGGCAGTGAGGAATGGAAGAACGGTATATTTACCGAAGGCTCCCACATTAAAACCGGGGACAACGTCGAACGCTTTATTTCCGCGAAAAGAGTTCCAGTTTATTCCGGCCTTGGGACCGACTGCTATTTGCGCATGTGCCTGAAATACAACTACAAAAAGGAACAGCAGAAGAGGTAGCGGTTTCTTCATTCAAGGGGTGTTTTGTGACTTTTAACGTGTCTATATACGGGGCGACACCAATAAGTGAGCAACAAAGTTAAAAAACCTTCGATCTGTTGAAAATACCCATTAGGAGGTATTTACAATTTTATTCGTTTAAGGATAAATTTCAGGTTGGATCACCCCATATTTGCTAACAATTTAACACCCCAGAAATCCTAATAACATGAAGAAAGTATACGCGTTGGTCTTGTCGTTGATCGCTTTTGCTAGCTACGGACAACAACAGGCAGGCGATTTGTCCATCCAGTTTTCTGGAAACTATACCACACAAAAGGTGGAGTTCGATGGAATTAAGATCAAGAGTTTTAACGGTAATATTTATGTGAAGATCGGTAAGTTCTTTACACCAAATATTGAATTGGGTCTTAAGCCAAACGTCTTCTTTACTCCGAAAGTCAAAACCAACGACGATCCAAAGAAGACCAAGTATTCTCTTAAGACAGACGTTGGATTGGGTCTGTACGGTACCTACTCGTTCCTCCTTCCAAACGGAAAGATCCTCCCCTACGGTGGCGCCGAAGTCAACTACCTTCCAATCCAGGACGAGGCAACAGTTAACCTTGGACCGTATGCCGGCGTAAAATATTTCCTCACAGAAAAGATCAACATCGACGCTAACCTTAACTGCCTTATAAACCTTGCCAGCACTTATGGCAATCTTTACAAAGACATCGACTTTAGCCCGACCTTCCAGTTCAACATAGGTATCGGTGTAATCATTTCGAATGACAATCCTTAATTATACCATTATATAGAAGACATGAGGCGTTCGCTGTTATTTTTTGTTTCCATAGTTGCTATTTGCAATCTCCAGGCACAGAACGTTTATCTCAATCCATATAAAAAGATCAGCACCGGGACGAAGGCGGTGTCTGCCATTGCGTTCTCGTCGAGTTCGAAGTGGTTTGCATCGGCAAACGGCCAGGGCGAGATCTATATATCTGGTGTAGACGATGCTACGCCGCTTGCACGAATTCCCGGCGCAGACGAAAATATCACACTCGACTTCATCGATCAGGACCAGACGCTTCTTGCGCTCGACAAATCGGGCAAGCTCACGAGGTTCAACATGTCGAACAAAGAATCCAGCGTTCAACAAACCACCAAAGGTGTAAAGCTGGCTTCGCTCGACCCCAATCACCAGTACCTTTCTATTCTTAACAAAGAGTCGGTTGTAGAGATACTGGATCTTAAGGCGAACATGACGTTCGGCCGGATACCGCCAGTTCCCGCTTCGCAGAAAGGAATGTTCATGGGCTTCGACCGCTTCGGTCAGCAGCTTGCGGTCATCAACAATATTGGCGAGACTGTTACTTGGAACATACAAAATCAGCAACTGCTTCGTCAGCTCAAGCTTCAAAGCGGCGAATATGCCAATTCGAGGTCTGTAATTCACTCTGCTTCGACTAACGCAGGTGGTGATCATTTCATCATCGGGTTACAAGAGGTGTTCATCCCGAAAGGTGGCATGCAGGGAAGAAATCAACCCGAAAGAAGGAACATGCTTATCTCTTACGACTGGCTTTCGGGACAGGAATACAAACGCGTGCCCCTTCGTTTCCGCGGCGATGGCATCGCCATGGGACAAGGCTATGCAGCAATGTTCAGCACCGACAGCAAGACGATCAACATGCTTAACATCGAGCGCGGTGAAATAAGCAGCAGCGTAGCGGTCGACGAGAAGCCAAGTGCAATTGCCTTATCGGATGATAACACCTTGCTGGCGGTCGGCACCGTGGCGGGCAACGTCTATCTCTTCGAGGTGATTCGAAACAACCCGTCCGAGATCAAGATCACAAAGCCGTCGATGAGCCGGAACGTCGGCGATCATATCGTTACCGATAACAAGATCAACCTGGAAGGAAGCATCGAAGGCACTGGAACAGTGTCGAGGATCATGGTGAATGGGCAGCCCGCGAAAGGCAGTATTGGTTCGCAGTTCTCCCACGACGTCGAGCTTGTACCCGGCAAGAACCGGATCAAGATCGAAGTTGAGAATACAGATCGAAGCATCACAGAAAAAGACATTTATCTAACCTACGAGCCAAAGGCAACAGGCAATAAAGGTGCGCCTGTGGTTCATAAGTTCCAGGGCCGGAGACTGGCATTGGTGATAGGCAACGCCAACTACTCGGCAGCCGCAAAGCTCACCAACACAGCCAACGATGCGAAAGCAATGGAAGCTGTATTGAAAGAGATGAACTTCGAAGTCATTACTGTCGTCGACGGCACTTACGAGGCCATGAAGACTGCAATCTATACGTTTGGCGACCGCATCCAGGACGTAGACGTTTCAATCTTTTATTATGCTGGCCACGGACTGGAAGTGGACGGAACGAATTACCTGGTGCCTACAGACGCAAATATCACTTCAGCGTTGGATGTTAAATTGAAGACCATCCCGCTCACGGGAGTTATCCGTACCATGGAGTTCGCCAACGACGAAGGATTGAATATGATCATACTCGATGCTTGTCGCAACAATCCCTTCCCTACCGGCAAGCGTAGCGGTGGTTCAGGGCTGGCACGCGTGCAGGCTCCAAGCGGAACATTGATCGCTTACGCGACCGACCCTGGTTCAACTGCTTCCGATGGTGATAAAACCAACGGACTTTATACCGGGGAGCTTGTGAAGCAGATGAAGGTTTCACAGCGTATCGAAGATATCTTTATGAACACACGCAACCAGGTGGAGCACCTTTCGAATGGAGCGCAGAGGCCGTGGGAAGAGGCGAGGCTTAAAGGAGTTTTCTTTTTGAAGTGAACCGGTTTATAAAGAACTGGATCACCAGGGCAAAGAATATCACTGCTGCACATCCTGCAAAGTTGTAGAACAGGAACGCAAGGTCTGTAAACGCCCACAGGCAAATAACGATCGCTTCCCCTATGATCGCGGAGAAAAATACGGCCGACGATTTTACATATTTCACGTAAAACGCCGACAGGAATATCCCCAACAGCGTTCCATAAAACAGCGAACCTACTATATTCACCAGTTGTATCAGGTTCTCGGCATGCGACGCCAGCATTGCGAATGCCATCGCAAAAACAGCCCAGCCGGCAGTAATCCATTTCGAAGCCGTTACATAATGACCGTCATCGGCAGTCTTCACAATCGATCTCTTATAAATATCTACCGTAGTCGTTGACGTAAGCGCATTCAGCTCAGAGGCCGTGGATGACATCGCTGCAGAAAAGACGACGGCGAGAAGCAAACCAATGAGTCCATGCGGCAACTGGGTCATTACGAAGTTTATAAACACGAAGTCCGTATCGTTGCCTGCCTCGCCGGTTGTTTCCTTAATGTGCGCTCTCGCCTGTGTACGAAGCGAGTCCTGTCGCATCGAAAGAAGGTTGATCATTGTTGTAGTCTGATCGATCTTCGGCTGATCATCGGCACGAATAGCACTTGCAAGATTCACTGACTGTTCTCGTTTCAGGTCGAAGGTCTCTTTATATTTTGATTCGATGTTCTGGATGACACCCGACTGATCGGCCTGCACTGCACGTTCGTACAGCGTTTTGTTGTGCACAAGTGGCGGCTGGTTGAACTGGTAGAACATGAACACCAGGATACCGATGTAGAGAATGATGAATTGCATCGGAACCTTGAGAAGTCCGTTAAAGATGAGGCCCAGCCTGCTTTCAGTAAGAGAGCTGCCCGCCAGATACCGGCCCACCTGCGACTGATCGGCGCCGAAGTATGAAAGGAAAAGGAACAGTCCGCCTATCAACCCGGACCAGATATTGTATCGATCGTTGGGATCGAAGTTGAAATTCACAAGATTCATCTTACCGACTGTGCCGGCGTAGCTGAATGTTTCACCGAAGCTCAGGTCGGGTGTTCGGTAGAATGCAATGGCGCCCGCAACGATCATACCACCCATGATTATGGTGAGTTGATACCTCTGCGTGAGGCTCACAGCTTTCGAACCACCACTGATCGTATAGATCATCACCAGTGAGCCGATCATTATCGTGGTGATCTCGAGCTTCCAGCCTAGTATGGTTGAAAGTATCAACGACGGTGCAAACACAGTGATGCCCACGGAAAATCCCCTGAGTATCAAAAAGTAAAACGCTGCCAGTGAACGTACCTTCACATCAAACCTCGACTCGAGATATTCATAGGCTGTAAAGACCTTGAGCTTTCGATACAATGGCACCGCGGTGATGCAAAGGATCACCATTGCCATCGGTAATCCAAAGTAGAATTGCAGGAAGCGCATACCGTCGTTGTATGCCTGGCCGGGAGTAGATAAGAATGTAACCGCACTGGCTTGCGTAGCCATAATAGACAGACATACCGTCCACCATGGCATGCTGCGATTGCCCACAAGAAATCCTTCCATGCTCGACGTGCCCCTGCTCTTGAAGACACCATAGAGCACAATGAGACCCAATACACCAAACAGAACAATCCAATCAACTAAGTTCATCAGAAAGAATTAGTGATCAGGGTGTAGACGATGATCTGGATAAGGAGAACAGAGGCAACAAGCCAGTACCACCCGCTCCAACTCTTAAAAACAGGGGGACGGTTTTCTTCCGTGGGCTCACTCATTTCTTCAGCTGTTTAACCTTCTGCTCTGCCGGCTTCGGCATCTTGCCAAGTGAGACCATGTTTGCAAACAACTTGTATGCACCCGGTACTCCCTCGGGCAACTCACGGAAAAATGAAAGGCCGGTATAAACGTAGTATCCCTTGCCATACTTCGCCACAAGCAGTCCGCCATTCCTGGCTTCCTCTCCTTTATCGTTCGAAGAGATCAACGCTTCGAAATGTTCGTCCCACTTGTTGGGATAATAAAGTCCGCGTTCCTGCACCCAGCCATTGAAGTCCGCTGCGGTGATCTTGTTGGGGAAATTAAGGGCGGGATGTTCCGGTTTAAGTATTCTTACTTCACTGTTCTCTTCGGTCACACGATCGCGTGAAATAGTAAGCGGGTACGGTGAAAATTTGTCGGGGTCGATCTCCATTTCGAAGTTGGTATTGTATTGGACGATCAGCGTTCCCCCACCCTCGGCAAATCGTAGCAAGTCGGGCATGAAATAACGTACGCGTTCGTTGGTGTTCAAGGCTCTTACACCAAGAACAACCGCGTCGACCTTTGCAAGATTAGCGGGGGTTACTTCTTCGTTCTTCATCTCCCACACTTCGTAGCCAAGATTTCTCAACGCGTTGGGAACTTCGTCGCCCGCGCCGCGGATGTATGCAACCACACTACCCGCCTTTTGAACATTTGTCCTTACAAGGCGTGAATATGCAGGCGGAACCAACGTCTGGATGGGGATATGATCGTAACCGATGGTTTGAACCGAATGATCATACGATTTACCGTTTACTGTAGCAACCGCGCCTACCTTGCCGGTCATTTCTTCTTTCGAAGGTGTAACCGTGAATAGAACGGTCTGTTCTTCTCCGCGCTTGCTCAATTTGAACGGCTGCTGTACGGGCTCCGACTTCCATCCATTGGGAAGCTTGAGCGACAACGTTCCGCTCATCACATCATTCGACGAAGAACGTGCAAGTAATTCAATATGCTGAGGCGATGCGTCGTGGAAAACATAAACAGGCGACGACAACGAAACAGCTACGGGAGGAACGATCTCGAATGGACGGGAAAGCTCACCCTTAACAGGGTCAGTCCACTTGTAGACCAGGGGCGTCCTGATCGTAATGTCCTGGTTGTCGATTGAATACATAAAGTCCAGCGTGACCGCCGGGTTGTTCTCCGGGCGACCGATCATGCCGGGATCACTCACTTTAAACAATCCCTGCGAGTGCTCTTCGCGAAGCCAGTATGGTCCCGAGTAACCAGCGTTGGCGCTCAATGGTTTCTGCGACTTGAATGTGATCAACTTATTGAATCCAGCATCGAGGTTGGCAGTTGAGTCGTAGCCGAGGATCTCGCTCGTTACCGACTTCAGTTTCACGTTTGCCTTCGAGCGGTTGACGATCTCTACATTGAACTTAACCATCTCGCCGGGAGCAACGTGGTATTGGGTAGCCGTCACCTCGGTGTAAAGTCCGGCACATACCTGGATGAGTTGATCTGTCTCAACCAATTTTCTTTCGCGCCACACACCTGGTTCGAGCGCTGAAATATCTTTCCTGATCTGAATAAGTGCTGGTATGATCTCGTGAGGCTTGTCGTCGGAAAACGAAGCCAATGCTTTATCGACTTGTGCCTGGATCTTCGCCCCGCCTTTTACCCTGGTCCATGTTGTGTTTACGCCTTCGAGGATGTCGGTCCTGGCCGAGTCTCCCTTTACGAATTCGAAGAACTCCATGGCATCACCTCTCCTTCCCTGCGAGCCGAAGCCCTGGCTCTTATGTTGTGTGCGACTGTCGGCTGCAATCTCCGAATACGATTTACCAAGCAATGGATTGAATGCGCCAACATTCAGTGAGACAACCCCGGGAGATTTTTCATTGATCGTCTGGTTCCACCAGCGGCCAGTGTTTGTGAACAACCGCTTTGGCTTCCACTTCGCCACATCGAATGCTTCCTGTGCCAAAACCGCAGATGCAGTGTGATGCCCATGTCCCGCACGTTCGTCCGGCGGAAAACGAGTAATGATCACGTCGGGTTGAAATTCATCGTAGATCTTCACCACATCCGACAGGATCTCTTGCTTGTTCCATATCTCGAATGCTTCGTTCACGTTCTTCGAGAACCCGAAGTCGTTCGCACGTGTAAAGAATTGTTGACCACCATCGATCCTCCGTGCTGCCAGAAGTTCCTGGGTGCGGATAAGGCCCAATAGGTCGCGGATCTCCGGGCCAATCAGGTTTTGACCACCATCACCCCTTGTCATTGAAAGATATGCCGTTGCCGCCAGGCGCTCACTCGCCAGGTACGCGATCACACGCGTATTCTCATCGTCGGGATGAGCCGCTACATACAGCACCGAGCCAAGGAAGTTGAGCTTCTTGAGTCGAAGGCGTATCTCGGAAGAGCTAAGTTGTTTTTGAGAAAATGATAGCAGCGGGAGAAAGAGAAATAAGCAGACCAGACGTCGCATGCATGCCAATTTGATTGACGCAATTAACAATTAAATACCAGAACCACTGGCCACCATGTGGGGTAATTTGCGGTTGTTAACCATCCGTTAACAATCAATCAATCTATAGTGAACCTATAGAGATATTAGAATTTACCCCTTTTCTCTCCGTTCACCATGAACGTGCCGTCTTCCATCACCATCAACTCTATCTTGTTGAGAGATTCTTTGTTGTCGGCAACTGCATAAAGCGTGTACGCATAAGGAGTAACACGGTCTTTAAGATCATCGATATAGCCCATGTCGATCTCGTAGTCGAGCGACTTCTCTGCTTTCCTGTTGAAGATCGCGCGGCCAAAGTTATTCTCGCACCTGAAGCGGATCTCTTCCTGTTTATGATTGAGGACCTTTACGTTCACGACAAGGTACGGCAGCGGACCAGAACCAGGTTTGCGGTCTTCGATATTCTTCTGTTCGAACGTAACGGAGTTGTGATCTTTCGCGGGACGTTGCTTGAGGCTGTATTTCAGTTCCACCTGGTAATCCTCCCTTGCGCGAAACGGGACTTCGCTTGTTTGCCACAACAACAGGAAAGGAATGAGATAGAGAAACATAGTGTGAGAAATCGGGTTAATACTAAGTTAGCAAATTCCCGAATCTCACACCTTGTATTAAATCGTCTTGAGAAACCAATTAGTTGATATTCTGACCGTCCTCAAGTTTTTTGATCATAGCCTCAACATTTCGTTTGGAACCGTCGTCGGGACTCATCGGCAACGCGACTTTGAGGTATGTGAGAGCTTTTTTGTAGTCGCCTTTGGCTGAATATGCGCGTGCCATACCGATGTTTGTGGTATATTCTTTAGGCGATTTGTCGTAGTTCATTTTGAAGACCTTGAATGCTTCATCTGTCTGCTTGTCGATTATGAGCTGGCGGCCGTAGAAGTGCACGTCGGTGATAGTGCCCATGGGAAGCGCTTCGGTCATGGTCTTCATGGCTTCGTCGTTGCGATTGAGTGCACGAAGAACGGCGGCTCTTGTACTGAGCGTGCGGAAGTTCTTTTCGCCCATGATCCTGAAATACGTGCCACGGTCGATCCACGCAAGCGCTTGTTCGAGTTCGACGTTATTCTGAAGGCACCAGTTGGCTGCCTGGATATAATCGTAATAAGGGCGCGTTGTGCGGAAGTCATTCTTGAAGGCAGCGATCTGCAGTTTCTCGCGTTCTACTGTGACTTTGAAAGGGATCATTTTTTTCTCCCACGACATGGCGATAACTGCGGAGTTTGGAGTTTCATCCATGAACTCGTACTTGAGCCATTCCACGCTTTTGTCGAGAGCCTGGTTTTTTACGTTCACTCTTAGTTGATCTTCTGCCGGGTCGTAGTAGAAGCTTCCCCACGATGTGTTGATCTTGTTGAAAATAAGTGTGCTTTCGTTTTCGCCGAGAGCGATGAAGAAACCATATGTGCCTGCGGGAAGATCCTGGCCTTCGATCTTTACGGGGTGTGAGAAAGACATGGTGGTGTTCTCATTGGCGCCGGCGCGCCATGGGGCCGAGTAGCTGGTGCCGTGTCCCTGGTCGACGAAGCCATAGTGAGCTACGTTGGTGCCATAGATCTTTCCTTCGCGTCCTTTAACGCCGGGGCGGCTGTAGTTTATGGCGACTTTGACGATGCCGATGTTTTCGGAGACGGAGGCTTTTCTGTTGCCGCCGTCGGGTTCGGCGGTGAGGGGCATGATCTGCGCGAAGGTTTCGGCAGCCAGCAGAATGAGGAGTAGAATTGGTAGACCTTTCTTCATGGGTTTATTGTCTTTTGGTTTGTAAGACAATAAAGGAAGAACGGGGGTTTGGGTTGGGTTATGAGTGTTTCAAGGGGGAGACAAGTTTGTTCAAGGGCGTTCAGGATGGTTTTCAGGGTTGGGCGTTGCCGTCATTTTCCGAAAACGGCCTGCCACGGAAGAAACAGAATTTGCAGGTGACCTGGCCGGGTCATGGTTGAGTCTTTATACGTAAGGGCGTTACAGGTATATACACTTCCCTCGTTTACTTCTTTCCCCAGTTCGCCATCGCTGTCGCCGCGAAGCAAATGATCATAAGCACACTATACTCCATCCCGTTTCTGCCACCTCCCACAACAAACCAGCCCTCATGCCTGTGAAGTAAAAATATGCCCATACCCAGCTCCACGATAAACACAATGCTCAACGGCGCAACCCATCTCTTCATAATGATCATGATAGCGGCAACGATCTCGAACACGGTGATCAGCCACGCGCTGTACGGCGGAAAATTCAGCGACGCGAGATATCCATCAAACGGGTTCACGCCTCCCGACGCAAGACGATAGATCCCGTGAATAAGCATGTTGCCCGCAGCAGCGAAGCGAATAATGTTAAGAGCGGTGGATTGCATGCCCTAAAATAGAAAATCTCCCCGATTGAATACGTTTGACTATCTTTCGCTTCCGGGTTCACCATCTCGTGACGCACAAAAAAATATACTTCGAAAACCTGGATGGACTACGGTTCTTATCCTTCCTCGCTGTCTTTCTCTTCCATAGTTTTCATACCGACTTCGACTACATCAAAGACACATCCACCTACCACTTCATTAAAAGAGACCTGGTGGGCAATGGTAACATTGGTGTAAACTTCTTCTTCGTGCTTAGCGGGTTCCTGATAACCTACCTGCTGCTCGAAGAAAAGAAGTTGCTCGGCCAGATCGATCTTAAGAAATTCTGGATCCGACGGATCTTGAGAATATGGCCGCTGTTCTACTTCTGTGTGCTGTTCGGCTTTTTCATATTCCCGTTCCTGAAATCGTTGTTCGGACAGACTCCCAACGAGACAGCATCGCTCGTTTATTACCTTACGTTTACCAACAACTTCGACTTTATTGCGAAAGGTCCACCGGATGCATCGATACTTGGTGTGCTGTGGAGTGTGGCCATCGAAGAGCAGTTCTATGCGTTATGGCCCATCGTTCTTTTCTTGCTGCCGATCATCCGGCACTGGATCGCGTTTGTTACCGTGATCATAACGAGCATTGTTTTCATTGCCCTCACCGACAATTACGAGATGCGGGAGTATCACACCGTTGCGTGCATTGGTGACATGGCGGTGGGCGCGTTGGGCGCCTGGCTTATCTCTGAGTCGGCAACTTTCAAAAACGAGATCGTAAATCTTTCAAAGATTCAAATCATATTCATTTACGTGGCGTTAGTGCTTGTTCTTCTTTCCAGGGACGAGCTTCGGGTATTCTACATCTCTCGCGTCACCGAGCGGCTCGTCGTTGCCGTGATCGCCCTTGCGATAATCCTCGAACAGAATTATTCTGCAAATTCATTTTATAAGATGTCGAGATTTAAAATGCTGTCGAAACTCGGCGTGATCTCGTACGGTTTGTATTGCTATCACTTTATCGGCATACTTACCACTACAACGTTAACTTCGAAGCTCGGACTGAACACAAGTCTCTGGCAGGTGATGATCCTTGAAACCTGTATGGCATTGGGAATAACAATTGTGATCGGGATGGTGAGCTATCGCTTCTTCGAAACCCCTTTCCTGAAACTCAAGAACAGGTTCGAGTACATTCACAAGTGAAGTCTCTTCACCACTGCCCGCTTTAACGCATCGTAATCGCCCGTGGGTACAATTGTAACATACTCGCTTTCCCGCAAACCGCTCGCTGTAGTTGTTACCACCGGGATGCCAGCACTTACAGCTTTCAGTAATACTCGGGGCTGGTGCTCGACATAAACCGGGTAAACGACTAACCCCACATTCTCGAATGGGTCTGCTCCCGCTTTCTCGACGCTCATCCCGTTCCAAAATGAAGGCTCCTCGAGTGCGCCGCCGAGAACTTTGACGGAGAACTTCAGTTCGACAGCTAACTGTCGCATTTCGTAGGCGCCTTTCCTCGCCAGCGACGAACCTGGAAAAAGTATTTTAGTGCCGCTCTCTTTTCTATGTATAGAGTTCGCAGGATATTTCCAGTTTAGGTTAACCGATTTATTCTTAAAAATATCGGCAATCTCCTGGTGCGGGGTGATGATGTTCCTGGCTTTCGTAAGCGCCGCATTTTCCAGGTCAACCAGGTGTGCATCCGCGCGAAAGTCGCTCAACGTGGGGCTTTGCGGATACCTGGCGCGCGCATGATCCAAACGTTCGTGCAGTTTTTCCATTGGCAGGCGCGTCATAAGCACGTCGAAGGTGCGGCCGCCGAGTGCACCCTCTTCCCATAAAAATGGAAGAAGGTTTTGTGAAACCACGAGATGCGTGCTTTCGATCGGGATTCGTTTTATTATCTTCTTCGCGACCTGCCTGTCCAGTTCGAGGGATGTCGAGAAAACGTTTCGCTTCAGCTTATTCAGTACTCTTGTCTTCAAAGACCTGGATATTGTGCTCAGCTTGCCCGGCAAAATGAAATGATCCTTCGCACCTGTGATCGACTTTACGTATTCATCGTACTCACTCCACTTACCATCGAGTACAAACGTGGTCGACGATGCCTGCTCTTTCTTTTGGATCTTCTTTGGATGCTTAAAGCATTCAAAGTTGCCGCAAGAATAACAATCGTTCAGTATCGATGTCGTTACTTTCTTTAAAGGGGTCTCATGTACGCCGTTCCTGCTGGTGCTTTTGAATTTTACCAGTAGCTGGTCGGCAGTGAGTTCTGTCTCGATACGGAAGTCGTTCCTGGAACGAAACCGAAGATCGATGTAATTCCATTTTACAGTGGCGTCGCGGTCTACTTCTGCGAGCGAGCCTTTCACAACGCGGGTGTGCTTATGCCGCTCGATGATCTCGAACCCGGCCTTTACAGCGTTGTCGTACAGTGCATTCGACAACTGACAAAGTCCGCCGGCAACTGCGGGCACGATACATCCTTCCCTGATCTCGCGGCCGATAACGTAACCGCGTCGTGTAACCGGTGCGCCGATATGTTTCCAGAAACTGAAGACTTCGTTTGCCGGCACTTCGGTGCCGTGCAGTTGCTTCGCGGCTATCCTGAGGTTCTGGATCTTGCCTGCCGTGAGTATCCAGTTAAGCTCCGTGTCGTCGGTGTTCCACAGATCTGTTTCGGAGACTGAAATGACCTGTTCATTTTTCAGCCGATGTCCCGTTGAAAATCTTGCTGTCCGATAGTGGGTTGAATTCTTAAAGAACCTGATGACAATTAACACGGCGGCTTTAAACCGGAAGGTTATTTCATCGAGCAAACCGTGATCTTCCGTTAGGATCTCTCTTTCTGTCATGGGGTACATAAAGCTATTCATAATTGCTATCTTTAAAAACCCTTTAGAAAACCGAAGCTCATGAAAATACTCTCCTCCTGCCTCGTTGGCTGTGTCTCGATCTTATGCCTTGCATCCTGTGGCGGTGGCGCAGCGAAAGATGAATCAGCCAGTGACAGTGACTTTGCCGAAGCCCCGGCACCGAAGATCTTTTTGGAGGGAATGTATGCTACGTCTTCGAAACTACCTTTGAGTCAATACGCCCTCGACAATGTGTTCGATGGCCGCCCCGAAACATACTGGTCGACCGCCACCGGCGCAGCTTCCGACGAAGGCATCATGCTTTACTTTCCGGGAACTACGACCGTGAAAGAGATCAAGCTCACGGCCGCAACTGGCAGCGACCTGGCGTCGGTAAAAACAGTTTCTATTTATGGCGATGGCCACAAAATTGCGACAGCTGCCATATCGTCGAGCATTGCTGTTAACGAAGACCTCAGCTCTCTTTTCATAAAGATTGAGGAGACAGACCATTCGGAGGTCATAAAGTTCTCGGAAGATGAAAGTCTTTCTATCGAAAGGTTCGACGACAAGTTCTCCGTCGGATTTTCGGAGATCGAGATCCTCGACAACAACGGGAAGCTCCAGGTTGTGCCTCCCGTAGCTGTTGCGGGAGCAGTTGTTGCTTCGTCTGTTCTTTCGCCAGCTGATGCATACGCGGCATCACAACTATTCGATGCCCGTAAGGAATTTGTTTGGGCTGAGGGTGGAAAAGGATCTGGTGAAAATGAATACCTGAGATTCAACCTTGATAAAGAACAAACAATCTCCAGCATCAAAATATGGAATGGATACCAGCGCTCAGAGAAACATTTCAATGCCAATGCGAGGATTAAGGCATTCGAGTTTGCATCCAAAGATGGCATCAAGGGTCGCTACGAGCTACAGGACACCATGGAACCACAGGTTGTTTCTTTAACGCAACCCCTTACAGGCAAAGAATTTGTATTGACTGTACTCGAAGTTTATCCCGGAAAGGATTATAAAGATCTTGTTGTTAGTGAACTGCTGTTCTTTAATGAGACCACTCCTTTCGTATTAAGAAATTACGAAGCAGAAGATGCGATGAAGTCATTGTTAACTAAAACAAAAGGCTCGGTCCTGGAAAAATATATCGACAAGCGGTTGCACAATCAATCGACCGACGATATGAGCTTTGAATCGGAGAAGTCATTGATACTTCGATCGAACAAGACTTTTGTGATCTATGAGTACAGCACATCGGCCACTGCATCGGTAGAACAAACCACGGAGACTGTGGCGGATGGAAACTGGGAGATCATCGATCAGAAAGAAAACTCCGCAACGATCCGGATATTCGGCAAGTTGTTTAATCTATCAGAGGCTGCTGAAGTCTATAAGGGAAACACATCCAGCGAGGTCATCAAGATCTTCCAGGATAACCTTCATATCACACCGGAAGAAGTGAAAGGCGAAAAATTCATCGACGCATTTGTCAATAGGCCGTGAGGATCAAAGAATCACTGGTTGTACCTGGTACAGCCCTGATCTTCTTTGCTGCATCCTTCATTTTCCGGCTCCTCTCCTTTTTACAAACGCCATTCGCTAATGGTTGGGACGGATACTTTTACATAAACCAGGTGCGGTCGTTCATGGAGGAAGGCAGGATGGATGTGCCCGACATCTCGCTTATCTACCCGTTGATGATGGTTGTCCAGGTTTTTACGGGCGACTACGTGCTGAGCTACAAGCTGCTTGCTGCTATCCTGGCGGCAACGTTAACCATGTCATTTTTCCTGCTTGCCCTTAAGTGGACTGATAACTATAAGACCGCACTAATCCTCGGCTCCATGGGTTTGTTTAGTCCGCATCTCACCTATTTTGCCGCACAGTATCCGAAGAACTTGTTGGGTGTTGTGCTCTTCATTTGGTTATTGTATGCGTCGGACTCAAAACGCAAGGTTGTTATTGTATTGATGATGATCCTGAACTTCGTTGGACACAGGGTGACCGCCGTGCTGGGGCTTTTGTATTTGGTGATACGGGGATTCTCGCCTTACGTTGTTATTATCATTGGAGCTGCGATCATGGCTGCAGGGTTCTTTCTCCCTGGAATCCTGAATTTGTTTGACGTCGAGCGATTCCATGGTGTTATCTCGACAGGTCTTCAGTTTACTCCCTATTCATTCATAAAGTCGTTTGGTTTCGACCTGATCGGGCCGTGGTGGCTGATCGAGATCGTTGCTGCGTGCATTGTTTTCTTTGCAGCGATCGTTTATGCTGTTAAGAAACCTGATCGCAGATTAACAAGCATATTATTTGTACTTGCCGTGCTCATCTTTCCATTTTTTGTTTGGTCAGAAAACGGTCCGGCAATACGCTTCTTTCTTATTTTCATCTTGTTATGCCCGTTACTATTGATCTTCTTTTTGAGGTCAATTGAGAAGAATTACCTGGCATTTGTCTTGATAACGTGCAGCTTCTTTTCATACAGAACCTATGATCCTGCCAAACACGATCCAAATTATGAATTATACTGCTTAGTCGCGACACAGGCCGTTTCAAAAGTGCGCGCAGATTCGATAGAGTTAATCATCGCGCATAAAGCGCTTGCTGAATACATAGTTTACTCCACGGGGATTGATGCAATGTCGTGGATCCCGGAATATGAGATTGACAAAGCCCGCCTTTGGAGGATTGCCGAGGGTGTGAAAGATGTGCAGTTCAATTGCTACCTCGATCCCGACGACATGGCATTTGTTCATCGTATTACTCCAACCTACTGCCTTATACGCGAAGATTACTGGACGAAGTTTCTCCTTCGTATTAAGAACGATAGCAACGAAGAACTCTTAAATGATCTAACAAACTGGAAGAACCCTTCAAAGATGAGACCGAAGTTTCTACTGAAGAATAAATCGTAACAGCCTTGTTTAAAAAATTGACTCAGCTTATTTCACGATCACTTTAATCTGCGCAAAACGCCCATTCGTTTCTGCAAGAATAAAATAAGCACCCGGAGGGGCATTCTCCGGTAATTGTAAGAACCCCGAAACAACATTATTCAAGGCGCTCTCTGCAAGTACGAGGCCATTACAATCGAGCACACGCATTGAACCGGTTCGAACATCCGAAAAAAGTGTATGGATCTTACCGTCAGTCACAGGGTTCGGATAAACCGTAATCCATTCCCGACGCCTACTCCACTCCTCTTTTATCACTTGAAATTCCTCCCGGGATCCATCCAGGTCTACCGCCGCAAGCTTATAGAAGTTTGTTCCCGGAGATGGTGTTGTATCAACGATAGAATAATCCGCGCCGTTTTCAGCTTTGCCAGGAATTATCGCGATTGAATTGAATGACTTCCCATCAACAGAACGTGTGATCTCGTAATGATCAAAATCCTTTTCCGATGCCGATGCCCACTCGAGTGAAATGCCATCATCAACAACAGAGCTTCTGAAGTATATTAATTTGATCGGCAACACTCCATTTGTAATTGTCTGAGGCCCATCCACTGCATTGCCGTTCAATATAAAAATTGGTGTGGTGCCTGAATAAACCGAACCACCCGTAAGACCTGTGCCCTGGATCTTTCCGCCGTTCAATATATTCACAACATCATTGGCATCGATCTGGAGAGAAGCGTTGTGCAACATCAACGTACCTCCGATAGTAATGTTGATAACAGGTCCGAGAAAAAGGATTATTGGGCCATTCGCCGTTATTGTCCTTCCAGCAGGTATCACAATATTGTCGCTGCTTGTAGGCTGACAGTTACAGCTCCAAACGGAGTTGTTACTCCAGTTGCCGCTACCAACGGCCGTTATTGTGGCTCCCCACAAACGGCCGGGTAGCAAAAAAGTGCATGCGATTAAAAAATAAAACGGTTTCATTACGCTGCAAATATTGTTTGCAACGCCGCCCGCTCAGAGTGCAAATGAGCAAGTGGGATAACTGAATGAGTAGATGGACGATCGTCATACTTTTTTTAAAGCAGGATCGCGTTAATTTTGCATCGGAATATCAGTGCCCGTCCCTCAATCGATGAGTCGCAAAGTAAGTTTCATTTTGCTGTTTACAACAAGTCTCTTTTGCCAGGGCACTTTCGGGCAAGGGCAATCGATTGCTACTGATAGCCTCGAGCAACGGCTCGCGAAATCAAAAGGAGAGCCGAAAGTTGATATCCTTAATCAACTAACATACGAATTCATCACTCACGACAGCATTAAGGTCGAGAACTACAATAAGCAAGCCCTCGAACTCAGCAAAAGCATCGGCTACCTGAAGGGCCAGGCACGGGCATACACCTATCGCGGCGTTTACAAATATCTCTCGGGCCGACTTTCGGAAGGTCATCGCGATCTTACTCGCGGCTTGCAGTTGGCTAAACAATCCGGTGATGAACACCTGCGTGGATATACTCTCCTTCAGCTTGGTGTATGCAGCCTCGAAGAAGTGGAAACAGACTCAGCAATACTTTTCTTCAAAAAGAGTCGCGAAATTTTCAAAGACAGTACAGACCCGGGAACACTATCTAAAGTTTATCGAAACCTGAGTGCCCTTTATGGTCAACGTCACCAGACAGACTCGCAGCAATTCTATCTCGATCGTGCTATACGAATCCGCAAACTTCTGCCCAACAAAACACTACTCGCAGAGGCGATCATCCTCAAAGCCAACACGACCGTCAGGCTCGGCAACTTCACAGAATCGGAGAAGCTTCTGAAAGAAGCGTCTGAGATCATTAGCCCCGGTATTGACGACGACGAGAACCGCGCAGACATCATGCACGTTCGTGCACTGATCTTGTTCCAGAAGGGAAAATTTGACGAGGCAATCGCGCTATCCGATTCAGCAAGAAACTATTTCTTCAAGAAGACGCTGGTTCGAAAGTACGTTACGTTGATGATCGACCTTGGAACGGTCTTTGCCAACAAAGGAGAATATGAGCTTGCCCTCAATAATCTTTATGGCGCCTTAAGGTTGAGCAAGCTTAGGGGATTTAATGCGGAGATAGGCATCATTCGCATCGAGATCGGGTGGATTAACCTTCACCTCAGAGATCCCCACCAGGCCATTCGGATGGCCGACGAAGCGTTGGACATCGGCCCAAAAAAGCTATTGAAAAGTGACCGCGCCCATGCGCTCTCATTGAAAGGCGTGGCACTTACCGACCTCAAAGACTACGAAGAATCACATCGATTTCTTGATTCCGCCCTCGCCATCTACACCAGCCTCAGAAGTCTGCAGGGAATTAGCGAAACCCATCAAAGTCTCGGCTACCTCGAAGGCCAACGCAAGAAATACACCGATGCGTTAAATCACTACCACGAAGCGATCCACCTTGCAGAATCGATCAGGAACAGTTTTGGTCTTGCATGGTCTTATTGGGGTATTGGCGACATCTATTTCAAAATGGGCGATTTCAAAAATGCCATGCAGTTCCTCGACCTGTCTCTGGCCTATGCACGGCGCGTTGGCTCTAACGAAGTCGTGCTCCTGAACTACAACACCAGAAGGGATCTGCTTACTTCGCAGGGAAGCTACCAGGAGGCACTGAAGTTCTCCGCTCTCGCCAATCAGTTGAATGACTCTCTTCATCTCTCGGATGTAGCCAGGCGATTTGTAAATCTTGAAAAGATCCAGGAGATCGAGCAACGCGATCGCGACATCAAAGTATTACAACAAGACAAGCTTCTGGCGGAAGACAAACTCAAGCTCCAGGACGCCCAATTGAAACAGCAGTCAACCCTGATCATTGCAGGTATTATAGGGCTGCTGCTCATCAGCGCATTGGCGATCGCGTACTACCTGTTCTATAAACGCATCAAGTCGCTAAAAGAAGAAATACAGATGCAAGCCGATCAGCTCGCCAAACTTGTAGCTGAAAAGACGATTGAACTGAAGCGAACCAACGAGGAGCTCGTAAAATATAATTCCGAGTTGCTGCAATTCTCATATACCGTCTCACATAACCTGCGCGGCCCGGTGGCGAGGTTGCTCGGTTTGACCGTTTTGGTCAACAAGGAAAATGATGCCAAACAGATAAAGCAATTAAACGAGTTCATCGGCAAGACTGCCCACGACCTCGACGTTATCATTAAAGATCTCGGCAAGCTACTCGAGCTTCGAAACAATCCTCATCAATTTCATGAACTTGTAGAGCTCGCATCAGAATGGGAACAAAGCAAAAGTTTGCTTCAGGACAGCCTCACCGGCAACGAAGACATTATCGCGAACTTCGAAGGCCTTCCCATAATAACTTCGGTGCGCCCCATGCTGCAGAGTATTTTCTATAATCTATTAAGCAACGCAATCAAGTTCCAGTCGCCAGACCGCAGGCTAAAAGTTACCGCCACCAGCAGGCGCATCAATGGAAAAGCGATCCTCGAGGTCTCCGACAACGGCCTTGGTTTCAATAAACGACTTCATCACGAAAAGCTCTTCAAGTTGTACAAGCGTTTTCACACTCATGTCGAAGGCCGTGGCCTGGGCTTGTACCTGATCAAATCGCAGATCGAAGTTTTGCATGGATCGATCGAAGTTGATTCGGAGCCCGATAAAGGATCGACATTCAAGGTGATACTCCCGTTGAGAACGGTAGAGCTCCAGGGCGAATTCAAATAAAAAAAGGGCCACCCCTGCGGATGGCCCCATTAACTTCAAACAAAAATTTCCTTATTCGAATATCTCGAGCTTCACAAACTGGTCTGCAACAGATCCATTGATCTTGGGAACGTTGGGATTTGTGTTGATCTCATTCTGGGGATAAACAAATCGCGCCGGCAACCTCGTGCCGTTGTTGATCGGCACACCCAATGAAATCGAAGGACTGGCCGCCTGCAGCCTTCTGAGTTCATTGAACACCTCGTACTGTGCAAGTAAAATAACAAACTTCTGCGAAGCGATCTCATACAACAATGCCTGTTGCTGGTTGCGACCGGAGTTAGGACCTGTCAATGGATTCGCAACGCCGCCCGGTAAGAAGTCTGCAGTCACATAAGGCAGGTACACGAGGCCGTTAGCCGAAAACTCTTCACCATCGACATCAACAAGTGAAACGCTGCTCAAGGTGAGATGTTCATCGTCGGCTATTGCGGCTACAGTTCCGATCACATCACCGTCGCCGTTCAAAAGAACGGAGCCGGGCTGAAGCTCTGTCTTAAACGCCGTGCCGTTGCCGATTACAGCGAGGCTTCCGATTGTAGCTGTCAGCTCACCGCTCTTCTCTATCTCGGTATAGCCGGTCGAAAGACCATTAACGTATCCCGACGACAGTCCATCGCGAACTTCATTTAGCGCTTCGATTGCGGCAGTAATGTTCGGACTGGCAAGGCGGGCATTGGCTTCGGCGAGGATCAATTGATTTTCGTAGTACGTCAGGAACGGATGCGGCGCGTTGGCCACGAACATTCCGTCGGCCGTATTTGGATCGAGTCCGCCGGCACTTTCAGCGCCGTAAGCAAAGTAATGGAAATAGATACCGGTTTCGTCGGTCTTCGCGTTCCGTACCGCCACGTCTGTCACCGAAATTCCTGTATTGATGTTCTTGCACATGAATACAGGCAGGTATGCCGGCGGATCGAAGCTTGTATCGCCTGGACGGGCGATATCGAAGAAGTCGAAGTTGAGGTTCAGATCCACTGCCTGTGAAGTACCATGTTTCATCAACATATCGTCGGCTGAACTGCTTATACCAAGGTTGGCAGAGGCAATAGCACTCGCGTAGTTTTTGATATGCAGGTACATGCGTGCTTGCAAGGTCTTCGCCGCAGCGGCCCATTTTTCCTCGTCGCCATCGTACACAAAGTCACCGGTGATGCTGCCGACACCACTCGTAAGGTTGTCGTACGCGCTGTTTGTCAGGGCGATCAACGTATTGTAAAGCGATACCTGGCTGTCGTACTTCGGGGTCGGAAATTTTTCATCATCCAAAGCTTCCGAGTATGGCGCCGCACCGTAAAGCGAAGCGATCTTGAGCATTACCATCGACTCGATCACCTGCGACACACCTATTGCAAGCTTGTTGTTCTCCACGGCAGCCTTCTTATTGATCAACCGTGCGTTCTTCAACACATTGTAATAGTTATTCCATGCAAAAGTTGACGCAGCTACAGTGTAATTCTGGAATCCTGCATGCTGCCGGCTCTGGCCTGCCAGTTGACCACCCCACATAAACGCGATGCGATTGTCGGTGTCTTCATGCAGGTGTCCCAACCCAACAAGCGTTCCGGTGGTAAGCGGAGTTATCGTCAGTTGGCTTTCATCTGGCGCATTCGGATTCTTTTTGATATCACTCTCCTCGAAGAGATCGTTACACGAAGCCAATCCTAAAATGGCAACGAAAGCAACTATTTTGTTATATCTGTTTTTCATAACTGTCTTCCTTTTTTGAATTAATAAGTAATCTTAACAGAGAAGAGCCATGACTTGGTCGACGGATTCGTAAACCAATCTGAGCCACGCGCGAGCGATGCTCCGGAAATGTTGGTCTCAGGATCTACACCAGTGTACTTCGTCCACAAGAATACGTTGCGGCCGGTAATGCTGAAGTCGATAGACTGAAGCCTGGTTGCTCTTTTGAAAGCCTGGCCATTCAGTGAATAACTTGCAGTTATCTCGCGCAGGCGAGTCGAACCTCCATTCTCCACGAACTGTTTGTTCGAAGACTGGTTGAACGAAGTTCCGGGTCCCTGGTACCATGATTGTGTAAGCGCAACTGGTCCGCCACCGAAATCTTTGATCTGACCGCGGAATTCCTGGCCGGCCGGGATGGTTTGGCCATCATATGTTTTCAGGCCACCAGCAGGTGCGACCGACGTAACACCGTTGTCTTTATGAGTTCCGAATGTGTAGATGGCTCCGCGTGTACCGTTCCAGTAGTCGTTGCCATAAACTTTGTCGAACAATACATAGAGTGAAAGTCCCTTAAACGATGCAGTCGTACTCATGCCGGCGCGCCACATCGGGTTGGGATTGCCAATCACTTCGTTCTGAATTCCATCCTGCGGGAATCCGTTAGCATCAAGCCTGTAAGCGCCTGTTGCTTCATCTTTCAGGAAGTCCGTCCCATAGAACACACCGAATGGCTGGCCTTCGATCAACGACTGACCACCATACGTTCCATTGCCCGGAACGAGCTGTGCGCTGGAACCAGACAGTGATACGATCTTGTTCCTGTTCAAAGAAAAGTTACCACCCACATTCCAAGTGAATGCGCCTTTCTTGATCACATCATAACCCATTTCAAGTTCGATACCCTTGTTCTGAAGGATAGCCGCGTTCCTGTTCTGTTGCTGATAACCGGTAGGTTCACTCACATTGAGGGTCAGGATAACATCCTTCGTGCGGCTGTAATATGCGGTAGCCGACAATGAAAGCCTGTTGTCAAGGAAACGCAGATCGAATCCCGCCTCAGTCTCAGTTTTAGTTTCAGGTTTCAAATTTGGATTTCCTTTGATGAGGCTTTGTGTGTATCCCCCACCGTACACTGCACTTGACGCAGCAATTGTTTCAGCATAGGCTTCGATGTATGACGTTGCAGGGAATGCTGTTACGCCAAGATAAGGCTGTGGCTGGATACCAACCTGGCCCCATGTAAGTCTCAATTTACCGAAGCTGAATGCCGAGCTGTTCTGAAGGGCATCGAGTTTCGAGAATTGCCACCCAAGGGCAGCTGATGGAAAGAAGAAAGAGTTAGCATAAGTAGATGCACTTTCGGCACGGCCAGTCAGCGTAAGGAAAAGCATGTCGTACGCTTGCAGGTCGGCAGACCCGTAGTAAGCAAAAGTCCTGATGTGAGTGCGATAAACATATGCAGATAGGTTCGAGTTGAGACCGTTGTTGAGGTTATCGGGTGCACTTGGTGCAACAAATCCCGTTACCTGCGTGTGGTCTGTTTCCCGTGATCGATCGTTGTAGTTAACACCGACAAGCAGTGTACCGCTGAAGTTCTCACCGAATTGCTTCGAAGCCCTTGCGAAGAGGTCGGTGTTCAATTGCGACTCGGTCGTAACGTTCACCTGGTGCATACCATTCACAAATGAAGCAGAGTACACCGGGAATGTCTCTTTATTTTTATCAGTGTAATGATCGATGCCCGCACGGCCCGTGATGTTCAGCCATGAGAGAGGATCGGCCGACAGCTCAACGTTACCAATGAAGCGATCGACATTCGTAGTGTTTTTATTATTGTTGATATTCCACAGCGGGTTCGAGTAACGAGGGTTCTCAGAAGCACCCAATGGATTACGGAACGAAACGTGCCTGTTGAGTGCAATAGCACCCGTACGCGACGTGTAATCTCCGAGGTACTGGCTGTTATCGAAATCAGGCGACGTACGAATACCGCCAAGGAGCAGACCATCGAGGTTATCACCACCCTGGATGCGTGTAGAGTAGCTGTTCACATAAGCTGCCGAAGCAGAAGCCCTGAACCAATCCGTAAACTGGCTCGAAGCATTGAACCTCGCAGAATTCCTTTTGTAGTCGCTGAATCCCTTTACGATGCCTTTCTGAGCGAGGTTGGAATAGCTGACGAGGAATGTAGTGCGATTGTTGCCACCACTGATCGTCATATTATTGTCGGTGTAATGACCTTTCTGGAATGCATCATACCGGTGATCATAAGTGTCTTGCGAATTCTTGCCGCCGTGCGCAGCAGCACCTTTGCCGTCCCAACTCGTGCCCGTTCCGGATGCGATCGCATAACGACGAGATCCGTCAGGGAAAGTTACGAAGCCCGCGTAACCGGGTGCAGAAGGATTGGTGATGTACGTGTCGGGACCACCTGTCCTGTCTGATATCTTGTCGCCCCACGTTTCGCGGTTGCCCTGCACGTAGCGCCCGTTGATACCCTGACCGTATGTTGTTTGCAACTCATGCATCTTATTCACTTCATCAACAGAGTATGTCGACTTGAACGACACATTTACTTTTCCTTTGGAGTCCATACCGCGTTTCGTGGTGATGATGATAACACCGTTGGCGGCGCGGGTTCCCCAAAGAGCGGCTGCGGACGCTCCTTTCAACACTTCCATCGATGCGATATCGTCGGGATTGATATCGTTGATCCGGGATTGCATTACGATAGCATTACCGGCGCCGGCGAGTGGTCCGCCGGTAGGCGTTGTGCCTTCATTAGAGTTACTCACGGGAACACCGTCGACAATAAAGAGTGGTTGTGCGTTACCGTTGATCGTGTTCTGGCCGCGGATCTGAATGTATGCACCCGCACCCGGATCGCCACCACTTCGTGTGATCAACACACCGGCAGCTTTTCCAGATAGTCCCTGCAACACGCCGGTTTCACCGGAGCGCGCAATGTTACCGCCGGTAACAGTAGAGACAGAAGAGGCGAATTTGTCGCGGTCGACTTTTTCACCGAGAGCTGTAACAACAACTTCATGGAGTTGCGTTACGTCGGATGTGAGCTGGGCATCGATAATTGTTCGATCACCTACTTCAACTTCTTCCGATTTTAATCCAATGAAAGTAAAAATGAGTGTGACATTTCCCGATGGAATTGAAAGCGTATACTTTCCCTCGGCGTCGGTTACTGTTCCATTTACGGAACCTTTGATAAGGACGTTAACACCAGGTAATGGTGTCTTGTCTTCAACTGAAATTACTTTGCCGCTGATGGTGCGGTCTTGTGCTACTGCCAACAGGCAATAGCACCACGCAATTGCGATTAGTACAGTTTTTCTCATAAGTGTGTTTTTAGGTTTTTGAGAGATGGGGTATTCCCATCACTAAAATTTACCGTTAACCACACTCTAATTTGCCACTGGTTTAACGTGAGTCTTGGCGATCAAATCTCACGTCAGTTGCGATAGAACTTGAAAAGAGAATGAATTAGTAAGCAGTCTTGGGGTATTTTTCCGAAATCGGACCTGGCAAAATCTTACAACATGGTGAGGAAAATCCAAAACGTAAACGATTGCAAGTTATTTCGTCGTTAAAAAATTTTTAATGAGAGCGACGACTTCATCAAAATTTGTTTCAAGTACCATGTGTCCACCATCAATAATATTGATCTGTGCATCGGGTAAATCATCCTTGTATCGGGTCGCTTCACGAACACTGAAGAATGCATCATGCTTTCCCCAAATAACAAGTGCCGGAGGTTGATGATCACGGAAATACTCCTGGAACACCGGAAACATTTGGATGTTGTTCTGGTAGTCGCAGTTCAATTCAAACTGCATGTCGACATTACCAGGTCTTTTCATGCGCTCCCAGTCCAGCATCCACAACTCCGGGCTTACGCGGCTCAATAGTTCTTCCGGGAGGCCAGCAGTGTATTGCATCTTCATCCCGTCCTCACTCAGGAAGGCAGATACTTTCTTCTTCTTTTCGGGCGTGGGATTCTTCCAATAGTCTTTCGTCTCATCCCACTCCGGTCCAATACCTTCATCGTAAGCGTTGCCATTCTGAACAATAATACCTTCGATCTTTTCCGGGTTACTTACGCATAGTCGCAACCCGATGGGACAACCGTAATCGTGAAGGTATATCGTAAAAGAATCGAGGCCGATCGCATTTGTAAACTGGTTAATCACGCGGGCGATGTTTGCGAATGAATACCCGAACTGATCCGCTGGAGGAAAGTCGCTGAAACCAAATCCCGGGTAGTCAGGCGCTACCAGATGAAACCTGCCTGACAACGCGATCATGAGATTCTTGAACGTGACAGACGAACTGGGAAATCCGTGCAGCAACAATAGCGAGTGATGCTTTCGATCTCCTGCTTCCCTATAGAATATGTTTACACCGTCAATATTTACCGACCTGTTGAATATCTGCATATCAATTCAAATGGAACAATTCATGTTCCAAATTGTAAAACAGATTAAATTAGCCTGCAGAGTATGCAATACCTGGTTCCCGCATACTCAATTACCCCTCCCACCTGCTCAGTCTCACTGGCAACAACCTGCCGATCGCGTCATCTTTGGCAAAAAAACGAATGCGTCAGAAATCGATCAGTCTCATTTTTTGCCTGCTGTTTTCAGCCGTCGCATTTATTTCGAATGCTGAAACGGTAGTTGCAGTCCAGAATGGACCGTGGTTTGCTTCCGACACCTGGAGTTGTAAACGCATGCCGGCACGTACCGACGCGGTGATCATTCCTCAAGGCATCATGGTCTCCGTTACACAGCCGTTGTACCTTGGACCTACCGAAAATGGAAAGCCCCTGGTAATAGCTGTAGCCGGCACGTTGAACATTTCAAGCGCATCGATCCACCTCGATCCCATCGACAGGATCATGGTAATGCCGGGCGGAAAAATCACAACAAAGAGCCTGGGTGGAATGGTTTTCTCGGGTGCCTATGGTCAATACCTTGAAGGCGGAACGGGCGTGCGCGGACCAATAACACTCGGAGATGCATACTCTATTTCGATGATCAACGATATCACCGCAGAAAGCGATGAAGATGGCGTCACCGTTGCGTGGAGATCTGGAAGCGAGATCGAGGTGAATTACTATCATGTGCTTCGTTCGGTCGACGGAATAACATATGAGCCGATCGGGAAGGTTGATGGTCGCGGCTCGAAGAAACAAAAGTTGTTCTCGTTTGTCGATTCGAAAGCCCCGGGGGGAACCGTACACTATCGTGTAGATCTGACGAACATGAATGGAGTTGGCGGTGCGGCAGGTATCGTTGAGGTGGTTGTGGGCCGGTAGAAAAACAATCGAAAGGCGGATAACAAAGAAAGCAACACGTTCATCAAGCCCGCTGGAATCCTTTCTTTAATGTTGTACATTGTCGGTATTCATATTACCCCGTATGGCCGACTTTACCCTCGATTGGGAAGATGATGAACCCATTTCAGAACGAAAACATTTCGTTGATCGCGAAGAGTTCAAGAAGATACTGACGCACGGTGTCGAAGACCCGCAAACGATAGATGAGCGTCGCGTGCTTGTTTTCTACGGTGCAGGTGGCCAGGGAAAGTCGGCCCTGAAGAACGACTTTTTTATCAAAGAATATCTTACGGGCGCCCGGGGAACAGGCGTTGTCTTCTCCGACCGCGTCGATTTCGAAGATCAGCCAAAAACGAGGTGGGCCGATGAATCGTTGCTTCGCATCGCACAGGATCTCATAGACCGGGGCAGTATTCCTTTGCCCGCATTTTGTCTTGGATTTATCCGTTACAAGATCCTTACCTCACCCGAAAGCAATCTTCAACAGGAATATCCATTTCTATTCAAGGTCAAGTTCATAGAGAACGATTTTGCCAACGAGATATTCAACTCGATCATTTCCAGCTCGCTTGAATTACTCGTAACCGGAAGCAATATGGTTCCGGGTGTTAATTTCTTTACGAAAAAGATATCGGAAGCCAGTAACAGGAAAATTATCGAGTGGATACAAAAGTCCGACGCTAAAAAAGTACTCGGTGATATCGACGAGCTTAACAGCCTGCAACTGCTCCAGCGACTTCCCCTCCTGCTTGCATATGATATCAACAAGTATCTTAAACGTTCCACTCATCCACGAAGGATCGTTATCATCTTCGATGGATATGAGGCCCTTTGGCGCGACGCAACTCACTACGACGCCGACAAAGACGCATGGGTTAGAACTCTCGTCGAGAAAACCCCAGGCGTACTGTTCGTTATGTTTGGACGCGAAAAGATGCAGTGGGGCGAAAAGAACGAAGCATTCAACAATATACTTCATCAATATCTTGTAAAAGGGCTGCCAGACAAAGATGCCGATCATTTGCTGCAACTGAGTGGTGTTGCTGAAGAAGACGTTCGGGGCCAGATAATTCTTGCGTCTAAAGTAACCAGCGCTTTCGAAGATGGGTGTCTTCCTTTCTTTCTCGATCTTCAGATAAACACGTACCTGAAGATCCAAAAGTCCGGTCGATCACCTGTGTCTGCCGACTTTCACAAGTATGACGACGATGTGATCACCCATTTCCTGGAACATCTTCACCTTGAAGTTGCCGGGGCTATCCGGGCACTTGCCACAGCCCCTTACATCGATGAGGAAATAATAGAGCTATTTGTTTCAAATAATATTATTCTTCCGAACGCAATCAGTCTCATGAGCCTGCGCCGTCATTCGTTTATAAGAATGGACGGAGAAAAGGCGATGATGCATTCGCTCATGAAGGACCTTGCTGTGAAACAATATGCATCAGAGTTCAAACTTCGGTTCGCTAAGGTCAATCACTTGCTGTTTCAATATTTCGACGCCAGGGCACTAACCGATCCTCGGAACTTTACCGTTGAAAACGGGCTTTCTCTTGAACTTGCGGCCAGGTATAAAGCACTCGACGACCGAAGCGGTTACTCAGCCTGGGCCGTCGATAAGGTAAAAGACCTTGTATCAAATGAAGTAGCCAACCGGTTTGTAACATCGGTATTAGGAACCGCAAAAGACATCTTCGAGAACGACACAAGGCAACGATTGGGAAAAGAAGAATTCGATGCCAGGGACCTTACTATCGACGAGGCCCTCGCCTACTCGAAAACTATGTTCTACCTGGCGAAAGCATACGACCTCGCCGGACAGTATCGTTTTACGCTCGACTATTCCCTTTCATGCGCAGCGTTTTCAAAAATGGAAGGTGAAAGAATAAAAGAAGTTTTTTCTTCCAACGACCAGGAACTTAAAAACAAGCTCACCACATTCTTTGAGATCAGGTACAACGCAGGCTTACAATACGCGTGCATACTCGACACGGCGGATGACAATGCCAATGCAGATAAATTCTATCGCGTCGCGGAAGATCTGCGTAACGATATTCTCTTTTCGGCCAACGAGGTGCCGTACGCACTCTTCAAGTCGAAGATGGGAAGGCATGCGGAGGCCGAGCCTGTTCTCTTTGCAGAGTACCTGCAGCTGAAAAATGACCCTAAAGCTTCAGGCTTAAAATTAAGCACAGCATCACATAACGTGGCTTTGTGTCTTTATCGTCAACAGCGCTACGACGAAGCTTTAAGGTACCAGACGGAATCACTCCAGGTACTCGAGGCGCACGGCGAGAAAGATTCGTCGCAATATCTTACATCGCTGCTGTTGTTGGCAACCGTTCTTATTGAAACCGGCCTTGATCTTGATCATGCTTCATCGATATACGAACACGTTCTTCGCGTGTATCGCGACAGGTACGAAGATGATCATGTGAATTTTGGACA
>DASRSO010000272.1:0-43717 GCA_035656375.1 Cyclobacteriaceae bacterium | reverse complement strand
AACGTTCTGTCTTACGGTGCCCAGTTGATCGGCCAGGTCCGAAAGCTTCATATTGCGTGATTCAAACACTTCCTGAACGCATGCGCCGATCTGCACGTCAGGGATGATGATTTTGGGTTCCATTTTGGTCACAGTAGGGTTACAAATGTAAACAAATATGTTACGTTCCGTAGCCTTTTTATATACCTAAAGACACGGGATTTGGGACGGTTTTGAAATCAAATGTTAAAGTGCCCTCTTTCGGAACAAAATAATTGTCAGAACACGTATATCGTTGATTACCCGATTTCGGGTATTAGTATATAGCCTTAACTTGAGCCACGTTGTCGTTAACGCAAAACCATAACCAGCCCCGACTTGGTCGCGGCCAGTCTCAGCGCTTTATGCCAGCTGTTACACTCTACTACCAGGACGAGTACGCAACCCTGGAACTCGACGAGTCGGTACCGTGTGTCAAGCTTAAGCTCGAGGGCATGCCGAGGTTCAGTGAACACTACCAGCTTGTCCAGAACAAGCGACTCGAATTGATGCGCGAGGGCATGAAGCGACACAAGCTGCTCCACATGCTCACCGATAGCCGCACCGCCGGCCCCGTGCTCGACGAAGACGTGAAGTTCTTCCGGGAAAAAGTACTGGTCGAAATGGAGAAGGCCGGCGTCCGATATCTTGCGATTGTGATGCCTTCAAACGTTTTCACTCGCATGACCATCCAGGACATGACCTCTAACACAAATCTCATTACTGTCCGGTACTTCGAGTCGATCCGCGAAGGTCGCGAATGGCTCCGCAGCAAAAGTCCTGAACTTCTGTAAAGAAATCTGTTACAAGTGTAAAACTCACGTTTAAACAGGCATCGGGGGACCGGACCACCTCCGTTTCATTTTTTCTTACCTGTTTCTTACTCTTTCTCCAGCAAATGAGGATGAAAGAGTTATCTTGTTTTTACTTTCCCCAAAACATGAGCAATTCTGTCGGACTGACTCATCGCAGCAACGTCGTTCATATGTTGGACAAGCTTCCGGCTGTGGTCTTCGAATATTCGGTCTTCCCCGACGGTACCCGCGACTTTACTTACATCAGTCCGAGATGCGAAGAGATACTCGGCGTCAGCAAGGACGTCCTTATGCGCGGTATCCTGCCTATGAAAAATTTTATCTACCACGAAGACTGGACGCATTTTCAGGAAACCACTGAAGACAGCCTGTCAAGCTTGCGTGAATGGAAGTGGGAAGGCCGCCTTAACAGTCGCGGGCAGGTAGTTTGGATCGAAGCGTGCGGAATGCCTACAAGAATGCCCGATGGTGTTATTGTTTGTCACGGCATCATCTCCGACGTTACTCAACGGAAAGTTCTCGAGCAGCGCCATCGTGAGTCGGATAAAAAATATCGTGAGTTGGTAGAACACATACCGCTGGGCATTGGCATTCATGCCGAAGGCAAGCTTGTGTATGCAAACCGGTATGCGCTCGAAATGATGGGCGCAACCAAACCCGAAGACCTGATTGGCAAGAGCGTGCTCGACCTCGTGCACCCCGAATACAAGGATGTTGTTCGTGAGAGAATGAAACTTGTAATGCAGGGCATTGAAGTTCCAGCGATCGAACAAAAATACGTTCGATTGGATGGCAAGACGATCGATGTCGAGACGGCGGCATATCCTTTCTCGCACCACGGCATTCCCGCGGTGCAGCTGATCGTAAAGGATGTTACCGACAAGAAACAGGCCCTGGAGTCGATGCGGAAAACAGAAACGTTGTTTACGCAGTTGTTCCAGAATTCACCGATGGCCATTGTTATTCTCGATGACAAGGGCAATGTCGTTCAGATCAACCAGGGATTTCATGAGATGTTCGGATATAGTATCGATGAATTGAAAGGCAAGGGCCTTAATGCTTTCATCGTACCCGAAGAGCTGGAGGCAGAAGGAAACGACTTGAATAGCCTGATCTCCAGCTATAAAGTGATTCGGATAGAAACAGCCCGCCGCCGCCGGGATGGAGAGATGCTTTCACTGATCGTTTACGGCGTGCCAGTTCACATGGAAGACAAGACCATAGGCATCTTTGGCGTGTATGTCGATATCACCGAGCAAAAGAAAATTGAAAAAGAACTTAAGGTCCGGAATACAGAGCTCGACAACTTCGTCTACAAGGTTTCACACGACCTTCGGGCGCCATTGTCGTCGATACTCGGTCTTGTGAATTTGGCCAACATGCCCGGCAACGACGACAATCCCGGGACATACATCGAGCTGATCGGCCGCAAGGTCGAACAGTTGGATCACTTCATCAGCGACGTTCTCAGTCACTCGAAGAACCTGAAGCAAAGCGTCACCATCGAGAAAGTAGATGTGAAGCAGATTGTGGCCAATACATTTACTGATCTCAGTTATCTCCGCAATGCCGATTTGATCTTTAAAGAGATCGACATACAGGGTTCTGAATTCTATAGTGATCGTTGGCGACTCGCGGAGATCTTCCGCAACCTCATATCGAATGCCATCAAGTACAGGCGCATGGACATTGACCGACCCACTGTAAAAGTGACGGTGCGGATAAACGAAGTGGAAGCAGACATCAGCTTTAGCGACAATGGAATTGGCATTGAGCCGGACAAGCTTTTGAACATATTCGAAATGTTCTATCGTGCCAGCACGCAGTCGGATGGATCCGGACTTGGCCTTTACATAGTAAAAAATGCTGTCGAAAAACTGGGTGGCCAGATCGATGTGTTCAGCAGGCCGTTGCAAGGCACCGAATTCAAGATAATTTTGCCTAATCAGAAGCCTTAAAGAAGTTGTATCGAAGAAAGACATCGAAGCATTTATCATGCTTCCGGTCCGTCTTTATAAAAATCAACCACATTGGATCCGCCCGCTCGACGTCGACATCGAGACTGTTTTCAGCAAAGAGAGAAACAAGGCATTCAGGACAGGAAAGTGTATCCGTTGGATCCTCGATGATGATAATGGCGTGACAATTGGTCGCGTGGCGGCCTTTGTTAGTCATAGATCTGGCGGCATGGGATTCTTCGAATGCATTAATGACCGGGAAGCTGCGTTTGCTTTGTTCGATCAATGTAAGTCCTGGCTACAACAGCAGGGCATGGAATACATGGATGGGCCGGTAAACTTCGGGGATCGCGATCGTTGGTGGGGTTTGCTTGTCGATGGTTATGAATCTGACCCAAACTACCAGTGTAACTATCACTTGCCGTATTACCGGGAGCTGTTCGAAGCTTACGGATTTCAGCTCTATTTTTATCAGTACACGTTTGGCCGAAAACGACAAGGCCCATTGAGCGAAAGGCTATTAGAGAAGTCGCGTCTTATTGAAAAAGATCCCGATTATTCCTTCCGTCATCTAAAACGTTCTGAGATCGACAAGATGCCCGGTATGATAAGGCATGTTTATAACAAGGCCTGGGCGAAGCGTGGCGAAATTCCGGAGCTCACAGAGTTGCAGGCGAAGAACATCGTCAGCCAGATGAAGCCGATCATGGATGAAAAGCTGTTGTGGTTTGGATTTTATAAAGATGAGCCGATAGCATTCTTTTTGTCGTTACCCGAAGTGAACCAGATATTCAAACATCTTAACGGGCAGTTCAACTGGTGGGCTAAGCTGAAGTTCCTGTGGTACAGGTTTCTGAAAGTCGACCGTAAAGCGGTGGGATTATTATTCGGCATTGTTCCCGAACACCAGGGTAAAGGTGTTGACGGGGCGATTATCCTTCATTTCAGAAAGCTGATGCAGGATGAGTATAAACGCTACGATGAGTTTGAGCTGAACTGGATCGGCGACTTTAACCCCCAGATGATAAGGGTGGCGGAACAGGTTCAAACGGAGATCGTGAAGATCCACATTACCTACCGGTATCTCTTCGACAGGAACAAGCCCTTTACGCGAATGCCTTTTATTTCGAAGTGAGTCTCTTCTGCACTTCGCTTCGATAGAGGGGGCCAATGGGGATCTCTTCTTTCCCGATAAACACGGCGTGTGGTGTGAACGATGTGACCTTATTCAGCGAGACGATGAACGACCTGTGAATCCGGATGAACTCTTCGGCTGGAAGCATTTCTTCAACTGCCATGATCGTTTGTTTTGTTATCAAAGGCTGCTGACCGGCGTGTATCTTCACGTAGTCTTTAAGTCCCTCAATGTAGCGGATATCGTTCAGCAGCACCTTTACCATTTTCCTGTCGGCGCGGAAGTACAGGAACTGTTGAGAATCGACGGTTGTCTCTTCGATGCGCGGTGCACGCACTTCATGGTTTACTGCTTTCTGAACAGCTTTCAGGAAACGATCGAAGGAGATCGGCTTCAAAAGAAAATCGACTGCGTTGAGATCGAATCCGTCCATCGCATACTCGCGATGCGCGGTGGTGAAGATAACTTTTGGTGGATCGCTTAGCGCCTTTACGAGGTCTGTACCCAACAACCGGGGCATCTGTATGTCGAGGAACAAAAGGTCTACGTGCTGATGCTGGAGGAAGTCGAAGGCACCCATAGCGTTGTGGCACTCGCCAGCTACTTCCAGCATGGGGGTATTGGCAATGTGTGAACGAAGCACATCGAGCGCGGGGGGTTCATCGTCTACGATCAGGCAGCGGATCTTCATACATCAGGCCGCGGGAACAGCAATTTTATCGAGCATTAGGGTAAGAGTCACGACATAAGTCTCGTCGTCTTCGCTGATACGTAAGTCGTGACCCTGCGGATACAATAAATCCAATCGTTTTTTCACGTTAGCCAATCCGATACCTGGAGATGGCGGTCGTGTAAGGTTATCCCTTCCGTTTTTTCCGTTGATGAGCTTGAAGACAAACTGGTCGTCTTTCAATGTAATGTTGAGTGACACCCACGCCTGGTCTTCGGCCATGTAGGCGCCATGCTTGAAACTGTTTTCAACGAATGGCAGCAACAGCAATGGGGCGATCTTCCGCCCCGCTAAATGTCCCTGGATGGTCATAGTGGAATCGAGACGATCGCCGAGCCGGCTTTTCTCGAGCTCGATATAAGTTTTGATAATATGGATTTCTTGCTCTAATGATATGGCCGGTGTATTGCATTCGGTGATCATGTAGCGCATGAGGTTCGAGAGTTTATGAATGGCTTCGGCGGTCTGCGACGAGTTCCTTAAAGCCATGGAATAGATGCTATTCAGCGTGTTGAACATGAAATGCGGGTGAAGCTGTCCTTTCAACACTTCGAGCTCGGCCCGTAACTTTTCTTTTTCGAGCCGTTCGTTCTCGATCTTTTTCAGATACCATTGCTTTATGAGCTTGATGGCGACGAAGAACCCTGCAACGGTAAGACCGCCACGCAACCCTCCCATGAAAGAATAAAAAATAGAATTCCATTGTGTCTGGATGCCTATGAAACGACGGAACGGATTGATAACGAAGTAAAGAGTTGCCGGTGCCATAAACGCAGAGATGGTAATCACGCCAAGGGCCGCCAGGAACGCGGGCCAGTATTTCCCGGTATAGATGAATTTTGGAAGAACGATGTATGTAAGAGAGTACGCAAGGAGCATGTGCATTGGGAGATACATCAATGCTTCTGAAAAAGAAACGAAAAAAGTGAAAGGGTTGCCCACGTGCAGGAAGCCGTAGATGACTCCCTGAAATATCCAGGCGATAGCCCAAAAGAAAGCGTGGCGGCCAACCCGCGCAGAGCGGTCGTCGGAGAGGACAAGGCGGGTAAAGAAGTCGTCCATGTGGTATTTCATATTACGGGATTCCCCGATCAAGTCGGGGAATGACTGTGGCTTTTTTTCGATTTATAGACTAAAGCCTCTCTTTAGACGATTAAAATGTTCTGTCGGCACACTGTCCTCAACCGTCGAGAAAACTCACCTCTCTGTTTTCAATCAGAAAATACCTTCGTGTAATCGCGTAAGATCAGGTAAAAAAAGATTGATATGAGGAAGTTAGCGATTACAGTAACCCTGCTGGTGGTATGTGCCGGCGCGTATGCACAAGAGAAGGCGAACTATTGGGTGGTTGAGACAAACAAAGAGAATCCGGGGAAAACGGTGGTGAGAATTTACGATGCTGAAAACAACCTCGTCGATGAATCGAACGTCGATCGCAAAATTGATATCAAAAGCAAGAAAGAGAGGAAGATGTTGAATCGCATGGCCCGCCAGAACACTCCTTCTGCAAACACTATTGCTTACTCAAAAAAGAAAAAGAATTCTATTGAGGAGTAAGCGTTAACCGCTCAGCGGCGCTCTTCTCAATTTTTTCCCTGCTGAAGTAAACAGGGAAATGCTGATCGTTAGCCCACATCGGGAAAAGGTTACGATAGAATGGGCTATCGGGGTTTCCGCTCTGACCGGGGGCATTGGTGAACATAGTTGTATCCCAATCCCTGGTATCGGTCACGATGCGGAACGAGGCTCCACTTGTCTGATTATCGGAGTTGCCGGTCATACCAGGAGTGGAGCCATTACCTCCCCGCGGAAGTGGTCCTACTTCGAGTTTCTTGCGCGTTGCTTCGTCCACTGCGTTGCTCAACGGATGTTTGATGAGCACATGGTGATACGAAGGCTGACCGTATTGCCATTTCTTCATATCGGGACCAAGTTTTTTGGTAAGATCTTGTACGGCGTCATTAAGACAAGAAATGAGAAATGCATTTCGGTCTCCTAACTCAGGGCGTAGTGTTGTTATCCATTCAATGATGCGTGAAGGATGAAGAAACTTGTAAAGATCTTTCGCTTTGTCGGGAACAAAGAGGGGAGTGATCCGTTCACCGATCTTTTTTTCCCACGCCGAATAAATTCCGGCTGCAACGGAATTCTTATCCATGACATAATCCCAGTCTAGAAGTGATTGACGTGCGCTTTCAACTTTTGCATCGGTTGATCTCAGGTCTTTTAAGAAAGGCACAAGATTTCTTGCCGGTATACTGAGATAATCGAACTGCAACCGCATCATGTCTGCCTGCGAGAATATTTTTCCGGAGCCGAGAACTTCATTAACCCTGTTTACACGATACGGCTCTGCCCAACTTGCACCCACGGCGTTGTTGTGTTTATAATCGAGCGGCACGTTGTTTTCGTTGGCGGTTGCCCAAAATCCTTTCGATGGATTGTACACATGAGGTAGTTCCGTGATCGGCAGATATCCCGACCATTCGTAACGGCCATCGCCGGGAACGGGAACGAGTCCGCTCCAGTTTTTTCGTATTGGCGCAATGCCAACTGCCTGCCAACCGATGTTTCCATTCCTGTCGGCCCATATCATGTTCTCACCGGGGATGTGACTGTATGAACAAGCCTGGCGAAACTCATCCCACGTCTTCGATTGATCGATGCGTAAGCTGGCCAGGTATGGAGCGCCGCCGGGCTCGAGCCACGCACAACGAATTGCGTAGGCGATGTTGTTCTTTTCGTCGACGTAAGATATCGGGCCATGACGAGTGTAAAGGTGATCGACATAATGATCTGCGGCTCCTTTCACATGAATGGTGTCTTTCACAACACGCATGTCTTCCCAGCGGTCCTGGTACTTGTATTGATTTTTATTGGAGGGATTTAATTCGTACACGTAAAGATCTTCACCGTCGATCGCGAAAATGGTAAGTCCCCAGGCACCGTGATCGTTGTGGCCGATCGAGATGCCGGGTATTGTGGGTTCGCCGCCACCAACTACGTTCCATCCAGGTGCGTTCAGGTGAACCATATATCGAAGCGATGGGGCAGACAGGGCCCTGTGCGGATCATTTGCCAGCATTGGGTAGCCGCTTTGCGACATTGTTCCACTGATGATCCAGTTGTTGCTGCCGATCACACCGTTGCCAATCATTTTTTCGTAGTCGAGATCGTCTTGCAAGGCAAGCGACTGGTATTCCTTTTCGTTTTTGTTGGAAGAGACTACGATGTCTTTCGGTGTTACGACAAGATTCTTCCTGAACGCATCGTACAACTCGGTGACGTTGTCGGAGAGACGTTTTTGATCGATAGCCGGGTCGATATCGAGGATCGGTTCGCCGGGTTGGAACACGTCGAGCTCGCGGGCTTTCGCTGGACCAACAACTGCTACCTGCCTGCCGGTGAGAACTTCTTCACCAATGTTCCCAAGCAATCCCTGGTGGCGTGAGATCACCACGTCGGGTGCCCATTCTTTTGGTTTGATACCAAGCAGTTTGAATTCGAGTGGAAGCTTCGAAGGATCTTTCAGGGCTTCGCGAACACAGGCATTAACACCTTCTGTAAATGCCTTGATGATTGCCTCACCGTTGGAATGATAATGATTGAGCTCCTGCGATAAGTTTCCGCGGTACCTGAACCGACGTGCGCCAATGTCGCGGGTTAGTTCTTTAGCGCCAAAGATCTCGGCTGCTGTTCCGGTAGCCTGGATGCGCCACATCTCGAATTGGAACAAACGATCTTTCGCAGCGCAGTACCCTTGTGCGAAGAAAAGATCGTGTTCATTCTTTGCGTAGATGTGATTGATGCCGTATGTGTCGCGGATAACTTCAACGTTTTCGCGGAGGCCGGGAATAGAGAGTTGCTGTGCGCTGACATTCAATGCCGCCGCGCACAGGAGTGCTAAAACTATCCTCATGAAACGGCAATCTTTCCCACTGCCTCGATGAACCTGTCGAGGTCTTTTGTTGTGGTGTACACGTGTGGTGTAACGCGAACTGCGCTTACATTTTCCCACACGATCGGTACTACGTGGATCTGATGTTTGTCCCAGAGTGTTGCGACGATGTCGGCGGGTTTTTGTCCTTCGATGCTGAAGGTACCCAGCGCGCACGAGTATTCGGGTTTCAACGAAACGTGGATCTTTACTTTCGGATTTTGAGTAACGGCCTCGCACCAGTATTTCTTGAGGTGGTGGAGTCGTTCCTGTTTTCTTTTACTTCCGATTGCATTGTGGAAGTCGATGGCCTGGCCGATGGCTTGTTCGGGCGCGAATGATCGGGTACCGAGTGCTTCGAACTTACGGATGTCGTCGCTCTGGGGTTTATCGGTAGGGAACAATGGCCAGGTTTTCGAAATGTTCTCGCGGCGGATGTACATCATACCGGTTCCGAAAGGAGCGCAGAGCCACTTGTGGAGACTGGTTCCAAAGTAATCGCAGTTGAAATCGGAGATCTTATAATCAACGTGAGCAAACGAGTGGGCTGCGTCTACGATCGATATGATCCCTCTCTTTCTCGCTTCGGCGCATAGTTTCGCGGCGGGAAGGATCTGCCCGGTCCATGTCATCAGGTGGGTGATGTGCCACACGCGGGTCTTTGGAGTTGTTGCGTTGATGTATGCCTTCAACACAACATCGTCGTTGTCGATGGGCAGATCGAGACTGATCCAGTTGATCTTGACACCTTCCCGCATCTCGCGTTGTTTCCATGCATGGATCATGTTGGGATAATCCTGTTTGGTCATCACGATTTCATCGCCGCGTTTCATGTCGATGCCCCATGTGAATGTGCCGAGGGCTTCGGTTGTGTTGCGGTTGATTGCAAGTTCATCGCCCGAAACGCCTGCGAGGTCGGCGAGCTTTCGTCTCAACGGCTCGCGTCCTTTATCGAGGATTTGCCACATGTAATATGTAGGCGCTTCATTACTTAAGTGGTAATAACGGTCTACCGCATCCTGTACAACTTTTGGTTGCGGGCTTACGCCGCCGTTGTTCAGGTTGAGGATGTTTGGGGTTACAGTATAAGCTTGCGCCATGCGTGCCCACAGATCTTCGTCGATCGCGGCAGCTTCTGGCGAAAGTTTTTTTAATGATAGAAGTGCGTCGGATACATTTTCAGATGCAGCGGCTGCAAGTGCCGGGGTGAGGGCGGCTGCGCCTGCAACGCCGACGGTTTTACGAAGGAAGGACCTGCGTGAGCTCATAACGGTAAGGTTTGCTGGTGAATGTAATGAAAATAGCGGTCAGCTAACAGCTAACTTACATTTTGGAGTCGCCGTAATGACTTCGCCAGCCACGAAATCAGTCCCACAACCCCCACCGTCATACACCCTCCGAAGATCACGCTGGGCACGACGCCCATTGCCTTCGCAGCAACACCCGACTCGAACATACCTATCTCGTTCGACGAGCCCACGAAGATGTTGTTTACCGCCGATACCCGTCCCTTCATGTTTTCCGGAGTAAATGTTTGAAGGATGGTGAATCGAATGATCACACTAATGCAATCAAAACCACCGCTTGCAATTAGCAGGAACAACGACAGCCAGAAATTTTTGCTTAGCCCGAAGCCAATCATGCAAAAGCCAAAGCCTGCCACGCACCAAAGTAAAAGGCGGCCCATGTTTTTCTTTATTGGGTTGTGCATCACCACGAAGGCAATGACGAGCGCACCGATGGACGGTGCCGCACGAAGAACCCCAAAACCAAACGCACCAACATGAAGCACCTGGTCGGCGAAGATGGGAAGCAACGCAACGGCTCCGCCAAACAACACTGCGAACAGATCTAGAGAGATGGCCGCGAGCACTGTCTTGTTGTTGAACACGAAACGCAGACCTGCTGTGATCTTTTCCACCATTCCCTGCTCTTCACTTTCGGGCGGGAGTGGCTTGCTTGCAACGTTAAGGATAAGCATGAGGCCCGCCGCGGTAAGAGTAACATCGGCAACATACGCAGCGGTAATTCCCAGGAAGGCGTACATGAGTCCGCCAAGAGCAGGCCCGCCGATAGATGCAATCTCCCATATCGTGCTGTTGAAAGTAACGGCGCCCGGGAACAACTCGCGCGGCACGAGTTGAGGCATGAAGGAGAAGTTTGCCGGTGTGAGAAAGCCGCGTGCAATACCGCTGATGAAGATCACGGTATAGATTGGCAGGGCCCCGTAATTCAAGAGGAAAGCGCCGGGATCTGTGGTGAAAAATAAAAGACTGGCGGAAACAGCAAGCAGTGTTGATAAACACCACACGATGATCTTCTTCCGCATTACGATATCAGCCACGTGGCCGGCATACAACGAAACGACGATCGAAGGAATGGCTTCAGCCAGGCCGATCAATCCGAGTGAGAAAGGATCTTTCGTGATCTCATACACCTGGTACCCAACAACAACACCCTGGATCTGGATGGCAAGCGTTACAAAGAAGCGAGCCGAGATAAAAAATCTGAAGTCGGGGATCCGGAGTACTGCGTACGGATCGCTCATTGAACGCCGGGAATGTATTTCAGGATTGCGGCAAGAGATCGTGCCAGTCGTTGCTCTTCGTTACCCTGGATCTCCACGAAAGGCACCGATTGATTCTTCATTTCCTGCAGGTAGATGTTGTACAACTCTTCCCGACTGTCGGGATGCTCGCGAAGGGGATCGCTTACCCACGGTATATCTATGTAAGTGAGAAGGTACAGGTCGTATTTGCGTGATTCGATCAGGTCGAGTATGATCTTGTTTACATGACCATATTTAAATTGACTCCAGACTTTTATGACATAAAGATTGGTGTCGCACACCAACACCTTATTTGCGTCGATCACCCATTCATCCTCCATGCGAAGCTGGCCATGCGCAATCTTTACGAGATCGTCTTCGTTGTAGGGCAGCGAGAGCCTGTTGAGATAGGCGCGGGCATACTCTTCTACCCATACGGTATTGAGTTTTTTGGCAATACCTTCGGATAATACGGTCTTACCGGTGCACTCGGGTCCGATAATACACACCTTCCGGATATCGGGACGGGGAGAAGTATTCATCATTTTGGTAAAATTAGCATGGTAGCAGGTCTTTTAATAAGTCACCCGGAACCTTTATCTTTCAGGTTTAGAAGTCTCAGAAAGTGAAACGCAGGCAGGCAATAAGGCATCTGGGAGTTGGCTTTTCATCGGCAGTTGTTGGTGCATCGTGGCTTACTTCGTGCAAAAAGGACGATCCTATCCCGGAGATCCAGTACGATGGCAATGTGATAATTATCGGCGCGGGTGCCTCTGGCCTCTATGCTGCCGATATCCTCATGACCAAAGGATTGAATGTCACGGTCCTCGAGGCCAGTGACCAGATCGGTGGCCGCGCTAGCTCACTCCGCAACCAGGAAGATCTTCCATACCAGTCTATCGCCGACTTTCCCGTGGAGCTTGGCGCTGAATACTTCCAGGGCAACGATTCCATACTCGGCAAGATCGTAGCCAACCTCAATCTGAATACAGTTGAACTTACCGACGAGAGCAAGCGCTTCATTGTTGGCAATCTCGTAAAAAGCGGAGCCGACTGGGGAAACAATGGCGACTACGCCGCTGCGAAAGCATTCGTTGCAGGGATCAAAACGTACACCGGTCCAACCACATCTGTAAAAGATGCTTCGGGCTTGAGTGGCGATGCAGGTAATCTTGTGAACGCACAAGCGGCAAACTTCTGGGGTTCGTCGAGTGATCGTGTGGGTATAAAAGGAATTTCGGAGCAGATGAAACTCGTCGACCACGACGAGAAGTTTTACATGCTCAAGAATAACACTATGCAGGATCTCATTATTTCGAGATTCGATACGGTGTACAGGAATGTTAAGTTGAACTCACCCGTAAAATCGATCAATTATAGCAGCGACCCTTGCAAGATCACACTGGAAGATGGAACGGAGATGACTGCCAATAAGGTGATCGTTACCGTCCCCGTCACCATCCTGAAAAGCGGTATAACTTTTTCACCCTCACTGCCCGGCGCGAAGACCGCTGCACTCGGTCGCCTGGGAATGGACCCGTCGATGCGGGTAGTGCTCGATTTCAAAAAGAATTTCTGGGGAACAGACTCGTCTTTCATTTGGGGCAATTCGTTAGCTCCGCAGTTCTTCAACGGAGGCTTTCAACGAAGCGAGTTCCATCAAACATTATCGGTAACGATCAACGGTCCCAAAGCTCTCGAGCTGTCGAACCTGAACGACCAGGACCTTATCGTGAAGACCATCCTCAAAGAGCTCGATAAATATTACGACGGACAGGCTACGGCATTTATCCGCACGGGACTTCCGCCCGCCGATAGCAAAATGGTGTACTTCATTAAAGACTGGACGAAAGAGAAGTACATCAAAGGAGGATTCTCTTACCCGTTGGTGGCGACCACACTCGATGATCGCACAACATTGATGGAACCTTTGAACGACCGATTGTTCTTTGCGGGCGAAGCAACAGACATCAGCGGCGATGCGGGAACGATTAACGGCGCTTTGGCGTCTGCAGAACGTGTGTCTGAAGATGTGATCCTGTCAATAAAGAAAGTAAGCTAGCTTTTAACTTCTTTGAGGTGATCTTTGAATCGTCGCACGAGGGCGATTATAAACCCTATCATTAGAACGCCCGTGCCAAGCCAAAGGACGTTGATAAGCGGAAACTCTTTGGCTTTAATAACTACCCAATCTTTTTGACGCGTTGTCACACCGAGGGTGAATGTATTGTTCTCCGGGTGGATGTTCATCAACACAAGCTTAACGCCGAGGTCGTTGATCTCGATAGGCATTACTTTCACGTCCGTCTTATTTTCAATAAGGAACACAGGCTCTGCAAAGTAGTCATCGCGTTCTCCCTGCACTTTGACCTTCGCCTGCACCGCTACATCTTCCGGGTTCAAAGGATAGCCGGGTATTGATTCGATCCGGTGTACGTCTTCGAGCACTGCCACGTAGTCGTTAACGAAGAACTGTTGTCCGATAGGAACGGTGACTTCCTCTTGTTCACTCCACTCTTGAGGTTCTTCGGGATTGGGATAGCCCGATACGTGGGTGTAGATATCACGTCCTGCGTCTTTTTTGATATCGGGAGATGCAATGAAACCGCCCATTCCTTCATTGACCTGAACTCGTGGGAATAACGTTGCGGCAACCTTGTCGTTCTTTCGAAGCTCTATTTCGTAGTACGTATTTTCAGGATAGATCTCGAATGTGTCGAGAGCATTATATTTCTTGTCGCCGTCGAAGTACAGATCCTTTTTTGCAATAACGACGTGTTTATTGAAGGTCGGGATGACATCGCTCTTCTTCACAAAACCACTTTTGTTCCGAAGTTCGAGTCGCTCGCCACGATATTCAATTTCGTAGTCGGCCATTGTTCGTGGCTCGTTGATGAACAGGAAGAGGTTGTCGCGATTGAAGTCTGTGCCCAGGTCTTTCTTGATGATAAGGCCGGTGTTGTTCATTGAAACGACTTTCGATTGTCCTGCAGAGAACAACACACCAAGCAACATCATTCCAACACCAATGTGAGCTACAGCGCCGCCAGAAAATTTTGGATTGGTTTTTAGAACCGAGAACAGGATCCGTGCATTCGACACTACGAGGTAAACTCCGGCAAGCGCCAACACCACGAACGAAGGGTTTGTTACGCGCGCGATCACGATCACACCCGCGAAAGCGATCAGGGTTACAAGAACAACCGGTACAACTTCCTGTTTCCATGTAGACTTGTCCATCCTTCTCCACCAGAAGAATTGCCCGGTGCCCGATACCAGCGCCACGCCAACAGCAAACCACAACTGGAATTTCGAATAAAAGCCAACCTGGTCGGCCGGACTCGCGATGTTAGACTCGCCTCCGAATAATGAAACAACTTTGTTCCACACCGGGTATGATGTAGGCACCAACACCTGGAAGCCCATTAAACACAGTATAGTCGCACCGAGAAATATCCAGAACTCCCGCGAGTACGTGAGCACTTCTTTGTCGCTTGTGGGAATCTCTTTCCAGCGAGCCGCTACCAGGCCGATTGTCAGCAACACGAAGAACATCATGTAAATGAGAAGCTGTCCCGACAAGCCGAGATCGGTAAACGAGTGAACCGATGCATCGCCAAGGATACCACTGCGTGTGAGGAATGTTGAGTAGAGGATCAACAGGAACACAGACACAACAAGCACTACTGATGTTTTCAACGCTGTATTGCTGTTCTTGTAAGTGATCATCGTATGCATGGATGCGATGAGCACCAGCCACGGAACATAGACAGAGTTCTCGACAGGATCCCAGTTCCAGTAACCGCCGAAGTTGAGAGTTTCATACGCCCAGTAACCTCCCATGAGGATGCCGAGGCCCAACACACCTCCTGCGAGGATCGTCCAGGGAAGGGCAGGCTTAATCCATTCGCTGTACTTTTTCTCCCACAGACCTGCGAGACAGAAAGCAAACGGGAATAATGT
This sequence comes from Cyclobacteriaceae bacterium, assembly GCA_035656375.1. Lineage (GTDB taxonomy): Bacteria > Bacteroidota > Bacteroidia > Cytophagales > Cyclobacteriaceae > ELB16-189. The sequence continues at coordinate 28,613 of DASRSO010000272.1, read as the reverse complement.
TAACGCATAGCCGAGGAACAACGTGGGTGGGTGGATAACCATCCAGTAATTTTGAAGGAGTGCATTCAAACCGGTTCCGTCGGCGGGAACGAAGTCGGGATTGGTCGCAAATATCGGGTCCTGAATTGCATCGCGGAGGAGGATGAACGGTGAGCTGCCGATCTTGACATCCAACCCGGGAATAACAACGCCGAGGATCATCGATGCAAGGAATGCCTGCACACACGCAACGATAACCATAACCGGAGCTTCCCACTGGCGCTGTGTTGCGATGAGAATAACGCCCAGTACGGCCTGCCAGAAGAGCCACAGCAAGAAACTACCTTCCTGTCCTTCCCAGAAACATGAAACTATGTACTGGGTCTGAAGATAAATCGACGAGTGACTATAGGCGTAGTGATATTCGAAGTAGTGATTGTAGATGATCGCGTACAGCGTTACGGCGATACCAAGCACGCAAATTACATGGAGGTAAAATGCGATGCGGCCGTTGGTGGTCCACGATTGTTTTTCGGCGATGTCTGTTTTCGAGCGGGCCTTCAGATAAGCGAAGGCGCAGACGAACGAGGTAACGAAAGAAGTGATTACGAAGAGATGGCCAATGTCGCCGATGAGATAGTGAACAACTTTATCCACGATCAGACACCCGCATTAAGTTTTTCGTCAACGTACTTCGAAGGGCACTTCAAAAGTATTTTGTTTGCAACGAATGTGTCGTTTTGATAGCCGCCGATCACCACGACCTTTTCAGATCTTTTGAAGTCGGCAGGCATGGGTTCGTTGTATTGAACCAACTGTTCTTTTCCGTTTGTATCGACCAGTACGAAGGAGAATGAAACCCTGTCGGCGCCGGGCTGAATGCCGATGATCTCGCCTGAAGGATCTTTTTTCAGTTCGCCCACAACGTGAATGCTTTTAGAGCTGCCGTTAGATGCAAGCTGGAAGGCTTCGTCGAAGGTGACGTAGGTGCTGGATTCGCCTGCAGTTTGCATGATGATCCCAATAGCTGCTGCGATGACCACGAGGGCGACGATATATGACTTTTTCACGTGATTTTAAGGTTGGGAGTGCAAATTTCGGTGTTTCAGGAGTAAGGAGCAAGAATTAAGGAGTAAGGAGATTCCCCTATAAAATGCATGTGTGGGAGCCAGACTCCTTACCTCTTCTCAACTGGCTCCTTACTTTGTCTCAACGATTATCTTCGATTTTCTGCTCCAGTTTCTTCACCTTTTTTTCAATTAAAAACAGGTAAATGAACAGGCCGATCAGAACGATAAGAATTACACCGACAACCACGTAAATTTTGCCATTCGACCGCATTACGTCGGCCATTTCTGGTTGTTGTTGCTGGTAGGTTAAAGCCGTGATCAGGAAAAGTATTAACGCGGGTATCATTATCCGAAATATTTCTCTTCAATCAATTTGACCCTTATACGTACGGAGGCGATCCAGAAGCCGAGGAGTATCCATCCGGCACATGCGGGATAAAACACCTTTCTCATACTGCTATCCAGATCATACATATTGAAACCAGGGTTTCCTCCACTGCCTGGATGCAAAGAGTCTTGCATACGGGGTATTATGAACAGCAATGGGATCATTACAATGAAAGCGAATATGTTGTAGATAGCGCTAAGACGATTTCTCTGGTCTTCATTTTCGACAGACGCACGTAACACGAAGTAAGCACTGTAGATCAATAACGTAATAGCCGACCCGTTTTGTTTCGGGTCGCCGTGCCACCATGTACCCCATGCATATTGTGCCCAAAGCATACCTGTGACGACGCCGAGTATTCCGAAAATGAAGCCTGTGTTGGCAAGTTGAACGGAGTAAATATCGTAAGTCGTGTTAGGCGCCCTGAGATATCGTATCGAGAACCACGTGGAAGTTCCGAACAACAATATCATCGTAAACCACATGGGCACGTGGAAGTAGAGGTTGCGAATGGTCTCGTTAACAATTTCGAGCGCCGGCACCCAAAACAGCAGCCCGCCGATCACAGTATAGACCAGCAATAAAGCACTAAGTATTTTCCACCAGGAGGAGCGCATGGCTTGTTAGCTGCGCCAAATATACGGGAAGAGTATGTAGGATAATGCCGTAACAAGGCAATTTATGGCCACAAGCGTAATAAGATCCTGCTGGCTAACACTGCGATCGAGGCCATCGATGCAGTTTTTGGTGAGCTTGATCACAAGTAACAGCACCGAAATGATGACCGGGAAGCTGAGTACAGGCATTATTATGCCGCTGTTATTTGCGCGGGCCGCAATACCCGACAACATGGTGAGTGAAGCCGAAAATCCCAGGGCCGCAAGGAGGATCACAACAATGAAAAGTCCCAGGTCTTCGATGGGATTGCCAAAAAACAGCATGAACAAACCCATACACGCTGTCGACAGCAGTGTACAAAGGATGAAGTTGTAGATGATCTTCGAGAGAATGATGAGATGCGGATCGAGAAGCGAATAAAGATATATATCCGTTCCACGTTTTTCACCGATGAAACTCTTGGCTATCGAATGAATACTTGTAAAGAGTACAGTAATCCAGAACAATGAACTCCACACCAAAGGCGACAACGCGTTGCCCCTCATTGTGAAAGTCATGTAACAGATGAATGTTGTGCTTAACAAATAAACGACCAGCCCGGCGATAACTGACTTACGTCGCAGCTCGAGAACAAATTCCTTCTTGAGGAGAGTTATCAAAATTTATTTCAGGTTGGCGAGATACTTGTTGAAGCTCCTCAGTGCAACATCCGCGTAAGCGATGATGATACCGATGATCACAGAGTAAAACAGCATCTTCGTTACGCTTGCGTTTGCCGGCTCGCTGAATTCGGTAAATCCCTCCACGACTTCGAAGTCGGGCTGCAGGTAAAGCTGGCGTTCAACATCCTGGAGTTGCTGGTAGATGATGAGATCGCGCTCATACAATTGAACCGGGTCGGTTACTGATTTGTCGCTGAGGATAACGTTGTTCGATCCCTGCCTGCTTTGTTCGGCCATGCTTCGATAGTTTGCATAGATAACTTTCTTCAGGCTATCGAGCTTACGAATATCGCTTGCAAGTTTCTCCCTTCTCTTATCAAGATTGATCTTGTTGATCTCGATCCTTTTCTTGATGTATGGATTGCTTCTGAAATAATTGACGATAGCATTCTGGAGATTGGGGATCACAGCCGGGTTAAGTGTTCTCACGGTAATCTCGAATGCGTGACGATTCTCGATCTCGATGCGTTTGATCACCTGGTCGATCACTGTCTTGTTCGCAGCTGAGGCAGCTCCCTGTGCAGTGCGGAGTTGTTCCTTCAACACTTCGAGCTCGATCACATCATTCTCTTCAACGAAGGGTTTTACTTCGAACCCGATGATGTTGTCGGCGAGTGTGTCTTTAAGCGATAATGTTTTTGACAATCCACCTTTGCGTCCTTCGCCGGCGAGTTGTCCAAGCTTCTCGATGGTGCTCTCGGCGAGTCTTTTATTGAGGTAGTTCGAGCTAAGGATCATCGTAGACTCGTAATAGTTCTTTCGCAGGTAAATGCTGAAGACGAAACCGATCGCTACGCTTGCCCCGATGATAAAGATGAAGGAGATCTTATTGTCGAATGGCACCCGGCGGATCAATGCCAGGAACCGCATGAAACCAAGCCAGGCGCCCCGGATGCCGTCACCGATTTTCGATAACAGGCCTCCAAGATCGATCTCTTCCGAGGGAGGGTTGGACCTTTGATTCTCCATATGCCCGATTTCAGTTAAATTTAAGGCCCGAAATTAGGAATAACTTCCCCAGTGACAAAAGGCGCGAAAGTTTTAATTACCGGGGCCGCCGGGTTCATAGGCTTCCATTTATCAGACCTCCTTTGCCGAAAAGGTTATGAGGTTGTTGGCGCCGACAATGTGAACGACTACTACGATGTGAAACTGAAGGAAGACAGGGTTCGCCTGCTCCTTCAACACAAGTCGTTTTCATTTAACAAGATCGATATCTCCCGGAAGGACCTCGTTGAACAGTTGTTCAAGGCAAATCAGTTCACGTATGTGGTGAACCTCGCTGCCCAGGCTGGCGTGCGATACTCAATTCATCATCCTCATACCTACATTGAAAGCAACGTTACAGGTTTCCTGAATGTGCTCGAAGGCTGTCGTCATAATGCAGTAAAACATCTTGTCTTTGCTTCGTCGAGCTCGGTGTACGGCGCCAACAAGAAGATGCCATTCTCCATTCACGACAATGTAGATCATCCGTTGTCGCTGTATGCTGCCACGAAGAAGGCTAATGAGTTGATGGCTCACTCGTATTCGTCGTTGTATGGATTGCCGACAACGGGTCTGCGTTTCTTTTCGGCGTATGGTCCGTATGGCCGGCCCGACATGGCTTTATTCGTTTTCACGAAGGCTATTCTCGAAGGACGTCCGATCGATGTGTACAATGACGGGAACATGAAAAGGGATTTCACTTACGTGGATGACATCACCCAAAGTATTGAACGCTTGTTGGATAAAGTCCCGGCTGCCAATCCGAAGTGGGACTACCTTAATCCTGATCCATCGACCAGCTATGCACCTTATCGCATTTTCAATATTGGCAATAACGACCCTGTAGAGCTTTGGCAATTCATCGATCATATCGAAAAGAAACTTGGAAGAAAGGCGATACGCAATAACATGCCAATGCAGGAGGGCGACGTGCCACAGTCGTACGCCGACGTCCAGGATCTTTACAATGAAATAGATTTTAAACCGGCGACATCTATTGAGTACGGAGTAGGTAAATTTGTCGATTGGTATCTGCAGTACTATCATAAATAACATGGATCAACTTGCGATCATAGGCATGGGGTATGTGGGGCTTCCGCTGGCGGTGGAGTTTGGGAAAACCCTGGACGTAGTTGGGTTTGATATAAACAATGCAAGGCTCGAGGAGTTGAAGAAAGGACACGACAGAACAGATGAGGTTACCGCGGAGGACTTAAAGAGTTCACATAAGCTAAAGTTCTCTTCCAGGCTTGATGACATAAAGAACTCCAACTGGTACATCGTAACAGTTCCCACCCCGGTGGATGAGTTCAAGAAGCCCGACCTGCGACCTCTTCAAAGCGCAAGCACCACCGTTGGTAAAGTTCTTAAGAAAGGCGATGTCGTCGTTTACGAATCTACCGTGTACCCCGGATGTACAGAAGAGGTATGCGTGCCGGTGCTCGAACAGGTAAGTGGTTTGAAATTCAACGTCGACTTCTTTTGCGGATATTCTCCCGAGCGGATCAATCCCGGCGACAAACAACACAGGGTAACGAATATCAAGAAAGTAACGAGCGGGAGCACACCAGCGATCGCAGACAGGGTAGATGATCTTTACAAAAAGATAATTACCGCCGGAACACATAAGGCTTCGTCCATAAAAGTTGCCGAAGCAGCAAAGGTTATCGAAAACTCGCAGCGCGACCTGAACATCGCGTTTGTAAACGAGCTTGCACTCATCTTCGAAAAAATTGGCATCGACACTCACGAAGTCCTCGAAGCTGCCGGTACCAAATGGAACTTCCTCAACTTCCGGCCCGGCCTCGTTGGCGGACATTGCATCGGTGTCGATCCATATTACCTCACCTACAAAGCCGAAGGCGTTGGCTACAGGCCCGAAGTTATATTGTCGGGCCGAAGGATCAACGACAACATGCCGAAACACGTTGCCAGCACTGTTATCAAATTAATGGCGCAACACAAACTGCCAATTAACAACGCCGACATACTGGTGCTGGGAATAACTTTTAAAGAGAATTGTCCCGACATCCGCAACAGTAAAGTAGTTGACGTGATAAGTGAGCTTCAGAGCTATGGCACGAACGTTGACGTTTATGATCCCCTTGCTGAGTCGGACGAAGTGAAGGAAGAATACGGACTTCAGTTGATCAGGAGTCTTAATAAAAAATATCACGCAATAATTTTGGCTGTCAACCACCAGGAATTCAAGAGCATCAACTGGAAGGAGATCCGTGTTGAGAATGCTGTTGTCTACGATGTGAAAGGTTCGCTCGACAGATCAATTGTAACAGCACGGCTATGAATAAGAAAAAGATTTTAGTAACCGGTGGCGCCGGCTTCATAGGTGGCCATACTGTTGTCGAGCTCATCGAGGCCGGCTATCAACCTGTTATTGTCGATAACCTTTCGCGAAGCGACAAGACATTGCTGGAAGGCATGGAGAAGATCATCAAGCAAAAGCCGGTGTTCTACCAGGGAGATTGCGCCGACCAGGCATTCCTGAAAAAAGTATTCGAAGCAGAAAAGAACATCGAAGGTGCAATGCACTTTGCTGCGTTCAAATCGGTAGGCGAGTCGGTGCAGCATCCTGCGATGTACTATTCCAACAACCTGAATTCACTTATTGCATTGTTGAATGTAATGAAGGAGTTCGGTGTGCGCGACATCATTTTCTCTTCGTCGTGTACAGTGTATGGCGAGCCAGATCGCATACCAGTTAACGAAGACGCCCCCGTGAAGCGTGCGGAGTCGCCCTATGGCGCCACAAAGCAGATGTGCGAAAGGATTCTCGAAGATGTTTACCCGCACGGCATGCGAGTTGTGTCGCTGCGGTATTTTAATCCCATCGGCGCACATCCGACAGCATTGATTGGAGAACTTCCGATTGGCGTACCAAACAACCTTGTTCCGTACATCACACAGACAGCCATCGGTAAACGCAAGCAGCTTACCGTTTTCGGCAACGATTATAACACACCCGACGGATCGTGCATCAGGGATTTTATTCACGTAGTGGATGTAGCGCAGGCTCACATTAAAGCAATGGAATACCTCTCCCGACAGAAGGCCGATCCAATGTATCGCGTAATGAACCTTGGTACCGGCATCGGGGCTTCGGTGCTCGAGCTTGTCACAACATTCGAGAAGGTTACCGGTGTTAAATTGAACTACACGATCGGTCCGCGCCGGCCGGGTGACGTTGAGAAGACGTACGCCGATCCTTCGAGAGCTTTCAAGGAACTGCAGTGGAAGCCCAAATTTTCGATCGAAGACGGACTCCTTCATGCATGGCAGTGGGAACAGAAACTTGCCAAATCCTGATCGACGGTCGATGGAAATCAGGATGGTCGATCTCAGCGGGCAGTATCAACGCATCAAAGCGGAGATCGATCAGGCCATCCAGTCGGTACTCGATTCAACAGAATTCATTAAAGGCACCCAGGTAAAACTATTCGAAGCGTCGTTGTCGGCATTTCTCGACGGCGCCCACGTGGTATCGTGCGGTAACGGTACCGACGCATTGCAGATCGCAATGATGACACTGGGGTTGAAGCCGGGTGACGAGGTCATACTGCCTGTTCACACCTACGTTGCCACCGCGGAAGTCATCGCGTTGCTTGGGTTGACGCCCGTGTTCGTCGATGTTCATGCAGATACCTTCAACATCGATGTAAGCCAGGTCGAATCGAAGATCACCCCAAAGACGAAGGCCATCGTTCCGGTTCACCTTTACGGACAGTGTGCCGACATGTCGTCGCTGATGAAGCTCGCGGCGAAACATAACCTTAAGGTTATCGAAGATGCTGCCCAGTCGATGGGGGCGAGGTGCAACAATGTTCATGGTGGAACGATAGGTGATTTCGGTACCACTTCATTTTTTCCGACAAAGAATCTCGGCTGCTTCGGCGATGGAGGGGCGATACTCACTCGCGATGCAGGGCTTGCAGAAAAAGCAAGAATGATTGCCAACCACGGGCAAAAGCAAAAGTATCGTCACGAGATAATCGGCGTGAACAGCAGGCTGGATACGATCCAGGCAGCGGTGTTGGATGTAAAGCTTAAGTACCTTTCTCAATACGAAAAAAGCAGGCAGCAGGCAGCAGCCTACTATGATAGCCATCTTAAGGGGGTCGTAGTTCCTTTTCGTTCAGGTTTCTCGACACATGTCTTTCATCAATACACTATAAAAGCAGAACGGCGCGACGAACTCAAAGCTTTCCTTCAATCGAAAGGCATTCCGACTATCATTTATTACCCCATTCCACTTCATCATCAACCTGCATACAAGCAACCTGGCTCATTTCCTGTAGCTGAACAACTCTCGAAAGAAGTTCTCTCGCTGCCAATGCACACCGAGCTGACGGAACAACAACTAGACTATATTTGTAAGACTGTTACCTCATTCTATCGTGGCTGACAAATTCTTTGCACATCCAACAGCAGTGATCGACGATGGCACCACGATTGGTGAGGGCACGAAGATCTGGCACTTCTGTCACATCATGCCTAACAGCGTGATCGGCGAGAACTGCAACATTGGTCAGAATGTGGTGATATCACCCGGTGTGGTTTTGGGCAGGAACGTTAAAGTTCAAAACAACGTGTCGATCTACACAGGCGTGATTTGCGAAGACGATGTTTTTCTTGGTCCGTCGATGGTGTTCACCAACGTGATCAACCCCAGGAGTGCGGTTAATCGCAAAGACCAGTACATGAAGACCGTCGTGAAGCGCGGGGCAAGCATCGGTGCCAACGCTACAATTATTTGCGGCAACGACATTGGCGCTTTCGCTTTCATCGGTGCCGGGGCAGTTGTTACGAAGGCTGTACCTGATTATGCACTGGTTGTAGGCAACCCCGCGCGACAAACCGGCTGGATGAGTGAGTTCGGGCACCCCTTGAAATTCGACAAAGAAGGGTATGCAATTTGCGAGGAGAGCCAGCAAAAGTATTTTTTGAACAACGGTAAAGTTGTAAAGCTTTAAAAGCACGGATGAAGAAGTTTGCAATCATTGGAGTAGCAGGATACATCGCCCCGCGACATCTCACAGCCATTCGCGACACAGGCAACGTTGTTATTGCCGCACTCGACAAGTCCGACACGGTCGGCATCATGGACTCGTACTTCCCGCAAGCACAGTTCTTCACCGAGTTTGAACGATTCGACAGGCACCTTGATAAGCTCAAGCGTCAGAACAATGGTGTCGAATACGTGAGCATTTGTTCTCCGAATTATCTTCACGACTCTCACATACGATTCGCTTTACGCCAGGGCGCGAATGCCATCTGCGAAAAGCCGTTGGTATTGAGCCCATGGAATGTGGAGGCCCTGGCACAAATGGAGAAGGAAACGGGCAAAAAGGTTAATACGATCCTTCAGCTTCGCCTTCATCCAAACATCATTGCCCTTCGCGAAAGAGTTCAGAAGGGTCCAAAAGACAAAGTTTACGATGTGGATCTCACCTATATGACTTCAAGAGGCCAATGGTATCATATCAGTTGGAAGGGGGACGTTTCGAAGTCTGGCGGTATTGCGACGAACATTGGTATTCATTTCTTCGACATGCTCCTCTGGATCTTTGGTCCGCTGAAGAGGGTCGATATGAAGAGCATGGATAAAGACAGCGCCAGGGGATACCTTGAGCTCGAAAGGGCACGGGTGAACTGGCATTTGAGCATAGACTACAACCAGATACCGGAAGCCATTCGTGCTGCCGGGAAAAGAACCTACAGGTCGTTAAAAATGGAAGGAGAGGAGATAGAATTCAGCGACGGCTTTACCGAATTGCATACCAAAAGTTACGCGAATATTCTCGCTGGCAACGGGTTTGGACTGGCCGACGCAAAACCCTCTATTGACCTTGTCCATCAGATCAGGAATTCCATCTGATTCTCTTATTTTTACCCCCCTATGAAAGGCATAATCTTAGCCGGCGGCTCCGGAACAAGGCTCTATCCCCTAACCAAAGCCATTTCCAAGCAGATACTTCCCATTTACGACAAGCCGATGATCTACTATCCGCTGTCGGTCTTGATGCTGGCCAACATTCGCGAGATCCTGATCATTTCCACGCCAACTGATATACATCTCTTTGAAAGCCTTCTTGGCGATGGTAGCCAGATCGGTCTTTCAATAAAATATAAAGTGCAGCCATCACCCGATGGACTTGCCCAGGCATTCCTTCTCGGTGAAGAGTTTCTCGCCGGCGACTCTGCGTGCCTTGTATTAGGCGACAACATTTTTTACGGTTATGGCTTTTCGAAGCTGCTTGTAGATGCGAGCGCAATGAAGAGGGGCGCTACTGTTTTTGGTTACTATGTGAATGACCCCGAGCGATATGGTGTTGCGGAGTTTGATGATAACGGGAACGTTCTCTCCATCGAAGAGAAGCCAAAAGTTCCCAAGTCGAACTATGCAGTAACCGGGCTTTACTTTTACGACAACTCGGTTGTTGCTAAAGCTAAAACGATCAAGCCATCGGCACGCGGTGAACTGGAGATAACAGATCTGAATAAAATATACCTGCAGGAAAAGACACTTACTGTGAAACTTCTTGGCAGGGGAATGGCCTGGCTGGATACCGGGACCCATCAGTCGATGCTGCAGGCTTCGAACTTCGTCGAGTCGATCGAAGAACGACAGGGGCTTAAGGTCGCTTGCCTCGAAGAGATCGCATACCGTAAAGGATACATTACTAAAGAGCAACTCACCGAGCTCGCAAGGCCACTTCTCAAAAATCAGTATGGCCAGTATCTTATGAAGATCATGAATGAAAAATTCATCGCCTGATCGATTCTTATGAACGTACTGTCTACTGGCTTTAAAGATCTTTTCGTACTCGAACCAAAGGTAATCGGCGATTCACGCGGATACTTTATGGAATCGTACAACAGGCAAACGCTTCTCAAGCTTGGCATCGACATCAACTTCGTGCAGGACAACCAGTCGAGCTCGAGCAAAGGTGTGTTGCGTGGCTTGCACTTTCAACGACCACCACATGCACAGACGAAGCTCGTGAGGGTATTGTCGGGAACGGTGCTCGATGTAGTTGTTGACCTTCGCCGTTCGGAACCGACTTTCGGAAAACATTTCGCTGTGGAGATCTCGGCAGAGAACAAGAAGCAGGTCCTCGTACCAAAAGGCTTTGCTCATGGCTTTATTGTGCTGAGCGAGATGGCCGAGGTCTTTTACAAGTGCGACGAGTTTTATAATCGCGAAGCAGATGGTGGCATTCACTATACATCGGCTGGAATCGAATGGCCCATCGCTATTGATAAACTTATTCTCTCGGATAAGGACAAGAATCTTCCGAAACTTCAAGAGGCAAACTTTCAATTTTGAAACGCATACTGGTCACCGGCGGAAACGGTCAGTTGGGGAGTGAGTTGAAAGACCTCTCTTCGAAGCACACGTCATTTCAATTTACGTTCGTTGATATTGCGGAGCTTGATCTTCTGAATGAGAAAGCAGTAAGAGATTTTTTGGCGGAAAGCCGGTTCGACTTCATTATAAATTGCGCAGCGTATACAGCAGTCGATAAAGCTGAAGAAGAGAAGGAGCTTTGCCGGAAAGTAAACGCCGATGCGGTAAAATTACTGGCAGTCTTAAGCAAAGAACACGACTCCCGCCTTATCCATATTTCTACCGACTACATTTTCGATGGCGAGTTCAACCAGCCAATCGATGAGAATGCAACCCCGAGACCACTTTCGGTGTACGGTGTAACCAAACTCGAGGGGGAAAACCAGGTATTGAACGAGTTGAAAGATGCGTACATCATCCGCACCTCGTGGGTGTATTCAACTTATGGAAAGAACTTCGTAAAGACGATCGCCGGCCTGGCAAAACAACGTCCGGAGCTTGGTGTTGTTTGCGACCAGTATGGAACGCCGACGTATGCCAGGGATCTTGCAGTTGCAATAATGTCGATCATCAATTCGATCGTCGATAAGAAAGCAGACCAGCCAGGGGTTTATCATTTCACAAACGAAGGCGCCATTTCCTGGTATGATTTCGCCGTGGCGATAAAAGATCATTACGGCTTCAACTGCAACGTGAAGCCCATTAAAACGCACGAGTACAAAACTGCCGCAGCACGCCCTAAATTCAGCGTGCTTGATAAAACAAAAATTAAGAAGACATTTGCGTTGGAAATTCCGCACTGGTCGCAAAGCCTGAAGGAATGTCTTAACAAACTAGCATTATGAGAACTGTCCTGGTAACCGGAGGCGCGGGATTTATCGGCTCCAACTTTGTTCCGTATTTTCTCGAAACTCATCCCGACACTACGGTCGTAAACCTCGATGTACTTACGTACGCCGGCAATCCCGCCAACCTGAAAGAAGTGGAAGGCAACCCGCGTTACATTTTTGTGAAGGGTGATATCTGCGACCGCGCACTGATCGAATCGTTGTTCAATCAATACAAGTTCAGTGGCGTTATTCACTTTGCTGCCGAATCGCACGTCGATAATTCGATCTCCGGTCCTGAAGCATTCATTCGCACCAACGTATTTGGCACGTTTACTTTACTCGATGTGGCGAGAAAGAACTGGATGAAAGCCCCGTTCGAGTTCGTTCCAGGCTCCGAAAACAACAGGTTCCATCACATCTCTACCGACGAAGTTTATGGAACTCTCGGTGCCACCGGATTATTCACAGAAACAACGCCATACGCCCCCAATAGTCCATACTCGGCTTCGAAGGCCGGCAGCGACCTGTTGGTGAGAAGTTATTTTCATACTTACGGAATGAACGTCGTTACCACGAACTGTTCGAACAACTATGGTCCTCGCCAGCACGATGAGAAGTTGATACCGACAATTATCCGTAAGGCATTGGGTGGACAAAACATCCCGATCTACGGCGATGGATCGAACGTGCGCGACTGGTTGTACGTGCTCGACCATTGCAAGGGGATCAACCTCGTGTATGTGAAAGGCAAAGCCGGCGAAACGTACAACATCGGTGGCCGAAACGAACGTACCAATAACCAGATCGTTGCCACCATCTGCGACATCCTCGATTCCGAGAAGCCGCGCACCGACAAGAAATCATACAAAACCCAGATCACTTTTGTTAAAGACCGGGCCGGCCACGATAAGCGCTACGCCATCGACGCGAGCAAAATTGAACGCGAGTTAAGCTGGAAAGCCGATGAAAATTTTGAGTCGGGCATAAGGCTAACCATAAAGTGGTATTTGAAAAAATTTAAATAAATTTGGAACGGTGCGGTCGGCTGTGTCGGGTAGATAAGCACTTTTAACTTAAACCTGGTTCTTGTGGCCCCCCTCAGCCATCCTTACCCCGTGAGACTCTCTCTACGACTCGCAATGGCGGCGATCGCTGCCATTTTCATTTCATCATGTGATGTTTACTACGATGTCTTTCCCGGCGTTGCCATCGACCTCGACCAACCCATGTACGATGTGTTTGGCAAACGAGTCAAGTCGGTGAAGCTTCAACCCGGAAGAGCCGCAATACTTCAGATCGATGATCCGAATCAAGTCAACAAAACCGCATTTTCTCAATCCGGCAAGCCTCGTCCAAACAAGACCGTAAGGTTAGGCGGATATTTCTTTGGTGGCTTCGATCAGCCACACAAGCTGTCGCAAAAACAGATGGAATGGGTCGCTACCCATCTCGATGTGCTTTCCCTTAACTCGAATTATGTTATTGAAGGAAATCCTGAGAACGGAGGCATAACCCCTGAAGGAGTTCTCTGGCTCAAACAACGGAACCCCGACCTTCGATACTACTGCATGTTGTTTGCAACAACGCTGCGCGAACCTCAATTCGATCCCGCAACCATGTCGAACTGGGTTGTGGAACACAAAGACAACCATGAAGCATACGGTGTTCGCCGTTCTACAGAAGGCGACTTGAATCACCTGATGGATCTCGGCAACGCCGACTATGCAAAGTGGTTCAGGAATTTCATGATCAAACATGCCAACGAATACCACGCCGACGGTGTGGCGATCGACGAGGTGATGTGGAATGGCTATTGGGGCCTGGACCTCAAGGACATGAAGGATTACAACTCGGTGGATCAGATCAGGCAAACATGCTACGATTGGTTGAAGACCATAAAGACCGACAATCCCAAGGAGGTGATCCACCAGGCTTTCTGGTCGGAAGCCCAGGAGTTTACAAATGGAGTGTGGGGGGAAGCAGCCTTCTACTCCTCATGGCGGGATGGCACCGAGTATGAAGTTTTTTATGAAGACCTCGACTATCGCGGCATTGTGAACAAAGTCTCTGAATTCGGCGATAAAGATGAAACGTATATCTGGGCATCGTTCTACTTCCGCGAAGAAGAGCTTCACCTCGAATATGCGGTTGCAACTTACCTTCTCGGTAAGAAGGGAGACCACGTTGTATTCCAACCGCAGCCTATTTACGACGGTGGCTATCCTAAAAACCTTGGTGGCTATAGTCTTCAAACTGTTATGGATGAATACGAGCGCCGCAAGAACATTTTCGACGTTGAGTTAGGGCAGCCTCTCGGTGAGTTTTACACCGAGGAAATTCATAACCGGATTATCTGGGTTCGTAAGTTCGAAAAGGGCATCGTGTACGTTAATCCTAACAAGAACTAAAAGACCGGCCCGCCACGGCCAGGTACCGCGAGCGACGAAGAACACCCCTCCAGACCCCTCCGCCCGATCACGGCCAATTCCCTATATTTGCCGGAAAATCAACGCGGAATCGTGAAAAAAGCACTGATTACAGGTATCACAGGGCAGGATGGCGCCTATCTGGCCGAGCTACTTTTATCGAAAGGCTACGAAGTACATGGTATAAAAAGACGTAGCTCTTTATTCAATACCGATCGTATCGATCACCTTTACCAGGATCCACATGAAGAAGGCGTACACCTGAAGCTTCATTATGGTGATCTCACCGATTCTGTTAACCTCATTCGCCTCATTAAGGAGATTGAACCGGACGAGATCTACAACCTCGGCGCTATGTCGCACGTGAAGGTTAGTTTCGACACGCCTGAATACACTGCCAACGCCGACGGTATTGGAGCCGTAAGGATCCTTGAGGCCATCCGTTTGCTCGACCTTGTGAAGAAGACCCGTTTCTACCAGGCATCTACTTCGGAGCTTTATGGATTGGTGCAGGAAGTTCCACAAAGCGAAAAGACACCTTTCTATCCTCGTTCGCCATATGCTGTGGCCAAATTGTACGCATACTGGATCACGGTAAACTATCGCGAGGCCTACGACATGTTTGCAAGCAATGGTATCCTGTTCAACCACGAGTCACCGCTGCGTGGTGAAACATTCGTGACGAGAAAGATCACCAGGGCCGCATGTAAGATCGCACTCGGTCTTCAGAAGACGGTGTTCATGGGTAACATCGATGCGAAACGCGACTGGGGACACGCCAAAGACTACGTCGAAGGAATGTGGCGCATACTTCAGCATACGAAGCCCGATGATTTCGTTTTGGCCACAGGCGTTACAACTACTGTGCGCGAGTTCATTCAGAAGTCATTCAAGGTTCTTGGTATCGAAGTCGAGTTCCGCGGCGAGGGCGTGAATGAACAAGCAGTGGTTTCAAAAGTGACAAGTAAGGAGGCGAAGGTGAAGGCTGGTGACGTGGTTATGAAGATCGACCCGAAATACTTCCGCCCTACCGAAGTAGAACTGTTGATCGGCAATCCCGCAAAGGCAAAGAAAGACCTGAAGTGGGAATTGAAATATGACCTCGATGCGTTGGTGGAAGACATGATCCACGCCGACTACGAACTATTCAAGAGAGACAACTACCTGAAAGAAGGTGGACATAAGATCTTCCAATACAACGAATAATGGAGAAGAACGCGAAGATATTTGTTGCCGGCCATCGCGGAATGGTTGGTTCGGCGATCGTAAGACGACTCGAGAAAGACGGATATACAAACATTGTAAAGAGATCATCGTCGGAGCTTGATTTGAGAAACCAGGCGGCTGTTGAGAAGTTTTTTGCAACGGAGAAACCGGATTACGTATTTCTCGCTGCTGCGAAAGTTGGCGGCATCATGGCTAACAACACTTACCGTGCAGATTTTCTTTACGAGAACCTGATGATCGAATCGAATGTGATCCACCAGGCATACGTTCACAAAGTAAAGAAGCTATTGTTCCTCGGCTCGTCATGCATCTATCCAAAGATGGCGCCCCAGCCTTTGGAAGAGGAAACATTGCTCTCGGGATTTCTTGAAGAGACAAACGAACCTTATGCTGTTGCAAAGATCGCCGGCATCAAGTTGTGCGAGAACTATCGCAGGCAGTATGGTTGCGATTTCATAAGTGCCATGCCCACCAACCTTTACGGGCCAAACGACAACTACGATCTGAACAATTCTCACGTGATACCTGCACTGATCAGGAAGTTCCGTGAAGCGAAAGATGCAAATGCCTCACAAGTTGAGGTTTGGGGAACAGGTACACCGCTGCGCGAGTTCATGCACGTTGATGATCTTGCCGACGGTTGTTTGTTCCTCATGGAAAACTATTCCGGGCTTCAGTTCGTGAACATCGGAACAGGGGTTGAGATCACGATCAAAGGTCTCGCAGAACTTATTTCAAAAATTGTTGGCTTCAAGGGCACGATAAAATTCGACACAACGAAACCAGACGGCACACCAAGAAAACTTATGGACGTGTCGAAGCTCAGGAATATGGGCTGGACGGCGCGCACCGACCTCGCAGAAGGGCTGAGGACAGTGATGCAACAGCCTGAAATGCAAACCAGATGACACAACAAAGCCCGCCAGCGGCAAGCAAATACGTCAAGAATGTTTTCTGGTTGTTCTCAGACCGGATATTGCGGATGGTTCTCGGCGTATTCGTCAGCGTTTGGGTTGCGCGATATCTTGAACCCGATCTCTTCGGCAAATGGAATTACGCCCTCGCGTATGTCGCCATCTTCACCGCAATGGCTAACCTCGGTATCGACTCGATTGTTGTAAGAACGATCGTCAGGTATCCTGCGAAAGCAAACGTTGTATTGGGAAGTGGTTTTGTGTTGCTGGTTATCGGTAACGTAATAATGTTCCTGGCCTGCATGTTGTCGGCTATCGTTACCGAAGGTCTTTCAGCAGAATCTTTTTATGTGATCCTCATCACGTCGCTGAATTTGTTGTTCAACTCTTATTTCATCGTTGAGTACTGGATACAGGCGAAGCTTCAATCGAAGTATACTTTCTGGGCACAGAACATCGCGTTTGTTGTCGGGAATTCATTCAAGTTGTACCTGCTGATCAGTCACGCGAAGTTTGAATACTTTATCTGGATATCTGTTGTTGAAGCTGCAACGTTGTTCTTTACGTACTTCGTGATCTTCAAGAAAAAATTCGGAGCGTTTTCCGACTGGAAGTTCTCGCCGCGTATGGCTTCGTTGATCTTCAAGAACAGTTGGGTCCTGATCGTTACGAACCTGGCGATCATTCTTTACATGAGGATCGACCAGGTCATGATCGGGAAAATGTTGAGCAACAGTGACGTTGGAATTTATTCGGCTGCCGTAAAGGTTGCGGAGCTTTGGTATTTTGTTCCGATGGCAATCGTTACCTCGTTGTTCCCTTTAATACTGGAGATCCGCGATCGCGATAAGCCAAATTATCTTCCAAGCATGCAGCTCCTTTACATCGGTCTTACATGGATGGGAATCGGGGTTGCGGTTTTCTTCACCCTGTTTGCAAATTTTATCGTAGGATTGATCTACGGAACGGAATATCTCGGCGCCGCTGTGCCTTTGTCGATCAGTATCTGGTGCGGTGTGTTTGTAGCACAGGGTATTGCACGGGGAAGGTGGCTGGTCGCAGAAAATCTTCAGAGCTATTCGATCTGGTATGTTGGCTCTGGCGCGATCGTTAACATCGGGCTGAACTTTGTGCTGATCCCGGCATACGGGATCGTTGGCGCCTGCGTGGCAACACTGGTTGCACAAGGAACTGTATCCATCCTGGCACCACTGATGTTCCCTAAGACAAGGATCTCTTCGGTAATGCTGATCAAAGCGATCAATCCTGTACCATTGGTAACATTCCTTTTAAAATGGCGCTCTACAAGACAGACTGGCTAAACTCAGACCCTGTCTTTTATAACGAGAAGACAGGAAAGGTTTCGAAAAACATAAACGATGTCATCGACTTCGGTGATTTTGATTTCGATCCTGAAGGTGTTCTCAATTACCTCGAATTTGGTTTTTCTGTATTGGGAAAAACGCCTGTACGAAATGTAAGATTTCTCGAACATTCCAGCGAGCTGAGTATCACCAACGGCAAAGTTGAAACGAAGAAGCAACCCGACGTAATGATCCCTCTCGTCGGGCAAAAGAGTAACGCCAAAGACACGATCGAATTTCTTCGCTCGAAGGTCAACGCATGGGAGTCGAGTTTCACAGGTGAGATCGTAATTCCCACAAGTGGCGGCTACGACTCGCGCCTGATGAACCTGTTCATAAAAGACAAAGAACGTATTCGTGCTTTTACTTACGGGATCAGTTCAGACCAGTCTCAATCTTCCGAAGTGCTCTATGCAAAGAAGATCAGTGAGATCCTGAAGACCCGCTGGGAGCAGATCGAACTCGAGAACTTTCATCAGTACATTCCCGATTGGTATTCGATGTACGGTGTGGCAACACACGCGCACGGAATGTACCACATCGACTTCTACAGCAAAATTGTAAAGCAGGTAAACACACCAACAGGATTATTAAGCGGGATCATCGGTGATGCCTGGTCTGGCAGGGTAAAAGTTACAGAGATCAAGACGTGGAGGCAGGTGCAGGCTATCGCGTACACCCACGGCATAAACCTGAGCGCCGATAATTCTGTGCTCAAGAGCAATCGTGAAACCCTCCAACAATATTTCATAGAGAACGAAAAGAAGCTTCAGGATCCCAACTGGCGAATTATCGAAGCCATGCGCTTCAAGCTGATGCTTCTGTCATATTTGTACCGGGTGCCTGCACATTTCGGACTTCACGCATGGTCGCCATTTTTGGATGCGGAATGTGCGGCAATGATGTTGAACCTGCCTGCTGAAGATAAGGCAGACCGCAGCTGGCAGACCAAATTCTTCAAGCAGAATAATCTTTACGTTGAAGACATGGTCAGTAAAGTGAGTAACGAGAACTCCCTCGACCTCACCACGCTTGCACGATATCCCCTGAAACCTTTAGATCCGAAAATACTCCGGGAAGTTGTGGAGGTTAAATTTGTAGAGTGGGTTAATAAAAATGCTCGAGTGCCTGGCAACCCATTCATGCAACGGGCATTAAACAGCCGGTACGCGAGACCGTTGACCCGCCCCCTCGGGTTGACCCGGTCGCCAATGGAGGCTTACAATGCATACATGGTGCTTTGGCCGTTGCAACGACTGATCGAAGACAGGAATCGAAAGTTGAACCCGAAATAAAACTCCAGCGATGAGTGACCTCAAACTTTTGTTTGCCGGTGACGCCGTTGTGGATGCATCCACGACACAGATCGCTGTTGGCAGCAACCTGAAAAACATTATCGGGCGATGCGATCTCGTGTCGTGCAATTTCGAGGCGCCCATAAAAGTCGATGGTGCTTTCGCAATCACTAAAGCCGGACCGGCAATCTTTCAGCAACGAAATGCGATTGCAGCGCTTCGTGGTGCAGGCTTTAATTTTTTTAACCTGTCGAACAACCATATTCTCGACTACGGCGGCAAGTCGTGCCTGAATACGATCGAAGAATTGAAAGACGGAGCTTCGGCAGGAGCCGGCACGTTTGAGCAATGTTACTCCTACAAACTTTTGAACCTGAAAGGCATTCGGGTTGCGTTGCTTTCTTTATCTGAATGGGGCTTCGGTGTGTTAGACGATGCGAATTCCGTAAAAGGCGAAATCGGTTACGCATGGGTCGGACACCCGTTAGTCGAAGACCTTATAAGAAAAGCAAAGAACGAAGCCGACATTGTGATCGCCCAACTTCACGCGGGTGTCGAAGATATTTCTGTTCCGTGGCCCGAGTGGAGAAACATCTATCGCAGGATCATTGATTGGGGATGCGACCTTATCATCGCGCATCATCCACACGTGCCACAAGGCTACGAAACCTATAAGAATAAAAAGATATTCTATAGTCTCGGCAACTTCTACTTCGATATGGCGAGCAGCCATCCGCTGTGGAATAAGAGTTATTGTGTTGAAGTAGACATTGTAGACAGGTCTATTACAGGCACCACCGTACACTGGACTGAAAAGAAAGGAGCTTCGATAGAGACGGATAACAACAAGCAAACTTCAGATCTCGAAGCAGAGCTTTGTAGTAACCTGCAGGAACCGAAGTACACCGAGCTTGTCAACAAATACACCCAGGAACTCTGGAGAGATCGATATAGCGGGTACTATACTCAATCCTTCAACACGCTCACAAGAAAGTTCGGATTGAAATACAATTTCCAGGTAGCGATGAAGTATCTCTTTGGCCGCGACAAAACACAAAATGAACTGCTTCTCCACAATATTGCTATTGAGTCGCATCGTTTTGTTGCTGAGCGATTTCTGAAGGATACATGGAAAAAAAATGCCCATCTTGCGTCGTCGGATAGCTAGTGATGAAAAGTCCCATTGTTTTATTTGTGTACAACCGTCCCGGGCATACGCGGCTGACAGTAGATGCACTTAAGAAGAACCCGGAATCAAGCGACAGCGACCTGATCATTTTTTCGGATGCTCCGAAGTCTGCCAGGGATGAAGCAAGTGTGCTGAACGTAAGAAATTACTTACGTGAGGTTGATGGATTTAAGTCGGTGAGGATCGTAGAGCGTGCACAAAACTTCGGGTTAAGTAAATCTATCCGCGAAGGTGTTACCGAGATCCTTGGCCAATACGAAACTGTGATCGTACTCGAAGACGACCTCATCACGTCTCCTTCTTTTTTGGGCTACATGAACACGGCACTGGATCTGTATGCAACAACGGAGGAGGTGATCTCGATCCACGCATACAGTTACCCCACAAAAAAGAAACTTCCGGAAACTTTTTTCCTGCGTGGTGCCGACTGTTGGGGATGGGCCACCTGGCGAAGAGGGTGGGCTCTCTTCGAGACCGACGGTGCTAAACTGCTGAACGAGATCCGCACTCGTAACGAAGTGGCACGTTTCAACTTTAATAATTCGTATCCATACACAAGCATGCTCGAAGAGCAGATCGCGGGCAGGAATAGTTCGTGGGCAATACTCTGGTACGCATCCGCTTTCGTAAAAAACAAACTGACTTTATACCCGGGACGTTCGTTGGTCCACAATCTCGGCAACGACAGTTCAGGCACGCACAGCAAGGCTACAAATGTGTACGATGTTGATGTGTCTGATGTGGTCATTGACGTAGTTGGATCGAAGCCGCCGCTCAAAGATAACCAGGCAGCCGTCGAAATATTTGCCGGTTTTTTTGCCAACGATCAATCAGGCGTAGACACCCTTAAGAAATTAGCGAAGAAGATTCTGAAATGGACTTGATCAACAAGCTTAAGAACATAGTCCGGTCGCAACCGCCAGTATGGTCGGGCGATTACTCTTCGTGGGAGGAGGCGTCTGCGAAGTGTGCGAACTATTCCGATCGTTCGATACTCGAGAAAGTAAGAAAGGCATTGATCGAAGTGAAGGAGGGTCGGGCGGCCTTCGAACGCGATTCGGTTTTGTTTTACGAACCGGATTACAACTGGCCCATGCTGTCGGCCCTACTGTATGCTTTCGCAAATGAGAACGGCCGCTTGAACGTTATCGATTTTGGCGGATCGCTTGGCAGTACATATTTCCAGCACCGTGCATGGTTCAAGCCATTTCAGTATACGTGGAACGTTGTGGAACAAGAGCATTTTGTTGAAGCAGGAAGGGTCGACTTCCAATCAGACCAGTTGAAATTTCATAATCAAATCGAAGAAGCGGCCAGCTCACAGGCCACATTTTTGTTGCTGTCGAGCGTGCTGGCTTATTTGCCGGACCCATACGATTGGATGAATAAGCTGCTTTCACAGAATTATAAGTATGTGTTCATAGATCGCACCCCGTTAATTTCGGGTAAAGACCGGCTCACGATACAGCAGGTACCAAAAGAGATCTACGAAGCAAGCTATCCTTCCTGGTTCTTTAATGAGCAGAAATTTATGACAGCGATCACAAAGAAATATAAACTGTTTGCATCTGTCGACTGTGTTGAAACGGCCGACTTTCCATCTAATTTTAAGGGACATTTTCTGACGCTAGCATGATCGCCACGCTGAAACGATGGAAGAGAAAACAGGATTTCAATCCCGACATACTCGGGATGATCATAAATCCATTTTACATCGCGCGCCGCACTTTGTACAAGGGCATTCGCGCCTATGCAGGCAGCATTACCGGTAAAGTACTCGATGTGGGCTGCGGCCGAAAGCCTTACCGTGAGCTGTTCCACTGCGACACGTACATCGGCATGGATATCGAACAATCGGGTCATAGCCATGTGAACGAACAGATCGATGTGTTCTACGATGGCAATATTTTTCCATTCGAAGACAAATCGTTCGATAACATTCTAACAAACCAGGTATTCGAACACGTATTCAACCCAGAGCAGTTCATGAGCGAGATCAGCAGGGTTGTGAAACCGAATGGTCACTTGCTCATCACGGTTCCTTTTGTGTGGGATGAACACGAGCAGCCGTACGACTTCGCCCGGTATAGCTCGTTCGGACTCACCAGTATTCTCAAGCGACATGGATTTGAAATCGTGTCTTACACGAAGAGCGCAAACAACTTTTCGGTGATCGCACAACTTACAGTGCTCTTTTTCTATAAGAAATTGTACAGCCGGAAGTATTTCTATTACAATACGGCGATGATAGTGTTGCTGCTCTCACCGATTACGATTGCGGGCGTTATCCTTTCTAAAATTCTACCGAATAGCATCGATCTGTATCTCGATAATATTGTACTCGCTCGAAAAACGAAATGAGATACTTCTGCACTTTATTCGATTCGTTTTACATGAGCCGTGGGCTGGTGATGTATAAGTCGCTAGAAACTCATTGCAGTAACTTTCACTTGTACATTTTCGCATTCGACGAGCTTGCGCTGAAGATCCTTCGTGAGCTGAATCTCAAGCATGCTACGATCGTTTCGCTGAAAGAATTTGAGAATGAACGACTGCTTGCCGTGAAGGATGGTCGCAGTCGCGGAGAATATTGCTGGACATGTACAGCCTCTACGATCGATTATTGTATTTCGAAGTACAACATACCCCACTGCACGTACATTGATGCCGACCTCTGTTTTTACGGAGAACCCGGTATCCTTCTCGATGAGATGGCCGGCAAGTCGGTGTTGATCACCGAGCACAACTACACACCCGGTTACGATGAATGGAAGGAGCTCAGCGGAATTTATTGCGTCCAGTTCATCACCTTCTTCAACAATGAAGATGGGCTCCGGGTATTGCACTGGTGGCGCGATAAATGCATCGAGTGGTGCTTCGCGCGATTCGAAGACGGCAAGTTTGGAGACCAGAAGTATCTCGACGACTGGACTACAAGATTTCCCGGCGTTCATGTGCTCCGGCATATCGGAGGTGGAGTCGCGCCGTGGAACGTTCAGCAATTCAAGGTTACTAACGAAAGTGGAAAATGGATGATATCGGCGCGCGATGGTAGTGGCAAAGTGCCGTTGATATTCTTTCACTTTCATTACCTCAAGTTTTACGACGACAAGACCATCGACCTGAGTCACGAGTATGACCTCGGCGATAAGGGTGTGCTTGAGTTATACCAGGATTACGTGAAGGCGATCCGCGAGGTAAACAAAGAGCTCGAGTCGAAATTCAGGTTCACGCCCCGCGTTCAGAGTCGTGAAAAAAATAGTGTAGTCTATTCGTTTGCCAGGAAGCTATATCACCGCTACCGCCGCAGGAAGGGGTTTTACAATGTTATCGACATGGAAGCCTTTGCTTCAGGCCATAGCTATTAAAACTTGGCCCAAAAAAGTCTATTTTTGCGGCAGAATTAACTAAAATGGCCCGATTCCTCGACCTAAAGACCTTTACCGACAAACGAGGCAACCTGACGGTTATCGAAAAAGTAATCCCCTTCGATGTAAAGCGGATCTTCTACATCTACGGTGTCGACGATTCTGTGCGCGGCGGACATCGCCACCACAAGACTGTCCAGGCGGCGATTTGCCTTAAAGGGGAATGCAAGATCCGTAACAACGACGGTACAACAATCGAAACTTTTCATCTCGACAGGCCCGACAAATGCCTCATTCTCGAACCAAAGGACTGGCACGAAATGTATGAGTTCACACCCGATGCAATACTGATGGTTTTGGCCTCGGAATATTTTGATAAAGACGATTATATTTTTGAGCGCTATAAATGATCGAATACGAAAACCTGCGTAAGCTCAACGAACCTTTCATGCGCGAGTACAATGAACGGTTTCAGGCCGTGCTCGAAAGTGGATGGTTTATCCTTGGCAAAGAGGTTCAGAAGTTTGAACAATCTTTCGCAGAATGGTGCGGCAGCAAATATTGCTGTGGTGTGGCAAACGGGCTCGATGCACTCGTTCTTGCGTTGAGGGCATTCAACTTTCCCGCAGGCAGCGAGGTCATTGTTCCTTCGAACACATACATCGCCACAATACTCTCGATTCTCAACTGCAACCTGAAACCAGTGTTGGTTGAACCGGATATCCGTACCTACAACATCGACCCGGAAAAAATATCGGCTGCGATCACAGACAAAACGGTCGCTATGATGATCGTTCACCTCTATGGCAAATGTTGCGAGATGGACAAGATCATGGCAATCTGCAGAAAACATAACCTTCGACTGATCGAAGACGTTGCGCAGGCACACGGAGCAAAACATAAAGGCAAGCAGGCAGGCACCTTCGGCGACTATGGAGCTTTCAGTTTTTATCCCACAAAAAACCTTGGTGCCCTGGGCGACGGCGGATCGTTGAACACTGATGACGAGAAGCTTCACCTGGCTATTTCCCGCCTTCGCAACTACGGCTCCGATAAAAAGTACTACAACGAAGTGATAGGCGTAAACTCACGCCTCGATGAGATCCAGGCGGCGTTCCTGAACGTAAAGCTTGCATCGTTGAGCAAGATCAACGCACACAAGCAAAAGCTTGCCGACATTTATCACAAGTTATTGAAGAGTGATTTCATAAAGCCGACACGTCATCCAGATTTCGAAGACGTGTTTCACATTTACAACATTCGCCATCCGAAGCGCGACGCCCTAAAAGACTATCTTTTAAAGAATGAGATCCGTTCGGAGATCCACTACCCAGTTGCTCCACACAAGCAGGTTGCAATGAAGGGCATTCTCGATAACACCTCTTACCCGATTTCGGAAGAGATACATGCGACAACACTTAGTTTGCCGATATCATATTTCCATACTGAAAGCGATATCGAACGTGTGGTCGAAGTGATGAACAAATTTTAATTACGAACATGGTAAAGAAGATACTTAAGGGAGTGTTTGGCGCTATGGGATACCAGATCCACAAGTCAGATCCCCATTTGGAATTTACGATGTCCGGTGCGCTCGAGAGATGTCGCAGGAGAGGAGTTAAAGTGGGGACCGTGATCGACGTGGGAGCATCGGATGGTTCGTGGTCGGCGGAATGTATGAAGTACTTTCCCGATGCAAACTATTTGTTGATCGAAGCACAGCAACCTCATAAACCAGGTTTGGATAAGTTTATTGCAGGCAAGCCGAAAGCCAGCTACATCATTGCAGCTGCCGGCCGTACCGACGGCAAGATCTATTTCGACAACTCGGCCCTCTTCGGCGGACTGGCATCCGAAACTCCCCTGGAAGGTCAGTCTATCGAAGTACCCGTGGTTTCAATCGACAACGAACTGAAGCGACGCAATCTTCCCGGCCCTTATCTCATAAAGCTCGACACGCATGGCTTCGAAGTACCCATCCTCGAAGGAGCAACCGAGAGCATGAAGAACGCATCGCTCTGCATTATCGAAACTTATAACTATCGTCTCACCAACGACAGCCTCAGATATTTTGAGATGTGCCAGTTCATGAAAGACCGCGGCTTCCTCAGCATCGAGCTCGTAGACTTTATTCTCCGCAGCCGCGACAACTCACTCTGGCAGATGGATACATTTTTTATTCCTTCGAACAGCAAAGAGTTTAGTGCACAAACATTCGATTGACGACGCGCGAGATGTCCACCCTTCCGAAGATCTCGATTGTTACAATAAACTATAACGGCGCAGACTGGCTCGAGCGGACAATACTTTCGGTGCTCAACCAGGACTATCCCAATCTCGAGTATGTGATCATAGATGCCGGCTCAAAAGACAATTCGGTAGAGATCATTCGCAAGTACGAATCGCGTTTGCACTTTTGGATCAGTGAGCCCGACGGCGGCATGTACGAAGCCATTCAGAAAGGCTTCGAAAAAACTTCCGGTGATATTATGGGTTGGTTAAATTCGGATGACATCTACCACCCTCGCGCCCTTCATCGCCTCGCCGAGGTCTTTACCGACTATCCCGAGATCAAATGGCTCTCAGGTGTACCATCGGCCATCGATGAAAAAGATAACGTATACGTTCCGCGATTCGATGAGTACCCGATGTGGAGTAAGATGCGCGTGTATTCAGGGGATTATAAATGGATACAACAAGAATCGACACTGTGGCGTCGTGAGCTCTGGCAAAAGATCGGCGGTCGTCTCGATACATCGCTGAAGTATGCCGGTGATTTCAACCTGTGGCTTCAATTTATTAAGTATGAGAAGTTGTACATCGCTCCAATTCTTATCGGAGCGTTCAGGCAACGTAAATCGGGACAAAAGTCTATCGACAGTGCTAACGAATATCTGCGCGAAGCAAAGATGTGTTACCGTCGCGTAACAACTTTCGGATTTCTCCTGGTCCCATTCAACATCTTCGACCGGGTGATGATGTCGTTGCCGTTCATTGGAAGAAAATATTACGAATCAGGGCTCCGCGGATCATTTGGGTTTCCTCGCAGGCTCGCCTTCGATCCGAAGCAACAAAAAATAGTCTTCAGGTAGTTGTGAGGCCCCTTGTCACTATAGTAACACCCTCTTACAACCAGGGACAATTTCTTGAAAGAACGATCCTTTCCGTTCTTCAGCAGGACTATCCCAACATCGAATACATCGTAATGGACGGTGGCTCGAAAGATAATAGTGCAGAGATCATAAAGAAGTACGCAAACAAACTGGCTCACTGGACTTCCGAAAAAGATAAGGGCCAGTCGGATGCGATCAACAAAGGTTGGAAGATGGGCACCGGTGTTTATTGTTGTTATCTCAACTCCGACGATGAGTTGGTGCCCGGCGCGGTGTCGGCTATCGTGAAAGTATTCGAAGAGAATCCCGATGTGGGTGTGGTCTATGGCGATTACACTTTTGTTGACGAGAACAACAAAGTGATCGAGGAAGGTAAGGGTAATCAGACCAGTTTTAAAAACCTGCTTGTTCACGGGCAGATGCCGTCTATCGCCCAGCCATCATCTTTTTACAGGATGGACCTGGTGCGTAAGGTGAACTACATCGACGAGAGCCTGCATTTGTCGATGGATTACGACCTGTTACTTAAGCTGTCGAAAGCCTCGAAAATCGTGTATATACCCAGGGTGATCTCGCTTTTTCGCCTTCACGGCAACGCAAAATCCACCACGCTGGCAAAGCGTCATTGGCACGAATCGCTGCGCGTTCGCAGGAAATACAACATTCTGTACAGCTGGAAAGCCATCCTGATGTATGTACGCTTTCGAGTATTTAACTTGCTGCCCGATTCGTGGCAGAATTCTATCCGCAGGGGCAGAAATTCGGTCAACGATAAATTGATCCTGGGTAACAAAGACTAATTAGAAATAATCAGAAGTAGTGGCGCAGCTCACACTCGACAAAAGTAGCTCACTTGAAGGTCCTGTAAAGATTACAGAGACAGCCATCGTTCACGCGCTGACGGTTACTGCTTTGTATATTTTCTTCGCTGCCGACCTTGCCAACAAAGTGCTCATCTATTTGGGCATGGACTTCTCCCGTGCTTCGGTGCTCTTCCGTTCGGTGTACGAGCTGATGTTCTTCGGAGTGCTGCTCCTGTTCCCGAACAAACAGCGGACCCTGTTTATGGTTCTGCTCGCAACAACATTCGTGTGTTTCCTGATCGGGCAGATCGTGTTCGCGATAAACGTCGAGTTCCCGGTAAGGTACGTGGAGAACATCCTGTTCTTTAACAAGTATTATTTCCTGTTCATAATCTACTTCGGCATCTACAAGCTGCAGGAACACCCTACGCTTTTCGCGAAGACGCTCCGGGTGATGGAGCGATTGTTCCTGGTGAATGCATGGCTTACCCTGATCGGTGTTGTGTTCAGGATAGATGTCTTCAGGACCTACATCTTACAATCGTATCGGTTTGGATACAGTGGAATTTTGTGGGTGCAGAATGAAGCCACCGTAATGTGTGTTCTTGGCATTTCGTATTTCTACTACAAGCACTTCATACTGAAACAGAAAGCTGGAAGGCCATTGTTGATCGTGATCGCTGCAAGCTTGTTCCTCGGAACTAAAGGTATCTACCTGTTCCTGGTGATGCTGATGCTCTATCATTTTATGGCCAACTCGAGCCTGAAAGCAAAAGTGCTGGTGTTCTTTCTCGTTGGTGTTATCTATTATTTCGTATCGTGGTTCCTGACCACCGAACTGGCGAAGGAAGTGCTTGCATACTTCGTAGCCAAGGCAGACCTGAACGGCATCTGGTACGTCTTGTTCTCCGGCCGAACGATGTATCTCACGCAGATAAGTACAAATGTCTTGAG
>DASRSO010000271.1:0-18130 GCA_035656375.1 Cyclobacteriaceae bacterium | reverse complement strand
GCGGTGGGGATCACCTCTTCCCATTCCGAACAGAGAAGTTAAGCCCACCAGCGCTGATGGTACTACGGTAAAACGCGGGAGAGTAAGTCGTTGCCTTTTTTTATTCAAAGCCTCATTCGAAAGAGTGGGGCTTTTTTATTTGTACCCCCGCATCAGCAGCCTGTCAGTCCAGCGCCGGCGGGCCCCCCACCTTACCTAACAGCAGAACGCCTACAAGCAATCTCATTATGAAACACCCCATTGTTTCAAACCGAAACAATCCCAACTTGCTCACCACCAAATTTTAAGATACTAACACCTTTTGTCCCTCTGGCACACCTGTAGCACACGACTAAACCCATGCTGCTCACATACCTAAAACAATCGTTTCGTTTGCTTACACGCAACCCATTCATTGCGCTCATCAACATCGCCGGATTATCAGTCGGATTTGCAGTCTTTATTGTCTTGTGGCAACATAGCCAAAACGAATTAACCAGCGACCAACAATGGAACGACAGCGAACGAATAGCACGCGTGTGCGTGCGTTGGGAATGGACCAATGATGGACAGACCTGGCAAAACGACACATATGGCCTGGTCGGCAGTACCGTGTCTACCACACTTGCTAATCAAATTCCCAAATCGAAAGCCATACAAGATTGCTCTTACAAACAGAGTTCGGAGACATCCTTACCGAAGGCATCGACACCAGGCTCGTCGCCGACTATGAAACGCCTGACCAAACACATGTCACAATGTACGAGCACAATGTAGTTGTGGTAGACGAAAATTTTTTTGATTTCTTTTCTATCCCCCTGACCAGCGGCAACCAAAAGACTATACTCAAAAGCGGAAGCTCAATCGCTATCAGCGAAGCCATCGCAAAGAAGTATTTCGGTAACGAAAGCCCTGAAGGTAAAACGATCACATTGAATCGTAAACCATTTACAGTAACCGGCGTGTTTAAGAACTTTCCCGCTAATACCCATTTCAACTTTCAGATTGCCATTTCTAACGCCGAATGGGTGGATTCATGGGCAAACCGGAGAGCCTGGCCAAATTTTTATAACTACATCAAGACAAATGCAGGCACAAACTGGAATGACCTGCAGGCTAAAGCAAACAGCCCCACTATACTCGAAAAACTTTACAAGCCCATCATTGGCGATCTCACAACAACCAGCGCCAGTCATGTGATCCAACCGCTGGATGAGATATCCTTCAGCCAGAAATTGAGAAAAGATGAGTTCACCCCCAAATCAAGAACCTTGCTCTATATCTTCCAGGCAATTGGTGTGGCAGTTTTGTTTTTGGCCATTAGTAATTTCGTGAGCCTGAATGCCTCGCACACCTTACAACGACTTAAGGAGATCGCTACACGGAAGGTATCCGGCGCTGGCCCACGGCACTTTGCCGTTCAATTTATGGTCGAGTCGATGCTGACGTTCGCCATTGCCATTACAGTGTCATTAACATTGTTACAAATTTCCACCCCGCTGGTGCATGAAGTTCTAGGCGTTCGCTTCCATTCACCGGATCGTCACACCGTATTTTTCTTCGGCGTTGTGGTTTGCCTTTCAGCAGTACTAACCACCCTATATCCGGTTTACCTTTCATGGATACATCAGCCCCAAATGCTCTATCAAAAACGCCTGCGTTTCAGTGCCGGCCGTTCTTCATGGTGGTCGCTTTCGGGAATACAGTATATGGCTGTCACCGTATTGATCATATGGGGCTTCATGATCTACAGCCAGGTTGAATTCATTTTGTCGATGGATCTTGGGTTCAACCGCGAAAACGTAATTGTAATTGATGCCCCAACGTATAGAAACAAAAATGCTGACTTTCAATTGGAGGGATTCAAGCATACGATAGCCGCTATCCCTGGTGTTCAGGAAGTCACACAATGCACTTCAGAAATGAGTGGTTCCGCCTGGGACGTGGGTGTGCGTAGACCCGGTTCCCAGGGTGCTAGTTTTTTTAATACAAATGGAACTGTCGACGAAAACTTTCTGCCGTTTTTTAAAGTGCCGCTGGTCGCAGGCAGAAACCTGGCAGCGCGCGATAGCGCAGGTGGAATCATTATCAGCGAAGGAGCGGTTTCACGATTGGGATTAGGCAGCCCGGAAGATGCAATTGGGACTGTACTAGAGGTAGATTCACAAGACGGTTTGATTCAAGTTCAACTCGTAGGTGTATTCAAGGAGTATCGTATGCGGCCAATGCTGCGATATTCCGGTGATCATGATGTAGACACAGGCAGCGGAATCGTTCTCTTCAACAACCATAAGATGAAGAGTTGGTTTACTGCAGACAAAATCATGTTGCGCCTGGATCAAGGAGACCCCGCTGCAACAATCAACAGCGTCAGCGAGGAATACAAAAAAATATTCCCGGGAAACGTTTTTCATTGGTCCTTCCTGGATGAGAATATTAATCGTCATTACATAAATGAAAAGGTATGGCGAAATCAGATTATGGTATTTACCTGCCTGGCGATTGGTATTGCCTGCCTCGGTTTACTTGGTATGATCTCTAACAAAGTCGTCGAGAAGA
Source organism: Cyclobacteriaceae bacterium (assembly GCA_035656375.1). Lineage (GTDB taxonomy): Bacteria > Bacteroidota > Bacteroidia > Cytophagales > Cyclobacteriaceae > ELB16-189. Next base: position 15,592 of record DASRSO010000271.1, on the reverse strand, counting down.
CAAAGGAGATTGGTATAAGAAGAGTCTTGGGTGCAAAAATTTACCAGATTGGTATTGTTTTAGTCAGTACTACGGCCCGGCACGTTGCACTTGCAATTGTGGCGGGAATCCCCCTGGCACATTATCTCACACAAGAATACCTGGAGAAATTTTCAGAGCGAATAACGATGCAATGGTGGCATTTCGTTATCCCGATCGTACTGCTGATCAGTTTGATGCTCGCCACCATCTCGTCTGTACTGTTGAAAGCCGCTAAAAGCAACCCGGTAGGCGCACTCAAACATGAGTAACTAACGCTTTTTTATTTGTCCACTTTCAATCGCTGCTCCCTATTCGCCACCTCCCACGCCGTATAAAAAACCACCTTCCCCCTCGTCGCCAACAAATCAAAATCAATCTTCCCCACTTCATCACTCGCCTTGTGATAATCCTCATGTATCCCGTCAAAAAAGAAAATGATCGGAATACCATGCTTCGCAAAATTCCAATGATCACTCCTCTGATATAAATTCGTCGGATGATTCACATCATTATACGTGTAATCAAACTCCAACTTCGTATACTTCTCATTATTCCTCACATTGATCTCCTGCAGCTCCGACGACAACTTATCCGCCCCAATTACATACACATAAGCCGGCTTCCCCGCATGCTCCGCATCCCATCTCCCAATCATATCAATATTCAAATCAACCACCGTCTTCTCTAACGGTATCACCGGCTGGGTATCCGTATAAAACTCCGATCCAAACAAACCCAACTCCTCTGCACTCACCGTCATAAACAAAATACTCCTCCTTGGCCCATGCCCATCCTTCTTCGCCTTCGCAAACGCCGTCGCCAACTGCAACACGGTCACTGTTCCAGATCCATCATCATCCGCACCATTATACACCGCGTCCGCCTCTCCATGTGTCAACCCAACATGATCGTAATGCGCCGTGATCACCACCACCTCATCCTTCTTATCACTCCCTTCCATAAACCCCATCACATTTTCAGTCTTCACGATCTCTTCCGTGATCCTCGCCTTGAAGATCGCCTTCACCGGCTTGATCTTCTTCAACGCATTCTTCTTGTGATCCACAATCGCGGGCTTTAGCTTCTCCACACTTCCATACAAACTCTCCACCACCGCCTTGCTCACGATATAGAACTTTACCTGGTTCTGGTTGGCCCTCTCCAAAGTCATAGCCCCCTCCGAAAGAGTGCTCTGAACTTCATTCATAAATGCTTTGTACTCCGGTTCTGCTACCGTCGAATATAAAATGACCGCCGCCGCCTTGTCACGCATCGTGATCTTGCCAATAAGAGACCCGATCTTTCCCATCGTAAGGTCGGGCAAAACCAACAGCGCCACCTTATCTTTAACAACAACCTGGGACAATTCCTCATCACTGCCCGAACCCACAAGAACGACCTCGTATTCTTTTTCACCATCAATGCCCGATGTTCCATAGAACACAACATCGTTGGGCGTCGCGAAGCTTGCCGACTTCGTTTTGATACTCACTTCTTCTGGTTTGTATGAATAAAGACTGAATGGCTGATAATAACTTCCATTATTGATCGGCTTAAGACCCACTCGTTCGAAGTGATCCGCAATAAAAGCAGCCGCCATCTTTTGCCCTCTCGACCCCGTAAACCTTCCCTCCATCGCATCAGATGCAATGATCGACAGGTTTTCTTTCAATGCTTTCGGGGAAATCAACGAAGCATACGACTCCGGGTCCTGGGCAAGCGAAAGAACTGGTAATAAGATCAGAAGGGGGGCGAACAATTGTCGTTTCATACGTTACAATATAGCAAACAACCTGCCGTTAGATTCATGCTATGCATTCAAACAGGATTGTTCTGTTTTGTCTCTTCATTTCTATTTGTGGAATTGCTTCCGGACAGGACGCGCCTTCGTCGCTGAACCCCGGCAAGCAAAAAGAGACCAACTCAATGCTTGTCACCACAAGCAAAAAAGCGAAGCATAAACGGCATTTTTTCTCGCCCTCGCGAAAGCAGAATGTAAAGCACACCGCCCGGTACGAATTCTATGAAAGGATCGAACAGGCCGCCAAAGACAAGCAGCGTCTCCTAAAAAAACTGTCTAAACCCCAGTATTCCGACCCCCGCTATTTCGGTCACAAACGCATCCCCAAACGCCGCCCGGCCAACAAAATGAGGTACTGCGGCGAGTGCGGCATCCGGCACTGAACAATTTCCTATCTTTGTACCCTAATGAAAGGGGTAGCCATATCGATCGTATTCTTGCTTGCGGGCTTCATTGCCTCCGCACAAAGCAATAATCAGTCGCAGTCTACTTCCCTTAAGCCCAATCTCCCTACCAAAGTCTACGCTCCTAAAACCTCGAAGAAAAAGAAGGCAAAAAAAGGACCCACGTACGACGCCCGCGATAAGTTCTACGACCGGATGGAAGAGAACAACAAGCAGAGAAGGAAGAGCGAGAAGGCTAAACTTACACCACAGTATTCCGACTTCCAGTATTTCGGTCATCGTAAACCCCCGAAGAAACGTCCACCGGAAAAAATGAAGTACTGCAAAATATGCGGTATTCGTCACTGACACTGGCTGCTTGTATCGAGCACACCAATCTAAGTCCTACTCTTACAATCGGCGACATAGATCGACTTGTCGAAGAGGCAAAGCAATTTTCTTTTTTCGGAGTTTGTGTACCTCCTTTCTGGGTGAAACGTGCTGAACGCGAAATCGGCACGGCATCGATTGCATTGGTCACCGTTGCCGGGTTCCCCCTCGGCTACAACATGACCGAAACAAAACTCGATGAAATCAAACGGGCAATTGAGAACGGCGCCGACGAAATTGATGTTGTATGGAATGTAACCTCGTTTAAAACAGGGATACCCTGGACGAAGATCGAGATTGCAAAATGCAGCAAGCTCGCCCACGATCATCAAAAGTTATTGAAGGTGATCATTGAAACGGCGTACTTGTCGAACGAAGAAATTGAAACGGCAAGTAAATTGTGTGCCGACGCTGGTGTCGATTTTGTAAAGACATCAACAGGTTTTGCGCCTCACGGAGCAAAGACCGAACACGTAAAGATCATGCGTGCATCCGTTCCCGAAGGCGTAGGCATCAAAGCTTCGGGTGGAATAAAAACAAAAGAGTTTGCTGAAGAACTTTTAAACGCCGGCGCAAATCGCATCGGCACTTCTTCGTCTGTATCTATTATGAAATCTTATGAATAACATTTTCCCCTCACAAAAAGACATCCCCGCACAATTCAATGTTGGTGACGCAATAGAACAAAGAGAATACCTCATTAATGGAGAGTTGCGTACCTGGAAAGGAAATCTTAGCCCCGTCTTAAGTCCCGTTTACATTCGTAATGGTGAAAAATATGAGCAAAAGATCCTTGGCTATACTCCCCTTCTGAATTCTGATGAGGCCCTGCTTGCAATGGAAGCTGCCGTAAAAGCATACGACCTCGGTCATGGCACATGGCCAACCATGAGTGTTACCGATCGCATTGCTCACGTCGAAAAATTCCTGGCGGCAATGAAACAACGGAGAACTGAAGTTGTAAACCTTCTGATGTGGGAGATCGGCAAACCGCTTAAAGATTCAGAGAAAGAGTTCGACAGGACGTACGATTCTATTGTCGATACCATCGAGGCACTGAAAGATCTCGATCGCAACTCAGCGAAGTTTGTTGAAGAACAAGGATTCATGGCACAGATCCGCAGGGTGCCACTGGGAGTTGCCCTTTGTATGGGACCGTTCAACTACCCTCTCAACGAAACATTCAGTACACTTATTCCCGCCCTCATCATGGGCAATACCGTTGTGTTCAAGCCGGCGAAGTACGGTGTACTCCTCATCCGCCCGTTGCTCGAAGCTTTCCGCGACAGCTTTCCCGCAGGTGTCATCAATATCATCTATGGACGGGGTCGCGAAACTGTTGGTGCACTGATGGAGACTGGTCGTATCGACGTCTTTGCTTTCATCGGAACTAACAAAGGAGCCAACGACCTCAAACGACTTCATCCCAAGCCACACAGGCTCAAATCCATTCTCGGCCTCGATGCCAAGAATCCCGCTATCGTTCTTCCGGATGCCGACCTCGACAACGCAGTTGCCGAATGCCTTTCCGGGTCGCTATCATTCAATGGGCAACGTTGTACAGCGCTGAAGTTATTGTTCGTGCACGAGCAGGTCGTAGATGTTTTCAAACAAAAGTTCATGGAGGGGATGAAGAAACTTAAAGTCGGGATGCCGTGGGAACCGGGAGTGAACCTTACACCGCTTCCGGAGCCCGACAAGGTAGAATACCTGAAGGGCCTGGTGAACGATGCGATTGCCAACGGCGCTAAAGTGATCAATGAAAATGGCGGAGAGTCGGATCATTCGTTCTTCTATCCTGCATTGCTCTACCCGGTGAATTCGAAAATGAGGATATACTACGAAGAACAGTTCGGACCTATCGTTCCGATCATACCATTCAAAAACGACCAGGAAGCGATCGACTACGTAGTGAATTCAAACTTCGGTCAGCAAGTGAGCATCTTTGGCACAGACTCTGTTCGTGTAGCGGCTTTGATGGATGCCTTCGTAAACCAGGTGGGACGTATCAATTTGAACGCTCAATGTCAACGCGGTCCCGACACATTCCCGTTCAACGGGAGAAAAGATTCTGCCGAAGGTACACTTTCGATCGCCGATGCACTGCGTGTGTTCTCGATCCGTACATTGGTCGCAACGAAAAATACGGATGCCAACAAGCAGATCATCGGTAACATCATTCGCAATCGCGAATCGGCATTCCTGAGCACAGATTATATTTTCTAATATTTTCTGAAATGATCCACAAGAACATTCGCGTCAAGGGCAAGGTGCAAGGTGTTTACTATCGCGCCTCCACAGTCGATATGGCAAAGTCGTTGGGACTGAAAGGCTTCGTTCTTAACGAACCTTCGGGCAGCGTGTACATGGAAGCCGAAGGCGACGAGGAACAAGTGAATCAACTTATAGAATGGGCAGCGAAAGGACCAACGAGAGCGATAGTCGAGGCACTAGAGATCACCGACGGCGCGGTTGTGGGCTTTGGGGCTTTTGAGATACGGTATTCCACGCACAGGTAACGGCATCTTTAAACAGGCTCTTCTTTATTTTCTTAAGATCGACTTGCGTCCAACCCTGGAGGCCCCATTTGTTGGGAATAGGAGTTATTGATCCATCGGGAGAACTGCCGAAAACGGACTGATCTTCGGGTGTTAATTTCAGTACTGCGAATGCCTTCTTTTCGTCGATGGTCATGAAGATCTTTTTCTTTACACGAAAGGATGTTTTTTCAAAATGCGGCATCTCGACAGTGTCGGGAAAGGCCATCGCCAACTTTCTTGCTTCGTCGACAGAAATCATAAATTAGAGTTATGAAAACCTATAGAAATTACCCCGTCTATATTACCCTGATTTTTTTACTTCTCTCTTGTAATAAAGAAAGAAAAATACTGGTGTTTCAATCCGACTTCGGACTCAAAGATGGTGCGGTGGCAGCAATGAAAGGAGTGTCGACATCGGTTTCAAATGATCTCCAGATATACGATCTCACTCATGAGATACAGGCATACAACATCGGCGAGGCAGCCTATCGGTTGAACCAGGCTGCGAGCTACTGGCCTGCGGGTACGGTGTTCGTGTCCATCGTCGATCCCGGCGTTGGATCTACCCGCAAGTCGATCGTGATGAAGACCAGGACCGGCCACTATTTTGTTACACCCGACAACGGCACACTTACGCTGATCGCCGAGTCGATGGGAATAGAAGCCGTTCGTGAGATCGACGAGACTGTGAACAGGCTCAAAGGTTCAAGTGAGTCGTACACATTTCACGGAAGGGATGTCTATGCATATACCGGGGCACGACTGGCTTCGCAAACTATTACCTTCGAGCAGGTGGGAAAATTGCTTGAAGGCGACATTATCAGGTTACCTGGTATGCTCCCAACTGTTACAAGCAACGAAATTACAGGCAGCATTCCTGTGCTGGATATCCAGTATGGCAACGTGTGGACCAACATCGACAAGGCAGCCCTGGAAAAAATTGGCGTAAAAGATTCCGTTAAGGTTTCAATCTATTTCGATGCCGAGAAAAAGTATGAAGGCACTATGCTTCTGGGTCACACATTCTCGGATGTGCCCGTTGGCACCGACGTGGCATACATGAATAGCCTGTTGAACCTGTCTTTTGGCATAAACCAGGGAAGTTTCGCGGGTAAATACGGTGTAAGTAGCGGAGAAGGGTGGAAGGTTGTTATTCGAAAGTGACATTGACGACCTTTGAGTACGGTGTGTATGCACTAAAGATCCCCAGGCCGTTCTCTACGTTTGTATATGTTGTTACCGGTTGTGAGTAAGGGTCGTACGAGGCCAGGTAACCCTTGATGAGCTTACTGCTATACTTAAACTGTTCTGCAGGCATGGTGCGCAGCGATATTCTAAACCACCGCGACTGCGACATCTGTGCTTCATATCCGAAGTAAAAAAACTTGTAAGTAACCCGCTGTTCCGATATTTGACTGTCGTCTGTCATTCCTCTCATCAGATTGGAATTAAATGGGTCATACAGGAGCTCCGAGCTTATGTTTCCCTTCGCAAAATCTTCTTCGGTGGCGGCGCTTTCAAGGTTGAAATCATAAAAATTCTCGCCCGGGGGGTCGGTGAATGTAAACGTAACTTCGTATGCCATCCGGTATGTTATGAAACTCTCCCCGGTTTCAAGATTTGTATAAGACGCCCGTTGTCGTGAGTGAAATTTGAATGTCATCTCTGCGGGTACAGGCTCGGGTTGTTTGTATGTCCCGATCGCCATGGGATACCCGGGTGCCTCGACTGTTATTTTGTATTCATGTCCTGGCCTGGGTGAATTGGTGGACGAACGAAAGATCGCGGGATGAACAAAATGGCCATTCATGCCTGAGAACTTCAATTGTTCGACAAATTTTTCGTCTTCATAAATTTTAACAACGGCATTTGCCAGCGAGTCGAGTGTACCAATTGGCGCTGCAGATTTTGACACGGCTGTTTGAATGTACCATGGATGACCGACCTCGTTGAATGATTGTATTGCGATCTTGAAGTCTTTTCCGGGCACCTCGAAGACGTCGAACTCGTCTTTGCAGGCGGCGAGCGCGATCAACACACATATAAAAACCACTCTCTTCATCATCAGAACTTTATTGAATAGCTGAGGGATGGCAAAATCGGAAATAACGTCACCTGGTTAAACCTGCGATTGTCGACCGTATACTGTAAGTAAAAAGGATTTGCCCTGTTATAGGTGTTATAACATCCCAGGGCAATTCTGTGCTCGAACGCACGTGTCGTAAAACTGTAGTTCACATTGAAGTCGAGCCGGTGATAAGGCCGCATCCGGTAGTTTCCGCGCGAAGTGTATTCCGTTGCCCAAAATCCTTCATCTGCATTGGGCACGCCATTCCGATAACTTGTTGGCGAAGGAAAATTAGCTGCATAGATCGACATAGGCACCGTAACCGCATTCCCTGTTCCATATATCCATGTAACACTAAAGTCCCAATGCTTATTTAGCTGGAAGTTTGCGGTTGACTTAAAGTCATGACGCCTGTCGAAGCGATAGTAATACCACTCGCCATTGTTGATGTTGTCGAACTGGCGTTTGTTCCACGACAAGGTATAACCAAGAAACCCGGTAAGCCGGCCGACTTTCTTTTGGACGAATACCTCCACGCCGTACGATTTCCCCCGGCCACTCTCAACCTTGTCGTACCAGGGCTTGTCGTTGTCCATGTAACTGGTGCCTTCTTCATATTCGAGGAGATTGTTCATGGTCTTGTGAAAGCCTTCAACAGAGATCTCGATATCGTGTTTGATCGTTTGTGCGACGCCTAAGCTGACCTGCTGTGAATTTTGTGGCTTCAACTTGTCGGTTACCGGTACCCAGAGCTCGGTTGGCATTCCCATGCCTGTGCTTACAAGAGTTTGAAGAAACTGCTGCATGTACGAATAGGACGCCTTTACAGCAATATTATTTGGCAATGCATAACGCAATGATAGTCGTGGCTGGATGCCTGCGTAAGTTTTTCCGGAAACACCATACATAACAGTATGAAGACCGGCGTTCATTTTAAGCTGTGATGTGATATTGACATCGTCTTCGATATAGGCATTAGCCTCTGTTGTTATTGCCAGGGAATTTTTTGCCACGGCAGTAACAAGGGAATCCGTGCCGGCTGCGGCACCTATACCTGGATCGAACTCGTGGCGGATAAGTGCAGCCCCGTAACGGATATAATGTTTTGTGTTTGGGATGTGATCGAAGTCGATCTTGATACCTACATCGTTGATTCGCGACAGATATTTATAACGGTATTCAAGATTTTCTGAGCGACCTGAAGGCTGAAAGTCCGTGTGCCTGGAACTCTGGTTTTCGATGGTAAGGTTATAATTAGACACATAGGCTGTAACGTTGAAGAACCGGGTTGCATTGATCTCATGATTCCAGCGAAGGCTGGTTACGAGGTTATTCCATTCCATCACATCACGAAATTTGCTTGTAACTGTGGCTTCCTCTCCTTTTATACTGTCGGTAGAACTGAATGAGTCTGCTAACGCCATGTGGTCGCCACCGTTGTAAAAGCTGGCATACAGTCGGTTCTTCGAGTTAAACCTGTGATTGATCTTTGCATTGATGTCGTAAAATGAATAACCATCGATAGACCCGACTATGTCTGCGAGGTAAGGTTTCATGATCGTGAGGTAACTGGCGCGGCCGCTAACGAGGAACGACGTCCGCCCTTTCGCAATAGGGCCTTCAAGCACGATTCGTGACGCAAGAACTCCTGCGGTGGCTTGTGCACTGAAGCGATTGGAGTTTCCTTCACGGAGCGTGATATCGGCAATGCCAGATAATCGCCCGCCGTACCGCGCTGGGAAGCCACTCTTTACGAGCTCCACGTTGTTGACTGCATCGGGATTGAACGAAGAGAACAGTCCATAGACGTGCGTCGGATTGTAGATAGGAACTCCGTCCATCAGCACCAACGTCTGGTCGGGAGTGCCACCGCGTACAAGTATGTTCGAAGAACCTTCATTGCCGCCTGAAACACCGGGAAGAAGCTGCAGTGCTTTGAGTACATCCTGTTCACCGGCAAACGTCGGCACCTTTTTTATTTGCGTGACGGGCAGGTTCACGGTACCCGTTCGACTGGTTTCATGGATTTTTTCTGCACGCTCGCCCGTCACGGTAACTTCATCTAACAGCCGGCCGCCTTGCAGGGTGACGATAATAGACGTATCATTTTTTACGCGCAGCGAAATTCTTTTGGAAGAGTACCCCACGAATGAATAGGAGAGAACGACCGAGTCGCCGGGGACAGACAGGCTGTAAAACCCGAAAGTATTGGATGTAGTGCCTTTGCCGCGTTTCGTATCAACGATCGTGGCCCCGATCAGGCTCTCGCCATTGGCCTGATCTCTTACATATCCATTGATGGTTCGTGATTGCGCGTGCAGGTCGGTATAAAAACCGACAATGAGGAGCAATAGGAGACAGTTGCGCACCATACCAACAGTACGCAATTATCTGAAAGATATTGTCCCGATTCAATACTCCTTTTGAGCGATTTCGTTATTCACTTCGCAATGAATCCACCGGGTTTGCATAGGATGCAACGATGGCTTTGTAACCAATTGTGAGAAACGCGATCCCAATGGTGATCCCCAGGGCAACCATAAAGAACAGGCTTGATAGTTCTACCTGGTACTCAAATCCCTGCAGCCAGTTTTTCATTACGTACCATCCGATAGGCGCCGCTATAAGGAATGCGACCACAACGAGTACGAGCATCTCTTTCGAGAATATCGAAAAAATACTGCCCGTTGATGCGCCGAGGACCTTCCGGATACCAATCTCCTTCGTTTTTTGATTGGCCATGTATGACACCAGTCCATAGAGCCCGAGACAACCGATAAATATTGCCACAGCTGAAAATATCTGGAAGAGCTGTGAAGTCTTTCTTTCGTTCTCGTACATCCTCGCAATTTGCTGATCGAGGAAAGTGTAATCGAAGATGGTTTCGGGGAAGAGCTTGTCCCATTCGGTTTTTATCCCATTGACCGTGCCCTGTATTTCCGAAAAATTCCTGCCAGACATATTTACTTTCATCGCGATCTCGAAAATGTTCCAGGGCAGATTCGAGAGCAGTGTGTTTTCGATAGGTTGGTGAAGCGATACCGTATGAAAGTCTTCGACAACGCCGATGATCGTGAACTCCATGTCACCGGAATACTTAAACTTATCGCCCAACGCTTGTTCCGGACTACTGTAGCCAAGAGTTTCCGTGAGCTTCCTGTTCACCACCGCTTCGTAAGTGTCTTTTTCCCGCGGAAGATTTCTGCCGGCGATCAACTTGAGGTGAAACAAATCAATATAGTTTTCGTCGGCCGTTTTCAGGTTACCGCCTACACGTTGGTCTGCGGTGATCGACGGGTGTTCTATCTCGTTTTCGACGCGAAAGTTTGCCATCGGGCTGGCGCAACTCAAACTTACAATCTCCACACCCGGCTGTTGTTCCATCACAGTTTTTAGGGCTTCCCGTTTTTCAGGTGTGGTACGGGGGATCCTCGCAACCAACACAGCATCTTTATTAAAACCTTCGTTGTTGCCGAGAAAATAATTCATCTGCTGGCCAGCTACGATCGTTCCGATGATCAAAACCTGTGAGATAATGAATTGAACAACCACGAGAGTTCTTCTTAGTGACATCAGTCCCGAGCTGCCATGTACCGTAAGTGAGTTCTTCAGGGCTTTGATTGGATTCATACCAGCCATTACCAGCGCCGGATAAAATCCTGATAACAGCCCGATGCCGATCACCATTATTATTATGAACAACAATTCGTTCGGGTTTTTGAGTAACTGTACGCTGAGCTGATATCCAAGGATACCTTCAAGAAGCATCAATAGAAACTGTGCGATTATAACCCCCACAATTGCCGAGAGAAATGAAATGAAGATCGTTTCGCTAAGGAACTGTCCAATCAACTGACCTTTTTTAACACCTAATGATTTTCGCACCCCGATCTCCTTCGCACGCTTGATCGCCTGTGCCGTCGACATGTTGATGAAATTGATGCACGCACTGATCACCAGGAAAAAGCCAACCGCGCCAATGACACCCAACATAGTTTTACTTATCATGCGCTTGTTGTAATTCGACACTCGCGTATCATAGTGGAGTTCTGACAACGGCTGCAGGATATACTTAGCGAACGACGCCCGCTCCTTGCCACAATATTTCGAGAGGAAATCAGGAAGCAACTGTGTAAGCCGTTCCGCCGGCATTGTTTCGGAGGTGACCACGTAACAATTGGTATTGGAATTATATTCATTCCAATCGGTGCCGTCGTGGAAATATGGATTAGACGCGGGCTGATCTTTGTAGCTGCCGATCAATGTGAAAGGCAAATCAGTTGTCGAAGGAGGATCTGCAACCACCGCTGTGACTTGCAATGGGGCTACATTGTTGATGGTTATAATTTTGCCAACAACCTCACTGGCCGGTTGCTTGAAATATTTCATCGCGAGGCTTTCTGTGATCACAACGCTGCCTTTGTTAACAAGTGCCTTGTCGGGATCCCCGATAATGAAATCGTAGTCAAAAATTTTAAAGAAGTTCGGTTCGGCATAAGCCACACCCTTGTATTCATGAAACCGGTCGACCGTGCCGTCTTTGTCCACAATTGATACCTGCGCGTCTGTCGCGTAGTAGGTCATCACAGCATCAATACCCGGGAAATCGTTCCTTAACGCTTCACCCAGCGGATGAATCTGACCCTCGCTCCAACCCGTGCCGTATTGCGGATGATTGAATTCAGTGATCAGCCTGTATGTATTCTTGTAATTTTTGTGATAGGCGTCGAAGCTCGTCTCATGGGTTATGATCTTGTAGATCACGAAGCCGCAACCAATTCCAATTGCGAGCCCTGTGATATTCATAAAAGCAAAGAGCTTCTCGCGCTTCATGTTGCGAAACGCCGTGAAGAGATAATTTTTGAACATACCGTATCTGTTTAAGTACCTGCCCGATCCAGGTGGCCTGACGATGCCCGGCCTGAATAATTTTAATACGCCAATTACAAACAGCCATCGCGCTTTCCGCGGCCCTTTGGCTTCCACATTCTTGTTGAAGATCTCAAGCAAATCGCCCTCTATGTCATCGCGACAATCGGGATGACAAAACCAACGGAAAAACCCGAGCACTAAACGAGGTGGATCTATCATTTCAATTCAATACGAATTCTGGAACTGCATTCCACAAGCCCATGCGTTGCTCCTTCGATTCCCTTAAAGCCTTTTTGCCGTAGTTTGTCAGTGAGAAGTATCGCTTCGCTTTACCACCCCGCACCTTCGTAGCCTCTCCCAATTCCGATTTCAGGAAGCCCTTGTCTTCGAGACGGCGCAAAGACGTCTGCATGGCTCCGAGGCTGACCTTTCTTTTAAGCCTCTTTTCAATCTCTTCTATTATCGAGACACCATAGGCTTCTCCATTAAGGATGGCGACCGTTAGAAGTACCACTTCCTCGAATTCGCCAAGCTGGTATTTGCTCATTTTACCCTGATTTGTAGTTTTTATACGGCAAAACTAAATCGCGGGTTGAGATAATTACTACAAATTAGGTTAAAATTTACAGCTGGGAGAGAAGAAGCCTTATATCGTCTTCCAGGCGGACCATTTCGGGCTCCAGCGTGCCTTTGTAGACGCCACGAACATGACCTTCGCTGTCTATCAGCATGAAATGTTCGGTGTGAATGAAATCCGTGTTTTTTTGAAATCCCTGTTCAGTTTCGGCGAAGTACGAGTTTCTGGCGAGCGCATAGATCTCTTCCTTTTCCCCCGTAACAAGTCGCCACTGTTTACTGTCGATCTCAAAACGATCGGCATACTTCTTTAATCTTGGCACCGAGTCGATACCTGGCGTTACGGAATGAGAGATGAAACGAACACGATCGTCGTCTTCGAACTCATCGGCCACAAGCTTCATGTTCGATGTTAGCTTCGGACAAATACCCGGGCAAATCGTAAAGAAGAAGTTTGCAACGTAGATTTTTCCTTTGAAGTCATTGTCGGAGATCATGCGGCCATCCTGGTCGGTGAATGAAAAAGGAGCAACGGTGTGAAATGTTTCCTTCTTTTCTTCCCACACCGGCGTGAGGTCGGCCGTATTGTAGTACGGCAGAGATTCTTTTTGTTCACATGAGATCAATAAAGTTGCTATAGCCATAATCTTAAAATTTTGAAACGCAACTTTTAACACCTGTAAGTCCATAGTTCCTTCCATTTTTTGCCACATAGTTTGCCCTGATTGTTCCATCGTCGTCCCACATTTGTTGTGTGCCTTCTTCATGACCGTTTTTGTAATTCATTTTCCGGATCAGCTGCCCCGTTCTCGACCAGTCCATGCAGAGACCGTTGTATTCATCGTTACTGAAATGCCATTCGGAACGTGGTTGTCCGTTTTCCCACCATGACTGGTAGACACCGGTTTTCTTTCCATGATCATATCGTCGTATTTCAGCAATGTTCTTATAGGGATAGAATTTCTTCCAGGTCCCGTGTTCCCGTCCATCGATGTACGATTGAATTTCGAACGGACTGATTAGTGTTCCGGTGAATATTGTGTCGTTCACAAGCGTGATGCCGCGGGCGCTTCGTACAGAAACCGAAGTCAAATCATAAACCTGCACCTTTTCCCTGCAGGAGGAAAATAAAATAATACTACTGAGTAACAGTGCCAGCCTTGCCATAGAATCCGCTTCCGTTTATGTAAGGATCACTTGCAGTGACGTGATAATGGTAAATTCCTGTTGGATACTCAGCCGTCGCGTGTGAATGACCGTGATAAGTATCGAGCTGGTCGTTTGTAACGGTCTTACCATTTTCAAACGGCCCATAGACGGGGAATCCATCCAGCAGGAAGCCGATCAACGCATCTTTGCCTTTTGTAACTGTGAGATAGAGCGGTTCGATGTGATAATGATAACCGCCCTGTTGTTGCGGGTGGCCGTTGTATTGATCGAAGCTGTTTATCTCATCGGTGAGTGCTGCGCGTTGGGCCGCATACTGGTTGAAGAACGGCACACCATTTATCGCAACGCCCATCGGGCCAAGTGGTGTTGCTCCGTGTGCATTATCAACGGCTGGATTTAATGGAATCTTAAACGTGTAGGAAAACTGTGAGATCTTGTTGGGATTCTGTGCCCACTTTGAATTGGTCCCGTTGTATGCTTCGTACAAGCTGCTCCACTGGGTCCCCTGGTAATACGGACTCTTGTGATCGGGAAGTCCCGTGGTTTTGATGATCACAAACTCGCCATCCACATAAACATCGGAGGCGCCATAAAACTTCGAATAAACTTCCGGTACGTCGGCATTATCGGTGGGGTCTGCATCATCGTCCTTCTGGCATGCGAAGATTGTCATGACGCCGATAGTCATAACAATCCCGGTAGTTCTCAGGTATGTCATTTGGGTGCGTTTTACCCCGAAGCCACATCATTGTGCTCCAGGCGTTTCCCCTTTAGACGACACCTTGTTCTAATTCCTTCGGGGTGGCGGAAGATTTTTTGGTCCCTGCGGCATAATGAACTTCGACAGCTCAGGAATGAAGTTATCGAAGGTTTTTTGCTGGTCCGGCCGGCATAACTGGCGAAGCTCACGGAAATGCTCGAATGTGACCGCGGCCTTCCGGCGTTCGAGGTCGCAGATGATCGCGTCGAGGGAGTCTTTCTTAGACTGATCTTCGTTAGGGAGAAGTAAGAAGTATTGCTCGAGTACCGACTCAAACTGTTTCTCTATCTGGATCACACCCGAGCGATGCTTGAACTTGAGTGCTTCGAAAGCCTGTTGCTGTTCTTCATCGAATCCAAGCGTCTTTATAATGATCCGGTCGTGTGGGGGAGGGCCCGGAGGACCTTGTCGCATGAATGTTCTTGCCACCACAACGATGTTCAGCGCCACCAGGAACAGCACGAGCGTTAATAATAGGTTTTCCCGCTTCATGGCTCAGTAGAGTTGATAGTTGTGGTTGTTCAACTGGTACGGCGACGACGGTTCTGCCTGCTGCCGGTCCGACAGCAAGGTCCACCCATTTATAAACAGTAATATGAGTCCAACGGCAATAACTACGCGCCACTGGTTCGGGGTAACTTCACGAACTCGTGAAACGACTGCCTCGATCCTTGTAAAGAGAAAAGGATTCGGTTCAGCCCGCTTTATTCCCTGCAGGCTGTTCAAAACATCATCTTTCCACTTTTCTTTATCCATTTTGGTATCGTTTAGACGTTATCTACTTCTATTTCCTTCGGTCCGGGTAAAAATTTTCTAAATCCTTTCTCAGATTTGCTTTGGCACGTTGAATAAGCGATTCAACGGCCCCGACACTTAACTTCATGATCTCGCTGATCTCTTTTTGAGGAAGCTCTTCCACCAGCGACAGCACTATGGCCGTTTTTTGATTGTCGGGCAATCGATCTATTGCCTTGAAGAGAATTGCAGCATTTTCTTTTTGTTCGAGTGCTA
>DASRSO010000270.1:0-14420 GCA_035656375.1 Cyclobacteriaceae bacterium | reverse complement strand
CAATAGACGATTCCGTCGTGGAGTCCGCGATCCCAGAAGACGTTTTTCAGTTTGAGGTCGTGTGCGATCTGGAGTTTGATGATGTCCAGTTCGGTTACTCTTTTTTGAAACTTTGAAGTGTGTGTCATGCGCCAGGAGAACTGTTTGGTTCGTCCGATGAGTCCGTTGAACATGGATATGGTGATGAGGGCGGATTCGGGGAATACGGGGTGTCCGAGCTCAGAGAGTTTGTTGATGAGTGTTGTTTTGCCTGCGAAGGCGCCGCCGGTGAGGACAATCATTTGTGTGGGGTTGAGGATGGGGCTAAGGTTGGAGGAAGGGATGGGAAATGCAAGGTAGCCGGAGTTCAATTTAACATAATATAAATTATGTAACAAAAAGGTACATCATTTGAACTGAATTTCGAAGGTCCTGTAATTCGCCAGGAATTTCGTGTTATTGAAGAAGTCCTCGCCGTCTTTGTATTTGAACAGGCAACCGAGATTTCGGAACCTCCGATTTCGATCGTCAAGCGCGTAGTTCACCAGGATCACTTTATAGAATTCCGCATTGGCGCTTCCGAAGTCTAATTCTCTCCTGGTTATTTCAAATGAATTTGAATTATCGGCCCGCCCTTTAACCTCAACATAGAATTTGAATTGATTCTCATCTATATAAAAAAGATCGTATCCCAGCGAGTCATCACCCTCAGGGTTGAATCCAAGATGGTTGTAGTCAACTTTACTGGCGTTCTTTGAAACCCATTTAACACTTCGGTACTTTTTGCTTAACAGCTCGAACACCAGCCGCTCGGATATCATGCCTATCTTAGACTTAAGTTCGTCGTTAGCCGATCCATCAAAGCGTCTCCCCGCCCCTTTTCGCTGCAAAACGTTTGACGGCTTCCGCTCCATGTCGGCAGATGATATGATCACGTCCGGTATTTCCCCGTTCAAAGTTTCGTTCGGGTTTTCGCTAGATGGCAATGAAATTCTCGTCTTGGTTTGCTTCAACTCAAGCCAGGCTCTGAAATCCGCAACAAGGGCCTCAACGTGTCCGAAATACATCAAGCTGCGCCTTTTGTAGTCAGAAAAAAACAAATCCACATCCGGGTCAGAGTGTGAAACATTTCCAATAGCCTTTTTGAACGCTGAAAGGTTTCGAACGAAGTAATTCTTCAGGTCGATTGTTGCCTTGATCTTAATGATCTGATCGACGTCGTGTATGTCTGGAAAGAACTCTTTCAAGGAATTAACAAAGAAAAAAAGTATGTCGAGATCCAAAGCATTTTCAGGTATTCTGAAAGTAATCGCGTCATACCTGTCCATATATCGTGGCAATTCCTGCTGGTCAGATATCGACTTCTTTTTTAGGAAATTATAAACAACCGTTTCAAACTTGCTCTGATACCGATTTTTCAATTGCACCAGCTGCGCTTCAAAAAAAAACGCGAAAGAAATCCTTGGTGACAAGTATTCATTCAGGAGTTCCAATGACAAACTGGCTGTATTCATGAGATTTACCAGGTGGAGTCGGTTGGAGGGCTGACTTGTGGACGTGTAATCGAAATCGTTGTCAAATTCTTGTAAATCGCCTCGAGGCACCAACAATAGTTTGGCAAGTTCATTCAAGTCAACATTATCATCCTGAAATATCGCCCTGTCGGTTATGCCTTTCGAGTAAAGTACCGCATCCCAAAAAAACTGGATTGGGCTAAGCATCCGGGAATATATCTGGTTCTTTATGTCCGCGAGACGATCATCGGAAATCTCAAAATCCTTGAGATAAGAAATTTTGTCATCGGAGCCCAGGTAGCGAAAAATTTCGGTGTTGAGTTTCTTCAAATCGCGATCGAGCAGTTTCACGAGTACTTCGCATAACGCATCAGCCAAAACCTTGTTGCGATTTACCAGTGTATCTTTAACTATGTGAATGTTATAGCTGTCGTCTTCATCTACATAATAAGTTGACATTATGTCGGTCGTATAATTTTGGTCAATTGATATTTTTACCCGAACCTCGGAGCTTTCAAAAACCATAATATCTTTCATGAGCTCAAGCTGTTGTCTGCTAAAAACGACGTCTAAAAAATTCTCGACTATTGCCAGGCACTCGGGCAGTTCCTTTAAGAGTAACGGCAACCCCGCGCTCGTCGACTTAACGCCCGGAAGCAATTCCTTTCTTACCGAGCTTGAAATACTTCGTCCGATCTTCGCAGCTATTTTCCCGAATGTACCTTTGTCTCTTACTGTAAATTGAGGTTGTAGTTTCACCTTAACGCTTGTCGGTAACATGTCATAGCTTATCTTTCTGTCCAGATGGTATATATTTCCTGCCTTCTCCCACAAATATTCCCCTGTTACCTCGTTTACCGACAAGAACATTACGTCTTTGAGTAAACTGATATCGACGCCTTGATTTTTTCTGAAATAGTAGAATTCAAAAAGTTTACCTAACAATCTGCCATAAAGATCTGATAACTCTTTCTTGTCAATTTTTGAATTGGCAAATTGCCGATGAAAGTTTTCGAGAAGGCTAACGTAATCTTCAATGTTGTCGCCATCCAGGTGAATAATTTGTAGCGAGTCAATAAGGCGTTTACTTCTAGGGTAACTCACCGACAAAACTTTCAGGTTGCGTTTAACAATTTGATTATGTGCCTGCATATAATCGGTTGGATCCATCCCAACAACCGAATCAGACGTTACATTTATTGTACTAGATGAAATAAATATCCAAGGTTCTTTCATCATGAACTCATGAAAACTAGTTAGTTGCATAACCGTATCTTCAGAGCCAGGTCGCCTATAACTTGTGCCGTGATGGCTTGTATATTGAAATGGGACCACATCTGCACAAACGAAAGAATTGTATCGATCCCAATTTTCAATGATCTTTTGGGTAAACCACGCGTTGTATTCGACAGGTTTGTCCATAAACCTGTCGTTTTTAATCTGGAAGGGTCTCGAATAAAGGGACGATATCTTTTGGATCAATCCTTCGCGGTTTTCATTTGGCCTAACCCGTACTATCGCATCAGAAATATAAACAGCTGGAATATCCCATACGCCGCAAAGCTTTAGAAACAAATGAACAACGCTTAAATCCTTTGAATCGAAAAATGTATAGTCAATAAAATTTCCGTTTGGGTAAAGTGCGCGCAATTCAGGTGATGGGATGTAGATTGGGTTAACGAGCGGCCGAAGCCAATGGCCTCCTTCTACCGGCAGAAATACTTTTTCCTTGATTTCAAGTTCTGATTTCCCATCAAGCTCCAGTTGAAACAACGCGTTAAGGATGTCGTGCCTGGGCACATCCTCCATTTTATACAGCTTTAGTAATCTCCGAGTTAACTCAAACGTATTGAACTCTAATATACCGGTCCGGCTTCTTCCCTCGCGTAAGTCTGATATCTTGATTTCCGGGTGAATAAATTGAATATATTTTCCAATCTTATTAGACAGATCAATAGTTCCTTTCCCGCGATAGAACACATCATCTTCACCTGAGACAAGAGTCATTTGCTGAGTCAACAGTATTTTTCTGCCCGACAGGTCTATTCGATGATGCTTGATAACATAGTTGTATAACGTCTGGAAAAACCTAACATTTCTGACTTTGAGTTGTCTCACACACTCGGCTTCAATCTCTTCGGCGATACGTTCATAACTCAGGTACTCTACGCCAAACTCCTTCTGAAGCCAATCACGCGTCACCTCGTCCTCAGTGTAAACCAGTTGCTTTTCGCCTAACTGCCCGTTGGGAAATAGCCCTCGATCAAACCCATCTGCTACAACCACTTCTTCAGGTGAGAAATATCGCCGTGTTTGACTATCATAGATAAATTTCTGAGTAGAAAGGAGTTCAACTAAAGAGTCATACAACGGATCAAGTTTTGCATCCGGGTTACGCACAAATGTGAAAATGGTGGTGGTGTTTGAATTCGAAGCGCGTAACTTAACAAGCACTTCCGAACTAAGGAATTTAGCCACTTCGTCCAGCAGGAAATCATTAACCCGAGAATCCCGCAAAGCCTTTCTCTCAGGGTTTACAACGAAGTAGCTGTGTATAATGAACCGGAAACCAGAAGTTATCTCGAGCGGATAAAATAAATACAGTTTAGACCGATCAGACAGGATGATGTTGCCTCGCTCGTTAAGCGCAAACACAATACTGATATCGACAGTATTTGACTGCTCAAACACCTCTTTTTCCCGGCCTTCCAGTTGCTCGATTACTTCTTGCGGTATTGCGTTCGCTCTCGAAGTGGTGAAGCTCTTAAAGCGAGATATTTCTTCCTCATTTTTAACAACCGTAATTCGGTTCCGGCTTTGTTCATGAGATATGTTAAATGAAATTGATTTTTCGGCAGAATGAAAACTTAACATGCGCACGTTCCCCATTAGTATTAACTGCCTCGCATCGAGTTTCTCCATGGCGTCGACGATATCATTTTCATCAATACTGTCCTTAATGGGAAGATTTATTCTGGTTACTATACCCCCATCCTCTTCTTCTTTAGTCAGCTTTTGATGATCGAAATGAGGAAAATAAAATAATGGCAACTGATGCTCCTTTACCTTGCGTTGATACCTGTTAAGCGTTAATTCCCTGTCAAAAACAATTGTCCCATACGAGGTGACAATTCGCGGAGTATTTGTTACCTCCTGCACCGATTTAAATCCAATGCCTTTAAAACCAATGAAATCCTGGCTGGCTTTAGTACTTTGACCGATCGTGGTAATTCCCTCGATTCCTTGCTCTGTGAACGGTGCCCCAGTGTTTGAGACCGACAAGACTTTATCTTTAAGAACTATGTAAATTTCACCTTCTGAATTGGAAACGCGATTTGCATCCCGGGCATTTTGGATTAATTCAAAGAGGTAACGTCCTTCATACGCTTGCTTTAGATATTTCTCCATTTCGGCAATTGCGGATAATCCACGTATTGGAGTCTTCTGGGAGTCGTTGTACAAGTCAGATATGATCCTTTCCAGTTGCATATTCAAAACGTTACTGTGAATTCATAAATTTAAAACCCCGCGTGAAAAACATTCGAATTCTCACGGGTGGCCTAAAGGCCCACACTTTAAATCAACACCCTCACCATAAAACTCACTTAATCACAAAACTCATCGGCATATTGGAATCTTCGCCTAGACTATCCCTTATGCGTAATATCCAGTAATCACGATAAAGATCTGAAATTCAAGAAGAGGTAATACCTGCTCAACAGCTACAGTAAAAAACAGGGGTTACGTATCCTTTGACCTCCCTGTAATTTTTCTTAACATTACTATGGGTCCCCTATACCCTGTCTATACAAGTTCGTCTCTAGTTGGCTATGTCTCACGCTGCCCGTGTAAGCGCGCTATTGCTGCTTATTATTCCCGTTCTCGCGTGGAGTCAGACCCCTTTAGCCCCGGTCAAACCAGAGGACTTCACCGCCCAGCTCACCTCCCCCACCTCGGCATTGCTCACCTGGCGCGATCCCTCCCGTCTTGAACGAGGCTTCGAAATACTCCGCAAGAAATCAACCAACAGCACCTGGGACCTCATCGTCACAACCGACGAAGACGCAGTCATCTACCACGACACACAACTCCTTCCCAACTCCACATACTCGTATAAGATCCGTGGCATCAACAGCACCGCCAACGGCCCTTATGCTCCCGGCGAATCAATGTCGGATCCGGCACAAAGCCTGGTCGTTACCACACTCAATGAAACTACCGCCCCCACTACACCACTTAATCTCGTTGTGGAGAACACGGCACTCAACACCGTCACACTCGCCTGGCAGGCATCAACCGACGCTTCCGGTATTCGTGAGTACCAGGTGAAGTACGGTAACGTTACCATCAACACGCACAGTACGAGCACCACATATACGATCCCCAATCTTGCGGTCAATTCAATCTACTATTTCACTGTAGCCGCCATCGATATGGCCGGAAATGTTTCGTCGAAGAGCATGCAGGCTGTGATAAACCTAAGCATCGATGGCGTGTTCTACAGATACAAGACCGGCACATGGTTGAACAGTGGTACGCCAGATATCAGGATGGTGCCGTGGTCGTCGAATGCTTTCGGCTCTCCGTATCCCACAAATGTCAGGACAGGCGTCGGCGGCATAACGGGAACAAACCCTAACTGGTCGGGGATGTTTAACACACCATCAGGTTCGACAGTGCTGTTTGCATCTGTCATCTTCAAACGTAACAGTACTGCTTTCGCACACGTCGATTGTTATGGAAAGATCATTCGCGACTCCGACGGCGCGGAAATCGGCGCCGCAAATCTCACCGGCGTAAATGGCGCCTTCAACTTTACCAACGCTCAATCCGGAACATACACCGTCGACTATACATGGTCCTTCAACCAGGAAGCAACCGGGAAGGTTAGTACGTTCACTCTCGGATCGGGTGGAGTGCCGTTAAGTCAGAATGATTTCTTTATCGTCGAATACGATGGATATCTGAATGTGAACACCACGGGGGTCTACCAGTTTCAAACCATCAGCAACGACGCCGCTCTTCTTTATGTCGATAACGCCCTCGTTTGTAGCGATTTCACCGGTGACGCATCAAACAGCAACAACGAAAATACGTCGACCAGTTCAAACATAAGCCTTGCCATGGGACCGCATCGCATCACCGTGAGGTACATGGAGTACAATCAAAATCACAGGCTCGATGTACAATGGCGAGGAACAACATCCGGGCTCGATGAAGGGACAACGTTTGTAAACATCCCGTTCACATCGCTAAGGAGTTATGCAAACAATCCACTGCCAGGTCTGCCAGCTAAACCAGCAACGTTAACCGCCACACAGGCCGGGATGACACAGATCAATCTCACGTGGACGTATACTGCCGGCATAAAAATTTCCGTATTGGGATCATCTACTGCAGAAGGGATTGGATCAACAATTCCCGTAAAGGACAACGGCTGGGTTGGCCGTTATCGCACATACTTGAATACAAGACTGCCCGGGTCAACTATCAATAATTACGGAACCGGGGGCTATAGAACTGAAAACGTTCTCCCCTACCCACAATATTCAACAGGCGTTGCAGGTAAGAACGTTACGCAGGCGTTGTCTGATTTCCCCGACGTAATACTCGTGAACCTCCCGGCAAATGATGCAGCTGCGTTCATTTCCAATTCAGTAACGATGAACAACTATTCGATAATCAAATCAATCATCGATGCCCGCGGGATCCCATTGTTTGTAACCACCACCCAGCCACGTGCTATAGAACCTTTCGATAAACGGGCAGTCCTTTTCACACAAACCCAGTCCATCCGAACGATGTTTGGCGACCACACCATCGATACCTTCGACGAACTTGCTACAGCGGATTACTATATTGAACCGATATACAATTCGGGCGACAACATACACGTAAACGATGCCGGTCACATCTACATAATGAGTGTTGCCCGCGACCTTCTCGAACCGTATCTCGAAAGCTTTACGTCTTTTGAAGTTCACCGCGCCACAAGCTCGTCCGGACCTTACACACACATCGCCACCGTTACCACAAGAAATTACCAGGACACCAACCTCAAACCAGGAACTCAATATTTCTACCGCGTTAAAACCCTGAAAGTTTACGGCACCTCCGACTTCACCAACACCACCGCTAACGCCACTACCCTGGCCGATAACGTCGCGCCATCACAACCAACCAATGTTAACGTAACATCCGTATACAACACTGCAACATTAACATGGACCGCATCAACCGACAACGTGGGGGTTACCGGCTACGAAGTGTATGTAAACGGAACGAAAGTCGGGACCTCGTCAATCCCCGCGTACACCGCTAACAGCCTGTCGCCTTCTACAATCTATAGTTACACCGTTAAAGCTGTCGATGCCACAGGAAATCTTTCCATTGCATCACAAGCCGTGAACGCATCGACGGGCAACCCCTATGTATTCTATTCCAAGAGCTCTGGAAATCTTCACGACATCGCCACGTGGGGAATCGGTCCCGACGGATCAGGTCCCGGGCCGGCATCATTCAGTGGCGACTCCCATGTTTACTATGTATCGAACAGATCGGCAGCATCGATGAGCAGCAACTGGGCAATCGGCGGCTCTACCTCGAAAGTTGTGATCCCATCCGGTGTAACGTTCACAGTGAACAACAACCTGACCGCAAGGCTTGAAGTGCAAGGCACCGCGAAGGTCATTCTCGAACATCCGTCGTTACCCGAATTCATCTCCGTGTCACCTCAAAGTATCATCGAATACAAAGTCGCCAACTTCAACCTCCCCGCCGGTTCGTACGGATCTTTGCTGATCACGTCTCCCGGCATTAAAACATTCGGTGCCGGGACAACCACCATCGCCGGCGACGTGCAGATCGCACCGGGCTCGACCATCCAGGGTGCACAAGGCAACTCATCGACACTTTCACTTTCCGGCAACTACACGCACGCAGGAACACCCGGAGAAGTTGAAGGCTCACGCGCTCTAAGTATTATCGCCAACAAACCCGGCACCCAAACTTTTTCAACCGGCGGCGATCCATCGTTCTTCGACATCACCACCGCCGGAGGAACAAACGTCGTATTCACCAACACCAGCAGTAACCCGATCAATATTCGCGTCGCGAGAGACTTAAAGATCGCCGCTGGTTCCACCGTAAGTATTGGCAACAACAATCTCGTTGTCGCGAACTCCATTAATTCATTGAATGAAAACGGAAAGCTGTCGATAAACGGCGGCAGCATGGAGATCAGTTCGAGTTCCGGGCAGAACAGCAACCTGTACTTCGATCAACAGAATAAAGTCTCACGTTTTACGCAGGACCTGACCGGCGGCGGAAAAGTAACCGTTCGCACTTCGATGCAAGTACAGCAAGCATTGAAAATAAAGAATGGAGAGATCGCAGCCGATGGATTCGTCACGCTGCTCTCGAATGAATCTCACACCGCGAACATCGAACGCATCGAAGGAACAGGCTCCATCACCGGTGATGTTCACGTTCAACGATACCTGGAACCAAAGTCGATCATGTATCGATATTTCTCCTCGCCCGTCGATGGGCTTACAGTTGCCGACTGGCAAGAGTATTTTCCGATCACTGGCAACTTCGAAGGTCACTCCACCGGGCATGGTTCGAATGCAAGTATGTATTATTACAACGAACCCGCCGGTGGCTGGATGGCCTATCCCCCACCCAACACCGACAATCAACGTCCGATCCTCAAAGGCGTCGGTTATGCCTTGTATCAACGAAACGGCGACCAGCCTGTTACCCTTGAAACCACGGGCAATCCATTCCAGGGAAGTCATTCATACACATTAATTGCCGACCCTTCGTCATCGAATACCGACGGATGGAACCTCGCCGGCAATCCGTATGCATCAACGATCTCGTGGGCAAACGACGGGTGGACCAAAGACCAGGTAAGCAACACGATTTCCGTAATGGAGAACCCGAGCGGAACGTTTCGGTACTATTTCTATGATCCCGTACAACAAAGCGGTGTCGGCAGCCTTGCCGGTGGGAAGATTGCACCCGGCCAGTCGTTCTGGGTTCAAAGCGTTGGCGCCAATCCACGTTTGATCATTACCGAAAGTGCAAAATCGACAGAGCAGGGTACAATGCTTCGTGAAGGGCAATCGATCGATCA
Organism: Cyclobacteriaceae bacterium; assembly: GCA_035656375.1. Lineage (GTDB taxonomy): Bacteria > Bacteroidota > Bacteroidia > Cytophagales > Cyclobacteriaceae > ELB16-189. Next base: position 4,787 of record DASRSO010000270.1, on the reverse strand, counting down.
CCTGGTCGTAAACATCAAGGGCAATGGTTATGAAGATCCGGCTTATATCATTCTTACCGACCGGGCCTCCGAAAAATTTGAGATGAATAACGACGCGATCAAGAGAGCGAATGACCACCTCGGCATTTCAAGTATCTCGAGTGACGGTGTATCACTCGCAATCAATAACATCGGCACGAAGTTCTGCACCGCGAATGTCGGCTTATCGATCGATGGAGCCACAAACGGTCGTTACACCATTACATTTTCAAATGTCGCCTCAGTACTGCCCCTCGTGAAATCCATAACCTTAAAAGATCAATTCACCGCCCGCACAATTGTTGTCGACTCGTCGACCCAGTATGCATTCGATGTTACGGGCGATCCCGCGTCGAAAGGCAACGCCAGATTCAAACTTGTACTCGAACGGATCAGCATTCCCGAACCGGTTGTTGAGCTGAAGTCGGATACACTTTACGTGAATGCCACAGGTAACATCTCGTGGCAACTGAATGGCGTAACGATCGAACGTGCGAACACCCCGATGTTAGTCCCGGGCGAGAACGGAAACTATACCGCTACCGTATCGGAAGACAAGTGCTGGAGTGTTTCGAAACCCGTGCAGTACACAAAGAACATCACCACCGGCATCGAACACAAACCCGCAATGAAGCTGGACGTATATCCGCAGCCGGCATTGCCAAACGAACTTTATATCGACATATCCGCCAATTCTCCCCTCCTAACCCTTAGGATTGTCGACATGATGGGACGCGCCCATGTTAACAAACAGGTTTCCCCCGGCACCCACCGCATCGACATCACCGAAGGGATATACATTATCCGGATCAGCGATGGCGAGCAATCTCTTGTAAAAAGGGTTATGGTCGTGAATTCACCTGGTGAAAATTGATTTTTCGTTTTAATTGGTGGACATTTAGTAGATGATTTCTACCCCAATGAAAGCTTTACCTGTGGTTAGCATTTTATTGATTGCTTGTTCTGTTGCGACAGCCCAGAACGACAAGGCAATGATCCTCAAAGAGAGTGAGAATTTCTCGAAGCTATTTGTAGCAGCCGACTACGAATCGATGGCGAACATGTACACGGACGACGCCGTGTTGATGGCACCAGGAAGAGATCCGATCAACGGGATCGAAGAGATCAGGAGATACTGGACCGAACTCAACTATCGCCAGCTGAAACACAGACTCGAGCCGGTCGAAATCACGATTGCAGGTGACCTTGCGTACGACTATGGATTCGTGTACAGCCAGTCGGAATCCGACGGTGTTGTAAGTCAGCCGAACTCAAGCAAATATTACACGATCTGGAAAAAAGTAAACGGTCAATGGAAAGTTCACGTTGACATGTGGAACTCCCGCAGCAACGACTGGCGAAATAAGAAATGATCATTTCCTGCGTATTCTGAATTCACTTGGCGTTTGACCAGCAATCTTCTTGAACGCAGTGTTGAACGACGACAACGAGTTGAACCCGCACTCCTCCGATATTCCCGCAATGGAATAATGTTTCTTTGAAGGATCCAACAGCATGACCTTCGCCGCTTCAACGCGATATGAATTGGTGAATAACTGAAAGTTCTTTTTGATCGATGCAGTAAAAACAAAAGACAAAACGTGGGCCTGGATCCCGGTGAGGTCCGACAGTGTCGACAATGAAAAACCAGGGTCGATGTAAGGCCTCTTGCTCTCCATCACCGATAAGATCCTCGTCCTGTATTCTTCGAGCTGTGTGTCGTTGATCTTCAGGTTCGTGTACTTCTTCTTCGCACCGGGTATCAAATCGTTCGACTTCAACACCATAAAGCTGATCGCATACACCATGATCGAATGAATTACCGGGCCTGCTTCATAAGGAGTAAGTCTTAAAATGTAATTACTGAAATAACTTATTTGAAAAATGCTGACTGCAATCAACAACGCAAGAATAGAAAAACCCTGTAGCTGATTACGATTCTTAAAGTAATGATACCAGGAGAGCGCCAGGTATGCTATGGTGTAATATAACAACACTCCATATCCTCCCCTGTACCAAAATCCGTCCAACGTCAGGTAGTTTGATAACAACAGGATAGCTCCAGGAACAACGAAGTGCGCCCATTGCCATTTGCCTGTACGAAAATACAGGAACAGCGCAGGCGCGATACACGCATGGGCAGCGAAGCCTGCGTTAATCAACCACAGCGGAGCATCGCCCATAGTCAGGTACAGGATCGACTTCGTGACGCGTAACCCAATCATTAAAAACATTAATCCCAGGAAAACTGACGCGCGACCGCCCTTTCGCGACACAAAGAACACCCCAAGCAAAATGCTCTGGGCAACACCGATCCAGCAAAGCACTGTCACAAAGTTGTTCATGGCGACACTGTCGTCGCCTAAATTATAAAATTATTCCTGCCGCAACTGGTGCGCCGGGTTGGTTTTAATGATCTTAAGTGTGTATCCACTCACCGCCGTCAACGCAATTGCGACCGAAGCAACCAGGGCAATCACGAAATGTTCTATTTGTGGCTGCGTGTGCGCCGAAAATCCCTGCAGCCATTGAAGCATCATGTACCACGTGACTGGAACACCGATCAAACAACCGATCAAAGTAGTTTGAAATAATCTTCTCGAAGCGGTGAAAAACAACTGCCATTGCGACGATCCGATGATCTTTCTGACAGCCAGCTCTTTCTTTTGTCGCGAAATGCGGAACCATGTGAGGCCCAGCAGACCGAGCGCGGAGACGGCGATCGCCAGGCCGCAAAACACACCGATCACCGAGAGAAGTCGCCGATCGTCTGTGTTCTGCAAATCGTAAAATTCATCGAGATAATAGTAGTCGAACAGCTCGCCGGGAAACAACCGGGTGAACGTACTCTCTGCAGACTGCACAACCTCGTGCGAATTGTTGGACGAGAACCGAACAAAGAACAGCCGCGGAGTCTCAAGATTCAGATGATAGATCGTTGGCCTGATGGCCTCTCTTGGACTGACCTGGTGAAAATCCTTAAGTACACCAATTACCGTGAACGTGTCGATGCCACTAAGAACCTTCTGGCCGATGCTTGCGGCAGCGTTTTCGAAGTTGAGCTGAGCCACACCGGTTTCATTCAACAATATGTCGTGCGAATGATGATTTTGATCGAAGCCCACACCTGCAATCACCTGCAGGCCCATTGCCTTTATGAAGTCCTTATCGATGATCGACCTCGATACGGGCATGCTTTCCCGGGGTTCGGCAGCAAGTCGTCGCGTTCCGCCGATCCAGTTCACATCTTCGCCAGGGCTATCGGCCGACGTGCTGACACTGACTACAGCTGGATTTCTGCCAAGCTCTGCCTTGTAAGATTCGATCGAAGCGAAGTAACTCGGGTAGTCGTTTACTACTTCCGGAGTGCGAACAACCAGCGTCTTCCCGATCGATATTCCAATCTCGCGCGACGAAACGTATTTCATTTGATCGATCACGATCATGATTGATGCGATCAACGAAAAGGAAACGAGCGCCTGCAGTGCTACAAAGCCTTCACGTAACCATGCTCCTCCCTCCTTCGGTTTAAAGAATCCCTTAAGCACGGTAAGCGGATGAAATGCCGCAAGCTGCAATGCTGGATACGTGCCCATCACAAATGTTCCGCAAATAAAAAACAACACGAGGTACTGCCAAAGCTGGCCGATCTCAATTGATCTCCCCGTTAATTGATTCAGGTATGGAAGTGAAGCCCACAAAAGAAGGAATGAGCTCACCACAGACGCCAGGTTCAACACAGCCGTCTCTGCCAGGAATTGCAGCACCAGATCCTTCTTCGACGAGCCAAGTGTCTTCCGTATTCCAACCTCTTTTGCCCGGCTTAACGCTTGTGATGTCGAGAGGTTTACGAAGTTCATCCATACAATAACCACTATGGTGATACCGAGGATAAGCATGATCCGAACCACGTCTTCGTTGCCGGTGATCCCTGTTTCAAACTCTGCACTTGATTTGAAATATATCCCGGTGAGTGGTTGTAATACCAAACTCAGGATTGAAGCCCGTTCGCCCTTGTATTTCTTTAAGAGTGCGGGCAGCTTGCTCTCAAATCCTGCAGCAGACACTCCATCTTTCAGTTTTACAAAGGTGTGATAGTCGAGCCACATCCAATTGTTCAGATGATCACTTCCGAGAAATCTTGCGAGGTCATTGTATGAAAACAGGAAAGTGAATTTAATACTCGAGTTCTCAGGACATCGAACCACTCCCCTGATCTCATACTCCTCGATACCATCTACACCTCCAAACCTTATCCTTTTTCCCACAGGATCTTCAGTGCCGAAATATTTCCTGGCTGTTATTTCTTCCACGAAAGCAACTCCGGGTGTCAGAAGCTCATCGGCACTTCCTTTGATCAGCGGAAAGCTAAACACCTTGAAGAAACCCGAGTCGACGTGGAATATTCCTTGTTCCCTGAACCGGGTTGTTTCGTACGAGATCACTCCGCCCCTCCAACGCTTGAACATTCGCGCCACACTTTCGACCTCCGGATACTCATCCCGGAGCGCCGGGGATAAACCGGCAAACGTCGCGGCGAATCTCGAAATTTCCCCGCCGTCCCTTATCCTTCCGGTTGCGACCCGGTACACCCGGTCTGCGTTCTCGTGAAATACGTCGTACGTGTATTCGAGCCGGGCATAGTAGATAACGTAAATGCCAGCCGTAAGACCGACGGCAAGTCCCACGATGTGAATGAAGTTAAAACTCCTGTACTTGATGAAATTTCTGAGCGCGCCTACCAGGTGATTTTTGAGCATGATGCAACT
>DASRSO010000269.1:0-4693 GCA_035656375.1 Cyclobacteriaceae bacterium | reverse complement strand
CGGAAATGCTTCGAGGGGAATGGTGAGGTAGCTATAGATGCCGCCAATTACCAGCAGTCCTACTGAAAAGAATGTGAAGAAACGATTCTTTAACGAGAACGAGATTATGTTCTTGATCAGTTTGTTCATCGCTTAATCGTTTATGGCATCGTAGATCAACAGTTGATTTTTTGAGAAGACCTTTTCTCCCGGTTCGACGCCAGTGAGATATGTTGTGCCTCCAAGCTCGCGATAGATATCCACCTGCCGCGTCTCTATGTGCTCGCGGTCTTTGAACACCATTACCCAATATTTGCTTTTATCGAACACCACGGCAGTGGACGGCACCGAGGGAAGAGTGAGCGCTTCTTCGTAGCTCAGCGTTACCGTGGCACTCATCTCCGGTTTCAAGGCATGATCGGAGTTCGGGAGTTTTATCCGAACCTTCATTGCCTTCGTGGCTGGATCCAGTATGTTGAACTTGCGGTCGACCTTTCCCTTGAACACGCGGTTGGGATAACTGATCGTGTGAATGGCAGCGTCGACGCCCGGCTCGAACAATCCTATTTCCGATTCGTTGACGTTTGCCAACACCCAAACCTCATCGATCTGTGCTATCGCGAACACATTATCTCCTTCGTCGCTCCGGATGAGCTCGTTCTGGTTGATATTTTTTTCGATAATGAAGCCGCTGATCGGTGCCGTGATATTGTAGAGGGCGCCGCCTTGTAAATTATAGATCTTGTATATCTCGTTGATGCGTTGAAGCTCTGCTTTCGTCTTTTCGAGTTCACGTTCGGCAGCCAGCAGATCTTTTTCAGAAGCCAGTTTCCCCGCGAGCAGATCCTTTGCGACCTGCAGATTTTTTTCAGCGAGGGCCACATCGTTCAACGCGTCCATTCGTTCGCGCTCGTACTCCGCGACCTCGCCCGAACGGATCGTCGCCAGTACCTGCCCTTGTTTTACCTGGTCTCCAAGCTCTGCATGTATCTTGACCACATTCCCGCTCACGATTGGAAATACGTGCGCCAGTTTGTTATTGTCGGCTACCACTTTCCCGAACAGCCTGATCTCGTTGCGAACCGGCTTCGATACGACCTCGGAAAATTCGCTTTCACTAAACATCTTATCTGTGATCACGAATCCCTTTTTTTCTTCTATGGGTTCTTTCGAATGACATGAAGCCAGCAGGGCCATCAATACGAGTAATCTTTTCATAATCTTAGTACAAAGGGTAACCGATTGAGTAATTCAGCTGCTCAACGGATTCAGCGATCTTACGCTCCATGTGATTCAACTGCACGAGCGTTTCATTATATGATTCGAAGAAGTCGACAAACTCCAGCAGTGTGATGTTGCGACGTTGAAAGTTTTCCGAAACGCCATTGAAGACCGTTGTAAAGTCGGCGTTGTACAGCGATCGCGCTTTCTGATATTCCTGCACGTTCCTGTTCAATGACATCCACGAGGTTGTTACTTCGGCACTGATCTGGCTTCGTAGCTGCAACTCCTGGGCATCGACGATCTTCACCTGGTATTGTGCCGACTTTATATTTCCCTGGTTGCGATGTATCAGCGGGATCGGCATCGACAACGTCAGTCCCACCTGGTTCATAAATGCTCCGCCTCTTTGATCGTATGCCGCGCCGAGGTTGAGATTGGGTACCGCCAGTTTTTGCTGGTATTGAAGGTTCAGGTTGGCATAGTTGATCGTGGCTTTGGATATCCTGTAGTCCGGACGATGATCATATGCCACCGTTATCAGGCTATCGACCGTAGTTTGTTTTTCGAATCGCGACAGGTCTGCACTGTTGAGCTGCGGATCAACGAAACTTTCGGTTTGTAGCAACACCCGAAGCTTTTCCTGTTGATCCAGGATCTCTGTAATGAAATTGGTTTTCTCGTTGTTAATCCTGATGTAAACTGATTTCAGACGGATAACCTCCTTGTACGCAATGTTCCCACGTGTGGCCTGCGTTTCGTATGAAACGATCATGCTGTCCAACAGCGATAGTTGTTGGTTGAATTTTGCAACGGCAAGTTGATTGAAGTAGACACCGTAGAGGTTGCTGTGTAATTCCAGCTTCAGATTTCGAAGCAGATCTTCGAACTCATACTCGGATATCATCGAGTTTTGGCGACTTAAGGCCATCTCCGCGCGACGCTTTCCGCCCAGCAGGATCAACTGTTCTACGGCAATGAGCTTCTGACCGGTCTTACCCGCATGAAAGTATTCCTTGTTGTCCGGGTCGTACAGGTTTATTTCTGCCGATACCACCGGGTTTGGGTAAAGCCTTGCCTGAATTTCAAGTGCGCGTGTAGCCTCAACATTGTAGCCTGAAGCAAGCGCCATGAGATTCTTCTGTGCAAACCTGCGATCTGCATCGTCAATAGTAACTTGCAGGGTATCGGTTGGCGAAAGGGCGAGGACGAGTGAACAGTATATTTCCGCTATCATGAAATCACCTTTAAGCAAGCAACGGAGATAGAATAAACGAGAGATTAAAGACGTCTTAAAAGGGTGTTAAAAGGGAATGAGGTGTTTATATTTGGCCCCCTGCCTGCTGGTAGGCAGGCTCAAACCCAATCAATCATGAAGAAAATAATGTTCGCATTAGTCGTTTTGTTTTCCCTGGTCTCATTAACTTCTGGAGCTCAGTCAACCGAAGAGCTTGTAAAAGAGTGGGAGCGTGCCAAAGCATACACAAAGGAATACCTGGATGCTATGCCAGAATCTGGATACTCACTTAAGCCCACGCCCGAAATGAGATCGTTTGCAGAGCAGATGCTCCACCTGACAGACGGCAACTACGGATTCGCGTCTGCAGTGTCGGGCGAGAAAAGCCCGTTGACTGAGAGGGCCGAAAAGACTGCCGATAAATCGAAAGCAAACGTAACCAAGATGGTAATGGATGGATATGACTACGTTATCAACACCATCAAGAAAGTAAAACCCGAGCAACTAAAGGAGACGACGAAAGTATTTGGCCAATTCGAAATGACGAAGGGCACCGCGTTAGCGAAGTTGTTTGAGCACCAAACACACCACCGCGGTCAGACAACAGTTTACCTGCGGTTGGCGAAGGCAACGCCTCCCAATGAAAAATTGTTTTAATATTTAACCTGGCAAGCCTCGCAGTAAAAGGATCGCCTTTGTGTTTGTCCCAGGTAGGCCTTGATGAACTTATTGCCATCGCGTGGACAGGTCTTTTTTGTATGGGCTTGCCAGTGTTTCTTTAGCACGAATGCTTTTTTCCACCTGAGGAAATCTTTTCCGTAAGCCACTACCTCTTTCACTAACTCCGTTCGTTTTCGTGGTGGCAATGCACCAATGGTGCTCAAAGGATGTGTCCGTATCCGGAACAATACTTCGTTCTTGAAGATATTTCCCGCGCCAGCGAAGATGTCCTGGTTTAAGATCGCATCGCACACGAGCATCGAAGGATGTTTTCTCAATTTCGATGCAGCCTTTCGCAGGTCGAACTTTTTATTCATGATGTCGGCCGACCAATCATATACATCATTCAAAGGCTTATCGATCCGTGTGATTGCACACGCGTAGAAATTGATCTCTTCATTATTGGAGAACCGCAGACCCAACCGCGGTGGAACATCTTTGTGTTCGTTGATCCGATACGTCCCGAACATCATCAGGTGGATTCGTATCGTGAATTTCGGAAGGCAAATGAGGAAATGCTTTCCCCACGATTTGAATGAAGTGATACGTTGATCAACAAGCTCCTCAAGGTCCAGCTTCTTTGTCGTGCCCGTTGCCGTGACTATTTTCTTCCCCTTAAACGATTTTACCGCTTCTTTTAAAATGACGATCGATGGTCCTTCGGGCATTTGTAGTTCGAAAAATATTGCTATCGCAAAAAGTGTGCATTATTTTATAAGATGATGTAAATTCGGTAAACCCTCTCCTCCAATGAAGATCTTTTCCGCTCTCGTGGTGCTGTTATTATTCTGCGTTGCTTGTTCCGACGTGAAGCCTGACATGTCGAAGCCCGCCGTTGTAGGCTTTCCCACACCCATGTTCGATGGCATGATCGGCGCCGTCCAGGGACAGGTTATGAAGACCCTTTCGCCCCAGACGTTGGTGTATGTGCAAAATGCAACCCTCACTGTTGGCGACCAGGAATACGTTAAAATATTCTGGAACGATACGACCGGTTATGTTCCACGGTCGTGGTTACTCGAAGATGGACGACTTGGTGTTGTAGATTGCACCGAGGCCAATCCCATAGAGATCTTCGACGACGAGCAACTGAAATCACCGAGTGGAAAAACTATGAGCGAAATGCAGTTGATCGCTTATAAAGAAATGCCCAACGGTCTCTCAAAGATTGTATACATGTATGAGAAGGATGGGGCCCGCCCGTGGTTCGGGTACTTCCGTCACCCCGTAACATCGGACTCTGCGTCGATGGCTTTTTTCAACTTGTATTATGAGGCGTTCCGATTGAAGCGTTATGAAAACAATCCTGAGCCTTACGAGGCCTTAAAACGCGACGACCGCTTTAACAATATTGCGTTACGGGCGTCGGTATTTGGTCTGCCCACCAGCGGCGCCGCAAGCGCAGGTCATACAGAAATGAAGTGGGTCGACGCGAATGGTAACGAACTGACCGGAGACAACATACCCGGCCAGTTCATACTCCACTACATTTGGGACGACGATACAGAGTCGGACGGCAATCACCTTGGAGATGAC
>DASRSO010000268.1:0-28626 GCA_035656375.1 Cyclobacteriaceae bacterium | reverse complement strand
GATAAGCCCACATACATTCCGTCATTCATTTGCAACACACCTGATAGAAGGCGGTGCCGACCTGCGGGCGGTTCAGGAGATGCTTGGGCACGCGTCGATCACCACGACTGAAATTTATACCCACCTGGATCGCGATTATTTGAAGCAGGTTGTACAGGAGTTTCACCCTCGAAGCTGACCTAAAAAATCATATCTTTGGGTATGCGGAAATCGTTCATTTTTCTATTGCTCCTCACCGGTGCTGTGCAAGCTATTGCGCAGGATATTGCAGTAGAGTACGACAAAGACCGGGACTTTACCATTTATAAAACATTCTCCATTGGCGAGCATGAGATCATTACCCCTAAAGACCAACGGAAGGTCAGCGATGAGCAGATCCACAAATGGGTGCAGGCGGCAATTATCGGCGAGCTGAAAGACAAAGGGCTCACGCACGTTGATTCGCTAGGCGACCTCCGGGTGTCGTACATCATCGGTTCGCTGGAACGAAGCAACCTGAGGAGCAGTGAAACAGGAGGGATAGGCGCTGGCGTAGTAACCAGTGATTATGAAGAAAGCAGTTTCGTGATCGATATGAACGACCCTAAGAACTTCCTCATCTGGAGGATCAGCGGCGTTACGTCGACAGGACACCCAAGTGCGAACACCATGATCGGAGAAGTTGTGGCAAAAGGTTTTAAGAAATTTTCAATTAAGCCGAAGAAGAAGAAAAAGTAATGTATCGCTTTTTCATCCGGCCGCTGTTGTTCCTGGTGGATCCGGAGACAATCCATCATTTCACATTTAATTTCCTGAAAGCAGTATGTTCGATCCCGGGGATCAGGGGCATGCTGTCGGCTTTCTATTCGGTAAACGATCCCAGGCTTGCGAAGACTTTGTTTGGAATAAAGTTTAAGAACCCAGTGGGCCTTGCGGCGGGGTTGGATAAGGATGCGAAGCTGATTGATGAGTTATCGACTTTTGGTTTTGGGTTTATTGAAATTGGTACGATAACGCCGAAGCCTCAGCCGGGAAATGACAAACCGAGATTGTTCAGGCTCCCGGCAGACCAGGGCCTGATCAACAGGATGGGTTTCAACAATCGCGGGGCGATACATGCGGCCGGGCGTTTAAAGGAGCGTACGTCGGACGTAGTAATTGGAGGCAACATTGGGAAGAATAAAGTAACCCCGAACGAAGAGGCAATCAATGATTACGAGTCATGTTTCGAAACGTTGTATCCGTATGTGGATTACTTCGTGGTGAATGTGAGTTCGCCGAACACGCCGGGTCTTCGCGACCTGCAGGAGAAGGAGCCGCTGAAAAAGTTGTTGCTGGCGGTGAAGATGTTGAGCAATGCTAAGCCGAAACCGAAGCCAGTGTTGTTGAAGATCGCGCCGGACCTTACGTTGACACAGCTGGATGATATTGTCGAGATATTGAAAGAGTCGGGTACCGACGGGGTGATTGCTACGAATACGACGATATCGCGCGAAGGGCTGACGACCTCGAAAGAAGTGGTCGAGAAGATTGGTGCGGGAGGTTTGAGTGGGAAGCCGTTGAGGCAGAGGTCGACGGAGGTGATAGCTTATTTGCGTGCGAAGTTGGGGCAGGGGTTTCCGATTATTGGGGTGGGAGGGATTATGAGTGAGGAGGATGCGATAGAGAAGTTGAAGGCGGGGGCGGATCTGGTGCAGATATATACGGGGTTTATTTATGAGGGGCCGGGGTTTGTGAAGAGGATATTGAAGAAGATAAGGAAAGCCGGGGGTTAGCCGGCTTTTGGTTTGAAAGGTGTCAGCGTTTCCGCCATTCTTCGAGACCGGTGATCCTTTTCGAGTGGTCGTCCAACTCAGTGTCCTGGTGGTTGACCCTGCTGTGAAGCTTTTGTAGTTCGTGGACCATTTCCTCCTGATACTTGTTGACCAGTTCAATCAGTCGCCCAACAATTGCAGAGACATCTTCTTTTTCCATATATAAAAAATTAGTGCACCCAAAGTATTCCCTTTAGGTGCACCAAAAAACTCATGCACGCGTTTGCCGTACGGTAAACCTTACAAAAAAAACTAATTTTTTATTCCGGCCAGGTCTACCATAAACGCATACTCCTGCGCGACCTCCTTATACACTTTAAACCTCCCCGTCGTTCCTCCATGCCCCGTCTCCATATTCGTGCGAAGTAATAACTTATTATTATCCGTCTTCATATCCCTCAACTTCGCAACCCACTTCGCCGGCTCCCAATATTGAACCTGGCTGTCATGTAATCCTGTTGTTACCAACATATTCGGATAATCCTGCGGCTTCACCTGGTCGTAAGGAGAATATTCCAACATATACATGTACGACTCCGGGTTCTCCGGGTTACCCCACTCATCAAACTCTCCCGTCGTCAACGGAATGTCCTTGTCCAGCATCGTCGTAATCACATCCACAAATGGAACCTTCGCCACCACGCCCTTATAAAGATTCGGAGCCATGTTCACCACAGCACCCATCAACAAACCTCCCGCACTTCCGCCCTGCGCAAACAATTTATCAGCACTCGTGTACTTTTCCGAGATCAGGAATTCCGAACAATCAATGAAATCAGTAAACGTGTTCTTCTTCTTAAACATCTTCCCGTTATCATACCAGTCACGTCCCATCTCCTGCCCGCCACGTATGTGCGCGATCGCATAAATAAACCCACGATCCAATAAGCTCAAACGCGGTATCGAAAACGTCGGATCAGTGCTCGAACCATACGATCCATATGCATAGATCAACGCGGGGTTTTGTCCATTTTTTTCAATTCCCTTTTTATAAACGATCGACATCGGTATTTCCGTACCATCATCCGCGGTCGCCCATAACCTCTCTGTCACATAATCTTCAGGATTATAACCACCAACAACTTCAGTCTGCTTCTTCAACACCCGCTCCCTCGTCTTCATGTTGTAGTCGTACGTCGACGATGGTGTTGCAAGCGACGTGTAACCATAACGAAGCAGGTCGGTGTTGAACTCGACGTTGGTAGAAGGATAAACAGTGTATGCAGGCTCTCCGAAATCCAGGTAATGTTTCTTCCCGGTAGTTTGGTCAATAATGCGCATCAGCGTACTCGCTTTTGCACGTTCGCTTAGTACCAGATAGTTCCTGAACACTTCCACGCCCTGGAGCAAAGTGTCGGCCCTGTGCGCGATCTTTTCTTTCCAGTTGGCCTTTGCCGTCCTTGTGTCGGGCGTCTCCATCAGGCGGAAATTCTTCGCATCGAGATTCGTGACCACATAGAACTTATCGTTACCATGATCGATTGAGTACTCCAGGCCTTTCTCACGCGGAGAGAACGACGCGAATTTTCCCATCGGTGTGTTCGCATTCAGTATCTGGTAGTCGTTCGTAAGCGTACTGCTCGACCAGATTACCAAAAACTTGTTAGACTTGGTTTTATAGATACCAGTGTAAAAAGTATCATCCGCTTCTTCAAACACATTTACATCTTTTTTGGGATCTCCACCCAACTGGTGACGAACGATCCAACGCGAACGCAGCGTCAACGAATCTTTCTTAACATAAAAGAATGTCTTATTGTCGTTCGCCCACGTAACATCGCCCTCGGTATTGGGAATCGGCGTGTCCACAATTTTTCCGGTCTGAATGTCTTTCACATACAAAGTATATCTCCTGCGACTAACACTGTCTTCACCGAAAGCGAGCAACTTGTTGTCTTCACTCACCTCAAGGCCCGTGATCGCATAGTAGCTATGACCTTTCGCCATCTCATTTACATTCAGAAGGATCTCTTCAGGTGCAGTCAATTCACCCTTCTTGCGACAATAGACCGGATACTCCTGGCCTTGTTCGTAACGAGTGTAGTACCAGTAACCATTTTTCTTGTACGGCACCGACTCGTCGGTTTGCTTAATGCGGCCAACGATCTCATTATAGATCTTGTCCTGGAGTTGCTCGGTATGTTTTAGCTCGGCCTTCAGGTAGTCGTTCTCCGCCGTCAGATAATTGAGAACTTTAGTAGTCTGCTCATCTTTTTTCTCCGCGTTCTTTTGCTCGTCGGAGAGTTTCATCCAGTAATAATTGTCCACACGATTCGCGCCGTTTTCGGCGAACGTATGTGGTACCTTTTCGGCAACCGGCGGCTTCGCACCCGAACCCGATTCTTCTTTGGTGCCTGGCTGGCATCCATACAAAGCAATCGAACCCAGCGCCACCATCGACAGGAGTTTTACAGTTTTTTCGGTCATGGCAAGTGTTTTATTTGACCGTTCAAAATAGCGATTCAGAACGACTTCAGGTAGCCGAGGCTTATGATTGCCGACCTGTTCTTTTGCGCGTTCGTACTTCCCGGTGGACTCATGTCGACCACGCCGAGACTATACCTGAAATCGAGGGAGAGACTTCCCGTGAAAAGGGCATATTCAAGTCCCGCACCGAAGTTTGGCCCGAAGTCGGCACGCTTTTCTCCGGTGAATACATAGTTCTCACTGATCTTGTCGTCGAAGATTTTCGTTTCATATTTGGCATTAAGCCATCGCGAAAAATAAATTCCTCCCGAAGCGTGAGCCTTAAGATTCGCGAGCTTTGAACTGATCTTCGGAAGATAGAACGAGTAACGAAGGTTCACCGGAACCTCTATGAACGTGCTGGTGAATTTATCGTAACACTGATTGCAGATCTGGTGATTGTATCCTTTCTGCACATACAAAATATCCGCCTGCACACCGATGTTCGTACCGATCGTGTTCATCAACACGAGCCCCGCAGCAAGGCCGCCTTTGTTCGACTTGTTGTATTTCGTTTTTACAGTGTAGTCCGACAACGACACGCCCGTCTTCAATCCAACAGAAAATTGTGCGCTTGCCTGGATCGATATAATGATCAGAATAATAACAAGAATGTTTTTCATAGCTCTTCGGATTCGGGGACCAATACGTACCTGATCTTCGTGGGACCGGCCTTTGAACTATTTCGGTTCAACACGAGTACCAACTGACGAAGGTTGAAAGACTCTATTACGTAGTTTTCTGTCTCTGGCGACAACAATGGATCGAGAGAAAGGACGGTTTCACTACTGGTCAGCGACCAGTCACCCGAGTCAGGAAATCCTGCGGGCTGCGTCCGTTCATATGTGGCGTCGGGTTTAAGCAATAACCGGTATGCACGATACGACGTCGGCTCTTGCCGTTGATCATCGATGTACACTTCTTTAATGATCCACGCTCCTTCGAACACCACTGCTTTGGTCGCGCAGTCTTCGAGATCGGGTCCGCAGGCAGAAAACACCAGCAACGATAAACTAAGAATCAAACCAGGTATCCTTATCGTTTTCATTTCATAACTTTTATTGTTTGGATCTCATTTCCGTTTCGAAGCCTTAACAGATACACACCCTTTGCAAGGTGTGCAACGTCGTTCTCACCTTTCATAAGTATTTTGATCTCTTTGCCGGCTGTATCGAACATTCGTGCTTCGTCGGCATCGACGTTCACCACTAGAACTTCCGAAAAAGGATTCGGGTACACGATACCATTCACCTCCGAATGTTCTACACTTGTCACCAGGTTCACAAAGTCATTCGACTTAGCGGAACAGTCGGCAAGGTCAGTCACTGCAACTGAGAATACACCGTACTGGAATGGATTGAACTTAAGGAACTGTTTTGTTCCATCGGGAATTGCGAAGTCGCCGTAGTACCACTGGTATGTTTTAGCGGGTGACGAGACAAGCACATCGTTTCCAACCGAGATAGTTGGCTTCTCTGCGCCGAGCTCTACTTTAAAGTCGTCCGATGATTCACTGCGACAACCGGAAGCGTTCACAACTTTCAATGAGTACACACCTTCGGCGCTAACGGTTATCGTAGGCGTTGTTGCACCGTTCGACCATTCGTAGCCTGCAAGTCCTGCCGGCCCCGACAACACAAGTTTGTCGTTCGCCGCACACAATCGCGTTTTGCTTGCGCTGATCGCAGGCTTCGCAACATTACCGGTGGTAACGACGATCGGATCGGATGCAAGACTCAAACACCCGTTGGCGTCTTCAACGATCAATGAGTATGATCCCGCGAAGCTCACATCGATGTTTTGCCCAGAATCGCCGTTCGACCAGTTATATGCCACATAGCCAGCGGGACCCGAGATCGTAACTTCATTTACGCCGCATAGCATCGTGCCATTCGAAGAGATCGTCGGCTTGGCAGTAGGTGTGATCGTTGCGATAGCACTGCTGCGATCGCTAACGCATCCGGAACTATTGGCGACGGCCACATAAAATGTTTTCGTTTCGAAGATCACAGGAGTTGCAAACGAGCTGTTCACCGCACCACTGATTGGCTGTGCGGCCGTTGATGAATCGAACCAGCGGTAATCACCATCTGCTCCACCGCTGGCAGTCAAGGTAAGGCTTGCACCTTTGCAGTTGGTGGCGCCTGCTGCAGTGGGAGCTTCGGGCGCCGAAGCAGTTGTAAGTACCGCTTGCTCCGAAAACTTTTCTACAGCATCGGTACCTGTCACCTTGCAACGGTAAACGCGGCCGTTCATTGAACTTGTCACGTTCGTTATGACCAGCGTTGCAGTGTTTACGCCGCTGTAATTTTCATTCGCAGCCACGTTCTCAAACTGGCTCGTTGTTGTGTTGAACACCTGCCACTGGTAAGCAAGATTGGTTGCGCCTATGGCCGTTACCCGGTAAGTAACCGTTCCATTCACGCAAGCCGACGAATTGGATGGTTGTTTCGTGAAAGTAATGTTTGGACCGAGTGGCATCAGGTTCTTGTAAATGGCCAACATGTTTGCCGTTATCCTCGTCACGATCACCTCGGGTCGCATGTCGCCGTCGAGATCGGCTACTGCAAGCGACCTGGGAGAAGTTGTTACTGCGTAATCTACTTTTGCAGCAAACGAGCTTGCGTCGATTGTACCGGTAGTGCTCTTGTTCCGAAACACCGAGAATGAATTCGCACCCGTTCCTTGATTGAGCACAACGAGATCTGGTTTCCCGTCTCCGTCCATATCGGCAGCGATAATGTCGGCCGGTTCGGCCGCCGCGGCGAATGCCTGCCTTGTCGCAAATTCTATGTTGCCAACGGTCGATATGTTCCGGAAAACAGAAATGGTAGCGGCGGCAGAGTTCACTGCGTTTGTTACAGCAACATCAAGCTTACCATCTCCATCGAAATCACCCACTGCGATCCCTGTGGGTGAAGTTCCTGCCATGAAATTTTCAGCGGCGTTGAACAACGCAGTCGATACCGGTAGTCCCGTTCGTTGATTGAGGAACGCGGCGATATTTCCTGCCCCCGGATTCGTAGTCACCAGGTCGTTGAACCCATCTCCATCGAAATCAGCAACCACTGCCGAACCACCAGCGGCCGGTTTTGTAAAAGACGAGTTTGTGGTAAAACTTTGATTGAGCGAACCGTAATCGTAAAAGCCGCCAGGCTTCGTCGCATTCCCCTGTACGTAGATGTTAGCAATAGCTCCCGCAAAAGCGATATCAATCTTCCCGTCGTTGTTCATGTCGCGGAAATTAGAGAAGTCGGAAGGGGTTGGATTCGTCTGATCCCGCGTGAGGTACGTGTCGAATGCCACAGGATTTGGCAACGCCGGGCTGCTGACGTTCCGTGAAACATAAGTATGGATCGTGAGGTCGAGCTTTCCATCGCCATCGAAATCACCTTTCCTCAACGGGTATCCGAAAACACCTGTCGGCGAATTGGCAGCGAATGTGTTTCCGTCGATCACACCCGTCGTTCCAATGTTCCTGAGTATTGCTGTCGAACCATTGTTGTCGCAAAGGATGTCCACTTTTCCATCCACATCGAAGTCGCAAACTTCCAATGCGTTCACACCACCCACGGCACGTTCGACGGCTGCCGCAAATGAAGAAGCGTTGAAGTCGGCCCCGCCTGAGAATGTCGGAACGAAATATTCTTTGCTGTAGATCGTATAGCCGTTCAACGCTACCGACACCTGGTCGTGCGACGCGCCAACCGGCACAACAACTTCAAGGGAGGTCTCGGTTGCGTTGCTCACCGTTGCCTTCGCCTGTCCGAACCAGACATGATTGTTCGCAGCAGTTGTACTGAAAGCTGTTCCACTAATTGTGATCGTCGATCCCGGTGGCGCCGACACAGGTGTTATAGCTGTAATAGTCGGCGGCGCCGTTGCTCGGTTCCTTACCACTGCTACATTCGAGAATCCTCCGTTGTTTGAAACTATATCCGGCTTCCCGTCATTATCGAAGTCAGCAACATCGATGGCGCTTGCAGCCGAACCTCCACCATCTACCACCACGTAAGGCCTGAACGTTCCCGGGTTGATCTGTCCATCGGGCGTTACGTTCTGATACACCGCAAGGCCGCCATTGATCGACGTAACAACGTCAGGCTTACCGTCACCATTGAAGTCGGCGATCTTTGCCATGCTTATACCGCCCACAAATACCGTTACACCGGTGAATGATGAGCCCGACAAGCTTCCAGCGGTTGAAATGTTCTTGTAAACTTTCAATCCCCCGGAAGCGAAGGCGATGTCGGGCTTGTTGTCGTTGTCGAGATCACCAATCGTTGTATGGTTTGTACCATCACCGAGGTCGAATGGTGCTTCGAAACTTAGAGTCCCGGGAACTGAAGTGTTCCTGAATATCCGTGTGTTGTTGTCGCCCGACTGGATGATATCGGTCTTTCCGTCGCCGTCGAGGTCGGCTGCCTGGTACTTTCCCGCGCAAGTATAGATACCGTTTAACGAAAACTGTGAGGTGAACCTGATATTACCAGGAGTGCTGATATTTTGCAGGATGTAAACAGGGTTCGCTCCGCAGCTACTTCCCCAACCCAGCAATTCAGGCCTGCCATCGCCATCGAGATCGGCAGAATGCGCAGCACTTAACGTGTATGGAGGAAAAGTGACATCAATAAAGGGACCGAACGACCCCGCCGTGATCGGCCCGGCAGTGTGAATGTTCGGGAGCACAACAATCCTTCCCTGGTCCGGTGCGTCGCGAATGGCAACGAAGATATCGAGCTTTCCATCGTTATCGAGATCATCCATCTTTATCTCCGTGTATCCGTCGGGCGCCGACGGTTGAAGGTCGATGCGTGGCCCAAACGAATTTGCATCGATCGTCCCGGTTGTACTGACGTTTTCGAAGATCGAAATAAGATTACCGTTTGCCATAACCATCTCGGGCTTCCCATCTCCATTGATATCGCCATGGGTCATGTAGCCGAGTGTTCGATTGTAACGCGTGAAATTGTCGAAAGAACCTGCCGTGAGCGTAGCGCCACCGCCGCTGGCAAACATAGGAGTGAAGTAGTGTTGCGACATTCCGCCCAGGCCCGTCGAAAGGTTCACAACTTTAACAGGTCCGTAGTCGGCGCTCGTCGGAACTTTCACTACGATCGTTGTGGCGCTTGCCGATTCGATCGCACCCTTTACACTCCCGAAGTACACAGCATTCTCTGCAGGAGTTGTACCAAACGCACTTCCGTTTATCGTGAGTGAACTGCCCTGGGGCGCTTTGGTTGCGCTGAGCGAACTAATGACAGGTGTGGGTGGAGCAGCAGGATGAACATTCAACACAACATTATCCAGGCCACCTGTAATGTTCACCGCAAATTTCCATTGCATGAAAATGCGTATCGTCGAAAGGTTGGTCAGCACTGCGATCACCAGCTCGCGATTCGCTGTCGGTCCGGCAATCGAACTCTGCTTCCAGTTCGCCGTCTCGTCGAGCTTTATAGAGTAGTGTGTCCACGTCGGTGACTGCGACGGCAAGGGAGTAACATTCAGGTAAATGGACTGCGATCCATTCGACAGCATAATATCGCCAACAGTCGAATGCTCCGGCGCGGGAGTCGAAGTCCGGACATCGAAGGTGAGTGTTTCGCCATAAGATGTATAGGCGCGGTTGCCCATGAACTTGGCGGGCGCAAACCAAAAACGGTGATTGCCATCGGCAGGCACAACCGCAGAGACATACCCATCAGGATTTCCACCCGTAGGATTATGTGATATAGTTACGGGGCTGTTCCCGCCCTGGTCTCCCACTAACCACCCGTCGGCATCTGCAGAAAAGTCGCTTACAACCTGCGCGTGAGCAAAATTCCCGCATAAAGCGGAGGTAAGCACCGCAATTAACAAAAGTTGCCCTCTGCCCATATTCAGTGTCCGGTTTAGTAGAGACAAATAACCGAACGGCCCGGCCGGGGCACATCACACAATCATGTGAGGCGTGACTATCTTTTCAGGGAGAGATAGCCCGTTTCTGGCGTTTTTCCATTTCTATATTCAACCCTGTAGTAGTAAGTACCCGTTGGAAGCTCTTTTCCGTGATTATTATTTCCGATGAAAACATTCGTTGAGTTATTGTAATTCTCCATTTCGAAGACGACGTCGCCCCAGCGATTGAATATCGTGACCTTGTTTTCGCGTGTTCCCTGGATCACCTCGATGTTGGCAAGATGAAAGACGTCGTTCTTCCCATCTCCGTTTGGCGACACGGCGTTGTAGACAAGCACCTCGCCACTCACCAGTATCCTGATCACCTGTTGAAAACAACTTCCGGCGATGTCGCACACCTCGATCGTAAGCTCATCTTCTCCTTCGAAGCTCGTTGTGGAGTAGTTAACGATCAGTTGACCATTTTGGTCAATTATGGCGGACGCGCCGCTTTTTGGTGGTACAATGATCTTTAAAGTGGCCATGTCGAGATTATTGTCGGGGTCGCTGATCAATGGCAGCAGGTTAATTGTGGCAGTGCCAGCGATGTCGGCTGAAGACGTAGCTGTTGCGATAACGGGAGGTGCGTTGTTCGCACAGTTTGTTACCGTTACGAGAACAGCAGTCCTCGGACTTTCACATTTGGCATCGGACACAGAAACGTGATACGTCGTACTGGCTGTAAGTCCCGGCGTGTTGAATGGAGAGCCCGTATGCAGCGGCGAAGTTGAGGTTACGTCCGCATACCAGCGTATCACTGCACTCGAAACACTTGTGGTTGCATTTAGCGTAGCTGCTGCGTTTGTGCATATGGTTGCACCGTTTGCTGTTGGTCCCGCTGGCACTGTATTCACAATAGCGCTCACCGTCGACCGCGAGCTCTCGCACGATCCATCATTGATCGAGACGAAGAACTGTGTGGTTGCAGCTAATGATGTTGTTGTATAGGTGTTATTATTTTCACCGATGATTGGAGATCCACCGGTCGATTGTGTGTACCAACGATACTCGCCTGCCGAGCCACCAGTTGCCGAAAGTAATACGGTGCCGGGTCCGCAGCGTTCAACATTGGTTGCGACAGGAGAGGGTTTACTTCCTACTTGTGCCTCCACGGGAATGCGCAGGCTTTCGCAGGTGCCGTCATTAATGGAGACGTAGTATGTCTCAGTCGCCGAGAGGCCTGGGGTTACAAACGTTGCATTTGTTTCGCCACTTATTCCATTAGCATCATCGTCGTTTTGATACCACCGGTATTCACCTGCACTTCCGCCCGAAGCTGTGAGTGTTAGCGAAGCCGGTGTCGAACAGGAGACTGCCCCAACAACAACAGGTGGAGTAAGCGTGAGATCTATGGTTGCTTCAACTTGCGTGAAATTACTGCCGCACCCATTGTTCACAATTTTCACATAGTATTTTGTGGAGGTGGTAATGAATGGTGTTGTGAAAGTTTCATCAACCGCTCCGTCAATCGGGTCGCCCGTTGGATCTTCATACCACCGATAGTCGCCACCGCCGCCGCCACCAACTACCAAAGTCTTCTCGCCGGGAGAGCAGAATGAAACTGGTGTGAACGTTGGTGCATCGGGTTTTTCCGTAATCGTTATTTCAGCTTCGTCGGAGTTCAGGTTACCCGGAACAAAATCTCCATCAACCTGAACCCTGTATTCACCGTTACCACCGACAATAGTGGGATCGATGTTCAGTGTCCCTGTATTGGCACCGGAAAAGCCTGGTCGTGAGCTTATGCTAACATACGAATTGTCCATGCTGTCGAAATAGTACCATTTATATGTAATGTTGGTGGTACCTACCGCTTGTGCCATCAGTATAGTTTCCTCGCCATTACAACCGGCAATATCCTGTGGTTGCAGAGAGAAACAGATAGACGCGAGACCCGGTCGTATCTTTTGAATAAACAATTCACGCCCAGTACCGGTTGTCGACATTGGGTAGGTGCAGTTTGTGGGATCGAAATCTGCCGTGTTGACGAAAAACCCGGTAACATAAATGTCGCCAGTGCCGTCGATTGCCACCACCGATCCTTCATTAGAGAAATAACCCAGGCCCGACGCATTTGTATTGTATGCCCAGAGAAAGTCGCCAGACGGATTCAGTTGTGAAACATAGATGTCGCTGTCGACCGCCGTATGCAAAATGTATTCGCCTGGTCCGGGATCGAAATCATAATCGCCTCCGGCCGCGTAGCCGGTGAGTAGCACATCGTCGCCCGGCGTTACGTTGACGTTCTTAACCAATCCCCCGTATTTCTTTGCCCACACAAATGTGCCATCGCCGGCGAGTTTCAGAACGAACGTAGGCTCACCATTCGAGCTAAGGTTGAATGTTCCATTCGGGTTGAAGTTCACTTGCCCGTTGAAAGTTCCTGCAAATACCGGGTTGCCCGCGGCATCGAGATCGACCGTGACAGCTTCATCAGGTGCGCTGCCACCAATGCGATGTGCCCATTGATAAACTCCGTTCGCATCAAGTTTTTGAATGAAAGCATCGGTTGCCCCGGCCGAAGTCAGGTTATTGACGGCCGGGGTTGCCGGATCAGGATTGAAGTCGACCGTGGTTTGGAACACACCGACAGTGTATACGTTTCCGGAGGCATCAACTTTTATATCGTATCCCGCTTCGACAAACGCAGTACTTCCCATGCGCTTTGCCCACACATAGTTGCCATTCTCATCATACTTCGCCACGAAGATGTCGCCACCACCCGTGGATGCAGATGACAATGCGGCTACGGCGCCAGCAGCAGGATCAGGATTGAAATCGAAGTTGCGTGTGAAATTTCCTGTGATATAAATTCCACCATCTGGTCCGTCGGTTATCGCACGACCAAAGATCTCGCTCTGCGTGTTTAGTCCGGCGATCTGCTTTGCCCACTGGAATGTTCCATCGCTCGCGAGCTCCACGATCGCTATATCACGGCTGCCGCCGAAAGCGGACATGGGCAAGTTTGTGAGCGGATCGGGATTGACGTCGACCGTGCCTTCGAAATGTCCAACGTAATAAACATCATCACCACCTCCGACTTCAAGATCCATGATGGCAAGGTCGGTCTGCTTTGCCCACAACAGGTTTCCATCGGGATTGTATTTCGCTACGAAATAGTCGTTGCCTCCGTTGGGTGTCAGCGTAACTGTTGCTGCTCCCGGATCGAAATCGGCAGCGCTATAAAACTGGCCCGCGATGTAAACATCGTTGTTGCTGTCAATCGTCATTGCAACGGGCTCGATCAAACCGGGCGATATTTGTCGTGCCCAAACAAGGCCGGGTGGTTGCTTGCAGCCGTCGATGCTGATTGCGACCAGTGCCATCTCACTTTCACAACCACCATTCGATAATGCTGCAGCGACTATAAGATTTTCTTCAAAGTAACGGGTGAGTGAACTGCCATGTTCGTCCTCCACAACCTCATCGACTTCAAAAGAACCATCATCATCATGACCAATGTACCAGGTGAAATCGCCTGTCTGGTCGCTAAAAGCATTGAGTGTATGATATCCTTCGCCGCAGCCTGATGTTGCAACCACGCCGGGAGGCGCGGGAACGGCTCTCAGTTCAAGTGTGGCAATAGTAGAGTAGATTGTTGAAACGTTATCGCCATTAACCATCACGCGAAAGTCACCGTCATCTCCACCCGGTGTGGGCTTGATGAGCAAGTGGCCCGTTTTTGTTCCTTCATAACCGTTCATGCCAGCATCACCTACCTGATCGATGAGGTTGTCCCAGGTAACACCGTTGAAGTGCTGCCATTGATACGTGATATGTGATGTTCCTCCTGCGGGAGCTAACATCTGCGCTGTTTGCTCCTGGCAGGCAACTACGTGCGATGCAGGTTGTGCTAAAAAACCAAAGCATGCTATGTCCGATGTCGGGTTTACCTTCATGATGAAAGGAGTCGCGTTGTCGAAAACAGCCCGCTTACCATCGTAGCATGTATTAAATGAAAAATCTGTCTCTTCGTTGTAGACCCCGGCGATGAGAATATTATTATTTCCATCGATGTTGATCCATAAAGGGTCCGCCACATCTCCCGAAGGAATGGTGTGATGCCAGAGAAGTTCGCCTGTCGTGCTGAACTTCGTTATGTACATTCTTCCCGCCGAAATTATTTCGGTAATCGATGCATCGGGATTGATATCGAAAGAGTTACCATACGTTCCTGTAGCGAAAACATTTCCGCTGCCATCAACCGCTAAAGCCTTGCCCGGTTCGTAACCATTACTGCCCGCCGCTTTGGCCCAGTCGAGGGAGCCGTCGGGTTTGAACTTGGCTACAAAGAAATCGCCGTTGTTTCCGCTAAGGTTGAATACTCCCCCGTTAGGATCGAAGTCGCTGGTGCCGTAAAGCGTTCCATTGAAAAAGATGTTGTTCGAAGCATCGCAGGCTACAACACCAGGATAGAAGTCGTCGACTGATCGTATCTGTTTGCCCCAGACATAACCCAATGCATTATCCAGTTTCACGATGAAGGCGTCGTTACCATCCAAAGCGATGAATGTTTCGCTCCCTGAGGGGTTAAGGTTTGCGGTGCCTTCAAATTTCCCCATGACAACCAGTTGCCGGTTCGCGTCGAGGTCCATTGAGTTTACCTCTTCAATTCCGGGACCGCCGGCGCTTACTGCATCAATGAAATCACCATCAGGTTCGAGCTTCACAATCCACAAGTCGGTTCCGCCTACGGATTCAGTTTCGTGACCTCCCGCGCCGGGATCCGAATCGATAGTGCCAACAACAATCCCACCAATGAAAATATTGTTGTTGACGGGATCGGCTACAACAGATGCAATGCTTCCGATACCAGTAGAGCTCATAAACGATTTTGCCCAGATGAGATTTCCCGAAGGAGACACCTTGATCGTAAAACCGGAGAGCAATGATTCTGGTGAAGAGTACTCTGTAACACCGGTGCCCATGTCGAAGTCAACTGTTCCTTCGAAGTATCCGGCAGCAACAACGTTACCGTTGCCATCAATACTCACTGACTGCAGGGCCTGCATCAACTCGTCACCGAAATGATATACCCACTCGAACTCGCCGGCAGGATTTTGCTTGACGATGAATGCATCGCCCGAGCCAGCGCTGGTAAGTGTTAGATTCTCATCGTGGAGAGGAGCGGGCTTGTATTTCCCAAAGAAAAAACCGACGGAGTAAACGTTGCCAGCATTGTCTGTTGCAACCTGGGCAATCGTCCTGGAGTTGTCGCCATCCATCGTACCAAGCCATTGCAACCCCGGGCCTCCCTGGCCAAAGGCAATGCCTGCAATGACCACAAAACAGATCGAAAGAAGTGCACGAAGATTCATGCACAAATAAGATCAGATCAACGACACGTCACAATCACCTAATGATGTGAGCTTATGTCTCACTTATCTCTTGCTTACCTCTTCAGCGAGATATACCCGGTTTCAGCAGGCCTGTCGCTGTTGTATTGGATCCGGTAAAAGTAAGTGCCCGAAGGCAACTCGTTTCCTTTGTTGTTGTTACCTCTGAATACATTCGTGGTGTTGTTGTAGTCTTCAACCTCGAACACGACATCGCCCCATCGATTGAAGATCGTCACTTTGTTGTCGCGCGTTTGTGCGATCACATCGATGTAAGCGATGTGAAAGACGTCGTTCTTGCCATCACCGTTTGGTGATACGGCGTTGTACACCATCACCTCACCACTTACGGTGATCTTTATCGTTTGCCTGGCACAAACACCTGCAATGTCGCAAACCTCCACGGTCAACTCATCTTCTCCTTCGAATGTGGTCGAAGAGTAGTCGACATTCAGCCTGCCATTCTGATCGATCGTAGCCTTCGCACCACTTTTAGGTTGAACAACGATCTTCAGCGTTGTCAGGTCGAGATTGTTGTCGGGATCGCTGAGGAGCGGCCCCAGGTCGATGTTTACACTTCCCTGCAACTCCGTGCTCGAAGTGGTTGTCGTAATTGCGGGAGGCTGGTTGTTGTTGCAGTTGGTTGCAGTTATCACCAGCGGAGTTCTGGTGCTTTCGCAACCGGCGGTATTAATTGCGCTCACGTAGTACGTTGTGTTCCCTGTTAGGGCTGGTGTTGTAAAACTGTCGTTGGAAGAAAGCGCGCTGCCGCCGGTTGGTGCAGCGTACCAGCGATATTCGCCTGTCGCGGCACCCGACGCTGTAAGCGCTACAGTCGCACCCAGACACCTTGTGATGTTCGCTGTTGTCGGCGCTGGGGGAATTGCGTTTATCGTTGCCGTCACAGATGCCTTCAGGCTTTCGCAAGAACCGTTTACGATCGAAACATAATAAGTTGTTGTAGCCGTGATGTTTGCAGTGTACGAGCTGTTGACCTCGCCGCTCAACGCAGTGCCTGTTGCCGATGTAAACCAACGGTAGTTGCCATCGGTCGAACCTGCAGCCGTTACGGTGATCGAACCCCCACCACAACGTGATGTGTTTCCGACCGTTGGTGCTGCGATCGACGTTACAATGGCAAGGTCAACCTCGTTGGTGTTAAGCGATCCACCATCATACCAGATGTGGCAGCGATATTTTCCTGCTCCACTATTTCCTGTTGTGTTTACCGACAATACCGATGTTCCTGTTCCGGAATACGTCGCGTTGTCTGATAGATCAACGAAGTCGGTGCCATCGAATTTCTGCCACAAATACGACGTTGTTCCGCCACCTGCGGCAGCCGTCGAAAATGAGGCGGTTGCACCTTCGCACACACTCGCAGACGCCGGTTGCAGTGTTATATTAAAGACAGGTGAAGGTTTACCAAGTTTTACCAGCGTGCCTGCCGGATTGGCTATCGGGTTAAGAATGTATTCGTCGGGTCCTGGATCATAGTCTCCGGGCGAATGCAACTGCCCGCCAACGTATATGTTTCCTTCGTTGTCGAAACCCATGCCCATCAGGAAATCAAGCGACGGCCCACCCATGTGCAGTCCCCACTGAAAGTTTCCGTCTTTGTTCAGCTTAACGATCATCGCATCTCCACCGCCATCATCAGTAAGGTTGAATACACCAGGCCCCGGATCGGCATCCATTGTTCCGCCAAATCCTCCCAGGATATACACGTCGGTGCCGTCAACAGCCGCATAGCCGAAGCCAAGACCGCTGCCAGTCGGAAGGGTTTTCGCCCAGATATAATTTCCGTTTGAGTCAAGTTTCAGAACAAACGGATCATTGCCCACGGCGGTGTGTACATCGACACCTGTACCAGGATCGAAATCAACCGTTCCTTCGTAAGTAATACCGGCGATCACGTTGCCCTCACTATCGAGATCGATCGAGGCGCCATCCTGCCTGTCGCCTGCATGGAAGAAAGTTTTGTACCACCCCAATGTGCCGTCTGCCTTTATCTTCCATATGAAGGCATTCGTGTCGTTGCTTCCTTCCGCTGCGATCGCAGTACCAGTGCCCGGATCGAAGTCGGTACCCGTGTAATAGAAACCGGTCGAGTAGATGTTGCCGGCAGCATCTACCACGATATCGTTAATCGTTTCATACTGGGCTCCGCGAAGGATATAAGAGTTAAGATATCCGCCATCCTTATCCAGCTTCAGGATCACTCCATCGGCAACTCCTGACGAAGTCACCGGAACTGTACCGGCACCCGGATCCATATCGACAGTGCCATTGAAATACCCTCCCACGTAAATATTACCCGCCGCGTCGGTGGTCACTGTTCCGGAGATATCACCGTTTGTCGGTGTGCTGCCATATCGTTTGGCCCAAACAAAATCTCCGCTGGCATTAAGCTTCAGGATAAACGTGTCCCACGAACCCGCCGATGTCAACGGGTAAACCAATGGTCCCGGGTCAAAGTCACCCGTGTTGAGGAAGTACCCGGTAATGATCACGTTCCCGTCTTTATCGACTGTTATTGCGTTTGTATCATCCTGGGAAGTGCCGCCCACGCCACGCACCCACAACAACGTACCGTTGGCATCGTACTTGGCGATAAAAACATCCGTGGAACCGTAACCGGTAATATTAGTTCCGGAGGCTACATCGAAGAGACCGCTGCCGGTGTAGTAGCCCGTGGTGTACACCGTTCCTGTTGCGCGATCAACATACATGTCAGCAACACGACCATGCGGTGCATTCGAGAGCGCCCAGTCAAGTACCGGGATCGGCTGGCAGTTTGCGATGGCTGCAACGATCGGAACACGATCTGTTTCGCAGGATGCCAGCACTCTCGAAACATAATACGTTGTTGATACGCTAAGAGATGGAGTGGTGTACGATGGGCCTGTGATGCCCGGGATTGGACTGCCACCAGTTGCGTCAGTATACCACCTGTATTGTGCTCCAAATGCTGCCTCGACTTTAAGTGTAAGCACACCTGCACCGCACCGGGTAGCAGGTATAGGAACAGGAAGGGCTGCAACATCGAAGCTCACGAAACCGGACATTATCGGTGGATATCCATCGCCACTTACTTCTACTGCAAATCGTATGTCGTAGCCTGGAGTACGCCCGGTTACATCCACTGTCATTGTCGAGGTTTGTGTGCCGGAGTATCTTCCTCCTTCCGGTATGTCGATAGGTTCTCCCTCCGAATCTTCGGTGTACCACTGGTATGTAAGATTAACTCCCGATGCAACGACGCTAAACGTAACGGTTGGGGTAGAACCTGCGCAGATCATTAATCCCTTTGGTGGCGTTATGATCGATAAACATGGAGGTGGAGCTGTGCCATACATAACTACCCATGAAGGATCAGTTTCGGGATCAAGCAAAAGATCGCAGCCACTTGGATCCATATCAATAGACGATGAACCCGAGAACCCACCCGTTGTGTAGATGTTTCCGGCAGCATCTCCCATGATATCGCGCCCATCGTCGTAAGAATCATCGCCCAGAACGATCACTGATTTGAATACCCCGGTGCCATCGAGCTTAAGAATAAATATATCAGCATCGTCGGCTGCCGTTTGTAATGATTGTCCGGCACCCGGATCGAAATCTACGTTGGCATTGAAGGCGCCCGTTGTGTATACGTTCGATCCATCTGAGTAAATTCCGGAACCCAGGTCATCACCCAGGCCGCCAATACCATGTGCCCACAGCAACGCACCCGATGGATGAAACTTTGAAATGAAAATATCCGACGACATATCTGTCGCGGTTAGTATGGTCTCAGGCGAACCCGGATCGAAATCACCCGAGCCACGAAAATCACCCGTGAGATAAATATTGTTCTGACCATCTGCGCGCATGGAGTTCACGTTCGTCGGATCTCCATCGGTGCCGAAGTTCCTTCCCCACAAAAATGTTCCATCGGTAGCACCGAGCTTCAACAGGAAAACGTCGTTACTTAAACCAACTGGCGTATGAATTTCTTCTGGAGAATCCGGGTTCATATCCAGGTCGCTGTTAAAAGTTCCGGCGAACACCGGCGTGCCCGTAAAGTCGACTGATGCTGCTGTGGGATTTATGAAGTTGCTGTTGCCAAGGCTTTTCGCCCAACCAAATGTTCCGTCAACGTTCAGCTTTATAAAGAATGCATCCGTTCCTGTTGCAATAGCAATCTGGTCACCGTCAGTCGGATCGAGGTCGGCTTCGCCATTAAACCAGCCTGTCAGGTATACGCCGGAAGAGCCATCTGTCGCAACCCCCGTTACCGCCGCACTATCATCACCACGTATAACCCTAACCCATACGAAATCGCCGTCGGTATTGAGCTTCAAAAGGAAGCCATCGGGTGCGGCGAGACTTGCCGTTTTGGGCTCTTCGTCAATGTTTGGATCGAAGTCAACCGCGTCATTAAAAGATCCGGCTATATAGACGTTGCCCGCGTCGTCAACATCAATGTCGAGCACCTCATCGTATTCTGGTCCTCCAATACCCTTCGCCCATTCGATCGTTCCGTCCGGATCGATCTTAAGGATAAAGATGTTCGAGTTACCATTGTCGGGAAGTGTCGTTCCATTGAACGTCTCATCATTCTCGTGATTGCCCGCCACGTAAACATTACCGCTTGCATCAACGTCGATAAACCTGACGCGCCCGCCAAAATTAAGTCCATACTCAAGCCTTGTGACCTGCCCAAACGATGTGAGCGCAACGAGGCAAGCTCCAGCAACGAAGAGTAGCCTCTTCATGTCAGAAGTTTGTTAGAGACCTTTCATGGAAGTTGAAAACCCCTGTACGAATACCAAGAGTGATCTCATGTGTGGTAAACTGAGATCCAACCGATTTGCTTGATGGAAGCTCGAAGACATATCCAAGCCTGAATTTTTCGCTGAGAATTGTCTGCAGCAATACACCGTATGTATTCAGGTTACGAACAAAGATCCCCGCGGTGTGCACAAGGTTCAGGTTCAGGTTCAAACCAACATCCGCAGAAAGCGGCGCACCTTTCACACCACGAAGCAACACGGTAGGTTTGAACCTCAGTCGCTCGTTGATGTTGTAGATGTAAGAACCGAAGAGGTAAAAGTGTTGATTGTATAGTTCAAACTGCTGTGAGCCCGAATTGACCTTCGACGGGAGCATGCGCGGTACCGACAGACCCACAATGAATTTCTCACTCATCAATGTTGCTCCGGCCCCGAGGTTGATGTTCGAGCTGCGCGTAACACCTTCCGGGAAAGCATCATCACCCGCATCGCGAATGTGCAACTGGTTGTTGTCGGTCTTGAAGCTAAGAACACCGCCCTGCATCCCGAAACTAAAAGTAATGTCGTTCTGCAGCTTTAACTTATACGCAAAGGCCGCCTGGAATTCTGTTATAGTTGTTGCGCCGATCTTATCCTGTAACAAGGTCGCGCCCACACCGGCTTTATTATCAACCACAGATACTGCACCGTTCAGGTTCAACGTGCGGGGCGAAGCATCGAGTCCCATCCATTGAAGTCGATAACCCGCATTTACCTGCATGTTGTTATTAATACCTGCGTACGACGGATTTAACACCAGCGGGTTCATCAGGTACTGCGATTGGATCGGATCCTGCTGCGCCCGGGCCGCAAAAGAAACAACAACCAGGATGATTAAAGTAAGTGGGGTAGAAAGTGTTCTCATGTGCAGGTGTTCGGTGCAAACAAATATCCGGTTTTCGGCGATAGTTTACGTACCCTGAATATGTTAACTTTTTAGCGGTAGTGCGATTACACCAGCCGTTCGTTTATGGCCTTGGAAACAGCCTCAGTCTGCGAATGCACCTGCAATTTCTCGTACACCTTCTTTAAATGTGTCCGTACGGTGTCGACACTGATCTCGTATTCTGCCGCAATGAGCTTGTAGCTGTTTCCCTGGGCAAGGGATTTCAGAACGTCTTTTTCGCGGGGTGTAAGCTGGTATGGGTTAGGAGTGGCAGGCTGCATTGAAGCTACCACCATCCGGGCAATACTGGGCGACATGGGTGCGCCGCCCGACATCACCTCTTCGATAGCATCGAACAGCTTCGAAGAAATATGCTTTTTCAACAGGTATCCGGATGCTCCCGAACAAATCGCATCAAAAACGTTCCGGTTATCGTCGAATACGGTGAGCATAATTATTGGAATGCCCGAGCCGGTAGCCCGGATCTTCTTCACCGCTTCGATACCCGTCATGCCCGGCATGTCGATGTCCATAAGTACGGCGTCGGGATTGTGCTTCTGAACATCATCGGTTACCGAAAGGACATTCGCGAACGATCCGCTCACACGAAAGCGATCGGTAAGAGAAAGCATGGTTGAAATGCTTTCCCTCAGCGAGTCGTTGTCTTCATATAATAGTATTGAGAGCGACATGTTCGGTACACAAATAACGGACAGGCAATGTCAATTTCACATCCCCCGATCATGTGATGGGCAATTCGAGGGCTATACGCGTTCCTTCACTTACACGTGTCACGAAGTTAAACCGTGCCTTCAACGCCAGGGCGCGTTCCTTCATATTCTTCAACCCGTTCCCGTTCTTCACGCGCTCGGGCTCGAAACCTCCACCATTATCGGAAACTGAAAGTGAAAGCGTATTGCCATGCCTTGCAAAGATTATCTCCAGGTCGGTTGCACCACTGTACTTCGCCGCATTGTTCACCGCTTCTTTGAAGATCAGGAACAGGTTTTTCCTTTTCTCCAGCGACAAGCTTGTATCTTTTAAAG
Source organism: Cyclobacteriaceae bacterium (assembly GCA_035656375.1). Lineage (GTDB taxonomy): Bacteria > Bacteroidota > Bacteroidia > Cytophagales > Cyclobacteriaceae > ELB16-189. The sequence continues at coordinate 6,345 of DASRSO010000268.1, read as the reverse complement.
AATCATCGCCGGTAAACCTGTACGTGATGTTCTTCGGTTCGAGTATCTCCGCAGCGAACTCTTTCATCTTCGCCACTACCTGTTCGAGCGAATCGTTGCCGGGACTTATCGACCACACGATGTCACTCATACTCTCCATCATGCGGCCCGATTGTTCGGCGATCTTTCCAAAATGTTTCGAGGCTTCGCCATTGCCTTCGCGAATGGCAAGCTGGCTCATGATGTTGATGCTTGATAGCGTCGAGCCGATGTCGTCGTGAAGATCGCGTGCAATGGCATTTCGCATCCGTTCAATCTCTGCGGTCCGTCGTGCTCTCGAAACCACCTGGTAACGGTTCACCAACAGCAACCCGATAACCAACACCGATATCAACGCGATGATCACACCAGCCTGTACAGCCTGCTGTCGTTCGAGGTCTGCTGTTTTCAGCTCCTGGTCTTTTTTGAACAGCGCCATTTCACGATCTCTTTTTTCGTTGGCATACTGTGTTTCGAGCTCGCGAAGGCGTTCGTCAACACTCATTCCACGTGTTGAGTCTTCGAGCAGGGTGGAGGCATAAAGGTGTTCGAAAGCATTCTTGTAATCTTTTTGTTTAGAGTAAAATTCTGCAAGGTTATGATGCGAGTTTGCGACGCCGATCTTATCGCCTGCCTCTTGGTATTGCGTGAGGCTTTTCTGTAGGCCGGCCTCCATTTGCTCCTTTGATTTCGTTTCGGTTTCAATCTGCAACAGCTGCGATTCGATCGAAGCCGCCCACGACTTGTCATCCACCTGCTTTACGAAACCCAACGCCTGCCGGTAGTATTCTTTAGACTTTTCCATGTTGCCCATTCGTCGATACACCTGTGCGAGCTCATGTGTGGCTTCTCCCTGGTCCGCAACCAGCGACATTTCCGTAGCCGTTTTCAACGCAGCTTCGAATGCTGCAATGGCAGCCGGGTAATCGCCAAGCTCCATGCTCACGTTCCCCATTCCTCCTTGCGCATTGATGATCCCTCTTCTGTCGTTGAGTTGTTCCTTAAGCTTTAGAGATTTCTCATAATAAATACCGGCCTTCTTCCATTGCTGCATCTTAAGATAATCGCTGCCAAGTCCCTGGTAGGCGAAAGATTGTCCGCGTTTGTTTCCAACCTTCTCAAACAACGCGAGGCTTTTGAGGTGCGACGCAGCCGCATTGTTCAGGTCGCCCAGTTCTGTGTATGTGTTACCAATGTTGAGCATCATACCGGCCTTCGCAGTGGAGTCTGTGGTAGCATCGAAAGTTCGTTTCAGGTAAAGCAAGGCTTCGCGTGGTTGTCCGCTGTTTTTATAGAACAGACCCGCGGTCTGATTATAGCTTATGAATGCCCGCTTGTTCTTTGGGTCTGCAGTGCTTGCCTGCTTCAAAAGCTCCAGGTAATGCCTGGCGCTATCCATGTTGCCTGTCGCCTGATGCGAGACGGTGAGGAGAGAGTAAAGACCGGTAATGAAAAACGAGTTTAGTTGTTTGCTGAGAGTAATGCCCTGGTAGAGGAGTTGGCGCTGGCGCGCGATGTCTTTCCGGGCGAATTCGACACCGAGCTCCGAATAGACCTTCACCTCGGTTGTGTCTTTCTTGTGCCTGGCAACAATAGTGAGCAGACTGTCGATGTGTGGCGTCTGACCATTCACCGAAAATGCAGCCAAAAAGGAGGCAACCAGTATGAAGGACGCTCGTTTCACGAGTGGAACAGTTTGGTCTGAATTTACTATTTTATTAGCTTTACTGTACTTTTTAAACTCTTAGTGTATTTTTTAAACTAAGCCTATAATGGCAGAAAACACGTACAAGTCCAACACATTTAAAAAGCCCGAAAAAGAAAAGAAATCCAGAAGCTCAAAATCCACAAGCAAGTTCAGCTTCGCTTTTCTCAAAGACCCACGATTCAAACTGGCGACAGGTTTCTTCCTCATTATCACTTCGCTGTTCCTGTTTGTTGCATTCGTGTCGTATTTGTTCACTGGCAAGGCCGATCAAAGCGTGATCGAGTCGTTTGAGGTGTCGGGTATAATTGAATCCGGTCGGGAGACCGACAACTGGCTCGGCCTTTACGGCGCCCTCACCGCACACTACCTGATCTTCAGGTGGCTCGGCATCTCGGCGTTCGCAATTCCGCCGCTCCTCTTCCTGGTCGGTTTCAGGATGGTATTCAAGCGCGAGTTGCTCCCCATCTTTTCCGGCTTCGTCTTTTCCGTCTTCGCGGGATTGTGGCTGTCGTTATTGCTGGGGTATGTTACTCATAGCATCTCCGGCGTCGACGAAGTAAGCTTCCTTAGCGGGGGCCTGGGATACCAGATGGCGAGAATATTCTCGGGACTCTTTGGATGGGGTACGTTTTTGTTTTTGGTGCTGAGCCTGTTCGTATTTATTATATACTTCTATAACGTAACTGCGATCAACGCATTCCAGCCACGTCCTGCAGTAGCAGTAGAAGAACCAATTATTGAAACTCCTTCTGAATACACCGACGAGCGCGACAAGTGGGTTGAACCCGAGCCAGTAAAAGCCGAAGTCGAACCCGTTCTTCCAATAGTAGAACCGGTTAAGCTCGACCTCGACATTGCCAAACCGGAAAAAGAAGTCAGGAAGAAACCCGATCTCGAACTTGCTATCGAAGAACCCAAAGAAGATACCGAAATTCTCGCAGAGCAACTTGTTGAACAGAAAGGGGAATACGATCCAACACTCGACCTAAGCACATTCAAGTTTCCTCCACTCGAACTCCTCAACGAGTACGACCTGGGCAAGGTGCAGGTAACGCAGGAAGAACTCAACCAGAACAAAGACAAGATCATTGCAACGCTGGTCAACTTCAAGATCAGCATACAAAGCATCAAGGCTACGATCGGTCCTACAGTTACACTGTACGAGATCGTTCCCGATGCAGGTATCAAGATATCCCGCATCAAGAACCTGGAAGACGACATCGCCCTGAGCCTCGCCGCCCTCGGTATTCGTATCATCGCGCCGATCCCTGGCAAGGGAACCATCGGTATCGAAGTGCCTAACAAGAACCGTGAGATGGTAAGCATCCGCTCCGTTCTCGCAAGTGCCGCATTCCAGAAGAACGACAAAGAACTTCCGATCGCTATCGGTAAAACGATCTCCAACGAAGTAATGGTGATCGATCTTGTGAAGCTGCCACACTTGCTTGTTGCCGGTGCTACCGGCCAGGGTAAGTCGGTTGGGCTGAACGTGATCCTCGCATCATTGCTTTACAAACGTCATCCGTCTACACTTAAGTTTGTACTTGTCGACCCGAAGAAGGTCGAGATGTCGTTGTTCAGCAAGATCGAACGTCATTATCTCGCCAAGCTGCCCAACAGCGAAGAGGCAATCATCACAGACACACGCAAAGTGGTTCACACACTCAACTCGTTGTGTATCGAGATGGAGAACCGCTACGAAATTTTGAAAGACGCCGGCGCAAAGAACCTCCGCGAGTACAACGCGAAGTTTGTTGCCCGCAAGCTCAACCCCAACGAAGGACACCGATACCTCCCGTACATCGTACTGGTGATCGACGAACTTGCCGACCTTATGATGACTGCCGGCAAAGAAGTTGAAACTCCTATCGCGCGTCTTGCACAGCTTGCTCGTGCCATCGGTATTCACCTGGTTGTTGCCACGCAACGTCCGTCGGTTAACGTTATCACGGGTGTTATCAAAGCTAACTTCCCCGCACGTCTGTCGTTCCGCGTTACCGCGAAAGTCGACTCACGTACCATCCTCGATGCAGGTGGTGCAGACCAGCTCATCGGTATGGGCGACATGCTGTTGTCGTCGGGTTCAGATATCATTCGCTTGCAGTGTCCGTTTATCGATACCCCCGAGATCGAAAAGATCGTCGACTTCGTCAGCCTGCAGCGCGGCTACGACTCTGCGTATCTTCTGCCGGAATTCGAGGGTGAGGACGAAGGCGGCGTTGCCGAGATCGACCTTTCAGAGCGCGATGCATTCTTCGAAGAGGCCGCACGCCTCATCGTACGCCACCAGCAGGGCAGTACCTCGCTGATCCAGCGCAAGATGAAATTGGGATATAACCGGGCTGGAAGGCTGATCGACCAGCTGGAAGCCGCAGGAATTGTCGGCCCTTTTGAGGGCTCAAAAGCACGAGAAGTTTTGGTGAAGGACGAATTAAGTTTGGAACAATTATTGAATCAATTGAAAGAAAAACACGGACAATCTTAAATTTGCCGTCTCCAAAACCATGAAAAACCTGTCTTTTACCCTCGTTTTCGCGTTTTTCGCGCTGACGGCCTTCGCCCAATACGATCCAAAGGCACTCGAGACCCTCGACGCCATGAGCAAAAAGTATAAAAGCATCGAAGCCTTCGAAGCCAATATCGTTTGCAACATGACCAACGAGATCGACAAGGTGAACGAGGAATTCAAGGGTAAGATCACGGTGAAGGGCGACAAGTTTGTCCTGGTTCTCCCAGAACAGGAGATCATCAACAACGGAAACACGCAGTGGACATACCTTCCAGAAGCCAAGGAAGTGAACATCGATACTTACGATCCCAACTCGGACGACGTTAATCCTACCAAGATCCTCGACATGTACAAGAAAGGTTATAAGTACATCTCGCTTGGTGAGAAAACTGTCGACGGCGTTCAGGTTGAAGAGATCGACCTCGTGCCCGACAAGAAAGACGCCCAGTATTTCAAGATCAAAATGATGATCGCGAAAAAGGACAAGAGCATTCACAGCTGGACGATGTTCAATAAAGCAGGCGACCGCTTCAAGTACACGATCACGAAATTCAATCCCTCAGCAAAAGTTGACGATAGCTTCTTCGCATTCGATGTGAAAAAGCATCCGGATGTTCTCGTGAACGACCTCCGCTAACGGCATACATGACGCGTCAGGAGCTTTTTACTCAGATAAAAAAGAAGAGCTCCTACCTTTGTGTTGGTCTCGATACCGATGTTGCAAAGCTCCCGCAACATCTCCTGAAGGAAAAAGATCCCGTATTCGAATTCAACAAGCAGATCATCGATGCAACGCATGATCTGTGCATCGCTTATAAGCCCAACATCGCATTCTACGAAGCGATGGGTCCGAAAGGGTGGGAGAGTCTCCAGAAAACAGTAGAGTACATTCCGAAGAATTGTTTCACCATTGCCGATGCGAAGCGTGGCGATATCGGGAACACGTCGTCGCTATATGCGCGGGCTTTCTTTAAAGAGATGAGCTTCGACTCGATCACGGTGGCTCCTTATATGGGCGAAGATTCTGTGAAGCCTTTTTTGGAATTTAAGGGCAAGTGGGTGATACTTCTTGCACATACGTCGAATTCAGGAAGCAGCGACTTTCAGTTGTTGAAGATCGATTCGGGAAAGTTGCTTTACGAAGAAGTTATTCTCCGGTCGCAGAAGTGGTCGACCATAGATAACATGATGTATGTCGTTGGCGCAACGCATGCCGATAAGATCGAAGGCATTCGCAAGCTAGCTCCAGATCATTTCTTTTTGGTACCGGGTATCGGGGCGCAGGGCGGAAGTTTGGAAGAGACTTCTAAATACGGATTCAATAAAGAGTGTGGGTTGATCGTAAACTCTGCGAGGGCGATCATTTATGCTTCCTCCGATAAAGATTTTGCAACCGAAGCACATCGCGAAGCATTGAAAGTACAGGTCGAGATGAAGGCCCTGCTAAACAGGTTTTCCTGATTGATTTTAACACCTCGAGCCGGTTTGTTTTCTTTCTTTTAATAGTGGATCGTTCTTGCGCACATGCAAGAATCATTTCTCCACTACATCTGGCAATTCCAGTACTTCGATAAGAAAGACCTTGTCACCACGCAAGGTGAAGCTCTTCAGGTACTTCGCACTGGACTTCACAATACAAATGCCGGTCCCGACTTCAGCGACGCGAAGGTTCGCATCGGTCTCATGTCGTGGGCAGGCAGCGTCGAGATCCACATCTCCTCTTCCGAATGGGAGGCGCACCGGCATCATACCGACCGCGCTTACGATTCGGTAGTGCTCCACGTAGTGTGGACCGACGACAAACCGGTCAGGCTCCAGGACGGAAGCCTTTTGCCCACACTGGTGCTTAAGGGTCGCATCGATCCGCAACTGCTTTCGAAGTATCGAAAGCTTATGGGTACGTCGTTTGTCATTCCCTGTGCCCGTTCGTTCACCAAAGTCCCCATGGTCATTAAGCTCAGCATGATCGATCGGGTATTGGTGGAACGCCTCGAAGAAAAATCCGACGCGGTGATGGATCTCCTTCAGCACAACAAAAACGATTGGGATGAGACTACCTATCAGTTGCTTGCGAAGAACTTCGGCTTCAAGGTCAACAGCCAGCCATTCT
>DASRSO010000267.1:0-11100 GCA_035656375.1 Cyclobacteriaceae bacterium | reverse complement strand
TGTCGTCAGCCATTTCGATAAAACCGAAGCCGCGGCTGCGTTGAGTAACCTTGTCCATGATGATCTTCGCAGAATTTACTTCCCCGTACTCTGCAAAGAGCTGTTTCAATTGGTCCTCAGAAGCCTTCCAGGGAATGTTGGCTACATAAATGTTCATTGTGTTTTTTGAAATTAAGTGATAAATGTTCCTTGCTAACGGATAACTAAGCTGGTGGGTATCTAATGACTTCGCAGAAAAATTATTCTATTAACAACTACAAAGATAGTTTTTTTTTGATTAAACGATCTTTTATATAAAATTCCTTGTTTTTGTCAAAATTGAAAGGTTTTTGCGCTCAATTGAACGCAACCGCCGACGAACCCCCTTTGGCAGCCGTTGACTTACAGAATAGCTGTTTTAACACGCGTTTAGTAAGCCCTGTCCACGATCCCCGATCCGAATTGCTTCTTGGTTACAGTCTTGGTGTTTCCCTTGTGCTTCACCGAGCCGCTTCCAACTATCATAGCGTCGAGTGAGTTTGTTACGTTGACCTCTGCCGTACCCGATCCCGTGTCCCTGATCTTCGCCGACTCTAGTTCGAGGTTGAATGCATTTAGGCTGCCGCTTCCGGCAATGAGAATGTCGTTGTACGAGGCATACCCTTTAAGAGTGATGTTTCCGGCGCCTGTAAGCTCGGTCTTTACCGTCTTGCCTTTGATGTCGAGATCGATCGACCCGTTGCCAGCAACACCAATGCTCAGGTTGTCGGATGCGATCGAGTTTTCTGAAATGATCTTACCGCCACCGTTCACCTGTAGCTCATTCACATTCCTGAGGCTGACATAAACCTTCATGGTGGGATTCAACTTGATGTCGTCGATCTTGGCCCAGATGCTCTTGTTAGGATTGTCAGGTTTTCTTTCGACGTTGATCAACAATACGCCATTCTCGACTTTGATCTCCGTGAGTGAATAGATCTCGGTGAGGGCTTCGACAGTTACTTCCTGTTTGTTGCTCTGTTTGACGTAGACGGTGTAGTTCGAGTTCACGTAGATGCTTTGGAACTCCGATAATTCTAATGTTTTCTTGGTGGTTTGGGCGAAGGCCAGGGAAGCCACCGACAGCAGTACCAGGGTAAAAAGTACCAGCACGAAAAGGAAATTAATCTTTCTCATGAATCTAAAGGGGTTAAAAAATGGTATCCGGGTTATCGCCGGACGTGACTTAAGGGGTTTTGACAAAACTAAGGTGCAAAACCCCAATAAATCAAGGGTTTATGAATCGACAATGTGACATTTTTTGCGATAAAATGCCTCATGTCGGGTGTAGGCGTTGGAGCACTACTTTTTGCGGAACAGCATACGGTAAATCACCATGAAGGCAATCACCCCTATGATCATGGTAACGATCATCCCGGGGGTTATGAGGTTGACAGCGTGCATAGTCCCAAAGGTAATTCTTAAAGCCTGAAAACCGCCTGCACCTTAACGTCATGCCTTGTATTCCCATCAATTGTATCCCCTCCCGAACCAGAGCTAACTGAAGTAAAGTAGCTTGTTCGGGCAGCTTTCATCGAAAGATCGAGCCACTTCAGAAGCTTTAGCCGTGCAACGACGTAAGTGCGTGTGCCTTCGCCATACATAGCGGGGAACGAAAAGGCCATAAGAACATCACGTTCGTTCATGTACTGACGGTTGTCGAAATCGTCGGTATCGAAGATGGCTACGCGCGTATCGATCGAAACCTTACTCCAATCATACGAGGCATCGAATGCCATCGCGAACCCGTGAGATGCCGAGAGCTGCCGGTATGAACTGTACTGTATCCTTGTTCGAAGTGCCAGGTCTCCCACCGTCACCGATGAGTTAAGGATCCAGTTTCGTTTCAACCCGGGTCGGGTCTTATACACCGGCGAGTCGTTGTCGCCGGCGGGCACATTGTGGACCTTTCGCTCATCGCGGAACTGTACGTAAAACTCTATGGTCTTCGAAAGGCGGTACGTGAGCCTGACGAGTGACTCCGCCCCGGATGACGGGACGTAGCTTCGAAACTTCAGCCACGGAAATGTAAACAGGTCGGTGTACGCCGTATAAAACACCTTCCTGCTGATAGCATGTTTCCAACCCCAATAGATGCCTCGTTCATTTCGTGGCGCAGTGTTTTCAGAGATCGCATTCGAATAGGATGTAAAGTAATCCGTGTCGAAACTTCGTGCGAGCAACGAGACGTCGATGGTACGGGTGATACTGCCTAACACACCGGCGACCCATGCGGACCCATGACCTATGGTCTGCGCATATTCTGCAAACAGGCTGAAGTTCGACACAGTGTATGCACCGAACACACCGAGGTTTGAGTTCATCGCGCCATTGAAGTCGAAGCCGTTGTAAATGGCCGGCGATTTATTCAACGGCTGACCGTACATTGTTCGATGGGCGACGGCACCAGCTTCGAACGATCGCCCCTTGTATTCGAGCGCTGCACCGAAATTCTTTTCCGACAGCTGGTGCCTTCCGTCGATCTCGCTGGCCGTTCGGTGCTTGCCCGACTGAAGTACCGAGAGCGACGTCTCGCTGGAAGAGGATGCATCGCGCGGAAGTGACGAAACGAAAGTATGTAGCAGTATGTTGGCCGGCAGCCTGGCAGTGGCTGCGACACCCCGGAAGAAACCGAACTCGTTTGCCGAGCTGTATGGCATGAAGCCTGTGGAGATCCTTCGCAGGGTTGTGATTGTTTCAGATCCTTTGCCGGCACCGAAGCCGCCGCCAACGGTGAGTCCCTGGCCAAACTGTGCGACGAAGTCACCGAGGATGACGTTCGCGAGCGGGCCGTTATTAGTGAGTTGAAGGTGCGCAGAATAAAAGTCGAAGCCGCGTTGTTGTTTCGTCCATGCGAATTGTTCGCCGGCATCTTTCTCGGCAGTCATCCCGAAACTTAACCGGCCCGGGTTGGTAACGCGTATGCGTGAATAGATGCGTCCCGGATCGCCATTGTATTTTGATGAACTGTCGGCTTCGGAGCTGAAGCCGCGCGACTGTTCGAGGGTGCGCTCATAGCGGGTGAAGAAATAACCGCCGTATTGGGAATGAATGTTGTTTCGGGAGCCAATTGTTACGAAGGGTAGGATGTTGTGGATGGTTTCAAGGTCGAAGGAGGGGATGGATTGAAGCTCGTAGATCTCTAGCAGATCGCCATTGGCCTGTCGATGAGCAATGAGATTGTCGGCTTGTGATTGGGAAAGGATGCCTGGAGATAAGAGTTCGTCTCGGGTGGCGCGGTTGAGGTTGAGAGGGTGGGAGGTGAGCTGGGAGAGGGTTTCATAGAGGTCTTCGTAAGGAAGGTCGAGGTCGTCGGAGGGGAGGAGGCGATCGGAGAGGGGGTTCTGACTATATGCGGCATAAGAAACTAAGAGGGAGGCAAGGGAGGTCGCAAAGAAGGGCGCAAAGAAGGTCGCGGGTCGATCGCGGAGAACGCGGAGGACTACGCGGAGGGCGCGGAGAAGGTCAATAAACGCCATCATTGCTTTTGATGTTTTTTGCGGACTTGATTGAAATCGAAACTTGTTGTGCATAGCCTGGCAGGTAGCTCCACCGCAATGAATAATCGAAACCCAGGCGCCATAGTTGCAGGCCAAACCCTCCGAATGCGGCGTGAGGGTGAAGATTGAAGCCGGTGCGTATGAAGAATTTTTTGTGAAGGGAGTATTCGAATGCGCTCTTGAAAGTGGGATCGAAGTCGGTGTTCTTTTCGAGTTCGGCGACGAGGAGGAAATTGTCGGATGGAATGAAACGCAAACCGGTGTTCAGGACGACGGGTAGTGGTTCGCCGTCGATCCACTTTGGAAGATTGATGTTGCGGGCGACGGCGCCGATCGTGATACGTTTGCCGATGGCGGTTGAGGCGCCGATGGTGACACCGAATGTTCTGCGGAGGCCGAAGTCGTGGATGCGAAGCTCGAGTGCGTCGGCGCGAATGCCGATGTTGGTGATACCGATGCTGTGGGCATAGCCGAGTGATAATGTTTGTTCACGGTAGAGATCATCACCAAACGCAATGGCGCCGGCGGCGAAAGTACCGGCGTGTGTATTGATGGCGACCAGGGCCGACTTGCTTAATAGTTTAATTGCAGGCAACTGTTGTACACCGGATGAAACTGCCGAGGCGTTGGTATGACAGAGGCCGGCAGGATTTCGCCACAACGCCCACTCGCCACGGCTTAATGCGACCTGTGCGGCAAGCGCTTCGTCGGCAGCGCCGGGCTGCGCAAATAATTTTGCGAAGGGCAGTAGCGATATGATGAGTATCTTTAGCACGATGCAAAGCACCGTATTTCACATCACGACACGAAGCAAATTGATGAGGGCACTTTTTCTTTGTCAGGTTTTCTGGTGCGCATGCCCCGCCGTGATAGCGCAGAGGGCTTCCGGTGAAATGGTCGATGGTAAAAAGGAGGGAACGTGGAAGTATTATTTCGACAACGGCAAAGTGAGTGCTGTCGAGCATTTCAAAAATGGAGTGCTTGATGGGACTATCGAATATTTTTATCCGGATGGCCAACGACAAGGCGTGGAGGTTTGGCGCAACGGGATGATGGAAGACTCAGCGAAGTATTTTCATAAGAATGGAAAAACAGAGAGGAAGGGAATGTATGCTACAGGGCAATATGCAGGTGAGTGGGTACATTATTTCGCGAATGGAAACAAAGAACGAATAGTTAACTATTTGAATGGTTTACCTGAAGGAGCGACGAAAGCATTCTATGAAAGCGGATCGTTGATGCAGGAAGGTTTTTATAGAGAGGGGAAAGAAGATGGAGAGTGGAAGTTCTATTCGGAAGCAGGCGAACTTCAATACATTGGAGTTTATAAAGACGGGAAAGAGATCTCTATGAAGAAGATCAAAACTCCTTCTTCACGTGGAAAAAGAAACCCCCGTTAGGCCGTTCAGGAGTAAAGGTGTATTCAAACCGGAACACGTTATCGTACATCGTCACCAGATCTAACCCTATGCCTGTTCCCATCAACAGCTTGTTCGACAAACGGGTGTTTATACCAAGTGCTTCATATCGGGGATAGTTTTCAACATATCCGACATCAAAATAGACCTTTAGATACAACGCTACCGGAACATAGCTGAATTGTTCGAGTGGCATGTCCTCGAGTGTCCATGCGTGCGAAAAGATCTTTCTCTTTAACGTGGTCTTATTCAAAACAAACCTGGAGCCTTCGATCACATAAGTTTCAAAACCTCGAAGGAATTGCCGACGATATCCCAGGGCAGAATAAACCGAGTATGGCTGGTCGGTGGGAGCGGCGAGGTATAATGATGAAAAGTTGGAAAGGTTAAAGCCTTTTCCGATGTCCATGTGTTTGGCATACGTGGCATTCATCTCGGTCATATTCACATCCATACCGAGGCCGATCCCGGTTTTAGAAATGTAAAAGGTGAACTGATAGCCCTTCATTGGGTAGGCGATCACATCGCGGTGCTCGGAGTTGAATGAATATGAGAGCGACATCAATTCCTGGGTCCGCGCTCCGTCTTTGTAAAAATTAGGGTTCAGCTTTGGAATAGTGTCGGAGACACGGGAGTTCTGATATTCGATTGTAAAGCCGTGGGTTTCATAGAACGACTTTCTGAAGCTGTATGTGATGGACCCGGCGAGCGCTTTTCGCAATGTTGAATTACTTTCAAGGTACGTCAGTACGTGATCGGTAGTGAAATACGGAACGTTCTTGGGTTCGTCGTAGCTGACGTCGAATATGAGCCCGGAGCGTTGCTTAACGCCGATGTTAGGAATACTATACGTTAGCAGGAACTTCCGGAGATAACCAAACTGTGCGGTAAACCGGAGCTTTTCGTTTTGACCCCGGAAGTTTGTTTCGTATAGCCGCAAGCCATATTTGATACGTTTCCAGTCGTGGTCGTAATTCTGCCACCATTCATTAAAGTTCCTGTCTGCCAACTCCAGTATCGGCTGCGGAAAGATGTACCATCGCTCGGTGACTTCTATGATCAGGTCGACTTTGGCAGTGAGCGAGTCGAACTCCATCCATCGAACAACAACAGTGTTGAAGAGACGGAGGTTGTAGATCTTCGCGCGGTCGCGAACGAGTTGGTTGTCGATACGATTCGACGAGATGGTGTCGCCAGGTTTAAGACTCAGCTCACGAAGAATGATCCGGTCGCGAGTGACCTTATTCCCGACAATAATGACGCGATTGATCTCGAGTACCCGGTTCTGAAGCGAGTCGGCAACAACAGACTGGCCCGACGCCGGCGTAACCGGTGTGGATTGCTGTTGTATTTGAAACAGGCTGCTTAATAAAACCAGGAATCCCAGCATATGTTGGTGTTCACCACTCTCCCGGCCTGGGATCTCGCTTCTTCGATCTGATCAGTATTATAATTCCGACAATCACCAACGGGATACTCAGGATCTGTCCCATGTTGAGGAACATGTTTGTCTCGAAGTCTACCTGTTCTTTTTTAATGAATTCATAAAGGAAACGGAGACTCCAGAGTACCACCATGAATACTCCAAAGATCAGCCCGGGTTGAGTGCTGACTTTTCCTTTGAACCAAAGCCACATGAGGAACAGGAAGAAAATGAAACACGAGATCGACTCATAAAGCTGTGCGGGATGTCGGGCGATAGCAATTGTGTGGATGCGCCCCACAACGTTGCCGGGGGTTTCTTCAAGGACGCTGTAGTTGAGCCCTGTTGTTATGGACTCTTCGAAGAAGTTTGCGTTCTCTCCGTAGGTAAGATATAATTTGCCGCGTTGTGCGAGATAGAAATCGGCGGCCGACTGTGCGGTTCCTTTCTTGAAGAATATGTAGATGTTGACGGGCTTGCGTCCGTCGGTTCCTTCGGGGACATCGAGATTCTTGCGCACCTCCACAAAATCGACAGGGCTGTTTGGATCCTGGGTAAACATGCGTGTCATGTCGGCTGCGAAGACAACACCGAGTGGTCCGTCGGTAGGCTTACCGATAATTTCGGAGTTGAAGAAATTTCCGAGTCGTATCAAGGCGCCGGTTAAGGTTACGAGGATAACGATACGATCGAGTGTTTGAATGTATGACTGTCCAGGCTTTATTCTTTTAATGAAGTTCCAACCTTTCTTGATCTTGTGTTTAACTATTTCGTTGCCTTCGTTTTCAAATTGAAGTTCGTGACCGGGTTTCCGTGAGTAGAGGATCAGGTAGTTTGAATACAACCAAAGTGCGAAGAGGATACCAAAAGCAGCTCCGTGGCTGGCGAGTCCGCGAAGGCCGGTGAACTCGAATGTTGGTGTAAACTGGAAAGGCAATAATACACCAAGAGGATCTTCCCACAGGATCTCGGGCTGATAGAAAAGGATGTGACCAAGGCGCGCGCCGAGGATGGTAGCCACGACCATATATATAGTGAGCGTATCGACATCACTCTGTGGCTTGCCCTCTTTTTTGAACATGTAGTAGAGGATCTGCTGGCTCAACAGGAATCCGAGGGCGAACAGCAAACCGTACCAGCGCAGCGAAAACCATTTATATGTAAATATCTCGGGGCTCCAGTTCCAGATAAGATAGTCGAGTATCATCAGAGAGGCGTTTCTTTTTAATTTTTCTTATTTAATTATAGAGCGGCAAAGATAACCCACTACCCTAGCTCCTCCAATTCGTGCTTGAACCCCCCGGAAAGGATAGGGAACCTGAGCCAGCTTCGGGGGTCAACGTTCAGGTCGTCGAGGTGAAAAGATGGGGCAAGCCTTTCCCTTTTCCACTGATTTGCTGCCCATAACCTGAAGAATTTCCTGACGTAATCTTTCAATAGTACAGGGTCGTATTTCTCTGAAAGCAGTTTGTAAACTTCGACGGGTGGTTTTCTGTACAAAAACGCAAGTTTTTCGATATCGACCAGGACAGGATAGGGCATCAGGTCTTTTTCGTCGGTCTGCGCCCGCTCAAGTGGTCTGAGCTCGGCAGTAGGCTGAAGGTTGTTCACATAACCCAGGCCTTTATAACCAAGTTCTTTTTCAGCCCACTTCAACCACATCATAATAAATGGCTTGTCGATCCCGGCGATCGGGGCAAGACTGCCGCTCGTATCACCGTCCATCGTTGCATAGCCGACGTCACCTTCGCTTCGGTTCGACGTAGTTAAAAGTATACTCTGTTTGATGTTGGCCAGCATCCAGATGATCGGTGAACGCGCCCTGGCCTGGATGTTCTGCATCGACACATCGTCGGTTTCCCATTGGAGCTTGCGGCCAATCGCCTTCTCTGCCTTAGCAGTATATGAATTTACCTCGTCGTCGATATTCCATTGATGAAACCCGGCACCAATTGAATGCGCCAGTTCTCTCGCTGCTTCAAGTGTTGTTTCGGAAGAATTCTTTGTTCCCTGGTAGGCGCAGGTCAGGATATCTCCAACGGTTTTATCGTAACCGACTTCTTTCGCTGCCCTTCGAACCATCTCGGCAACCAGTACTGCACAACATGAAGAGTCGGCGCCACCACTGAGGCTCAACACAAATCCTTTAGCCTTGCTCTTTCTCAGGTAATCGTACAGCGCCAGTGAAACAGCCTGGGCGAATTCTTCACTTCTGTCTGTGATGTCGGTCTTCGGCAGCCTTTCAGACTTCGAAGGATCATCGAAGTCGATTGTACATGTCTGTAACTGGAATGGCTTGAACGACAACCTGCGATGCACACCAAGCATTTGACCTTTCTGTGCGAAAATGATGTCGCCATCGTAGATCATCCGGCCCGCTTCGTTGCCAAGCACGTTCACATAAACATATGCGCAGTTAAACTTCTTAGAACTATCGAGCACCAACGTCTCCCTCGAATGACTTTTTCCCAAGGCGAAATGACTCGCGCTGGGATTGATGATCAGGTCCACCCCACGCTGGCAGAGTATCTCGCCGGGGCGGATCCTCCTCCATGCATCTTCACAGATCTCGAAACCGAAACGAATTCCCTTAACGTCGTATACCAGGTCGCCCACAGAAATATCCTTACCGTTGCGATGAATGTGAGTTACTTCATTTGGTGGCCACGGCTCGAACCAACGAGGCTCATAGTGTACGCCGTCGAGTGCAAGATTTTGTTTGAGTGTTATGCCAAGGATCTTTTGGTCGTGGATCACACAGGCGCCATTCCAGGTCTTATCAGAAAAATGAATGGGAAGTCCAATACATACAACCAGGCCGCTTGTATGCTCTACGATTTTTTCGAGCTCTTCCCAAGCCTTCTCGCTTAACCATGGCGCGAGGTGAAGGTCTTCGCAGCCGTAGCCGGTGATGCAAAGTTCCTGGAAGCAGACGATGTCGGCATCGTTGTTTCGTGCTTCCTGGATTGCACGAAGAACGCGCGTGGTGTTGCCTTCCCAATCCAGGGGTGTTTGATTGAGGGAGGCGCCGGCTATTTTGAGTTTCATGCTATCTCAAGCATATCACAAGTCTTTTGCGCAGCATCTTGTTCAGCTTTCTTCTTCGTATAACCAAATCCCAACCCATAAGGTTGCTCGCCGATGAACACTTGCGCCGAGAACTCGCGGCCATTCCGTGCTTTCTTCACATTGAGTATCTCGAACTTGATCTCTTTATTATTTCTCTGGGCCCACTCGATGATGCGGCTCTTATGGTTTGCGTTGGATGAAATGACCAGCTCGAGGTCGAAGTGAGGCTGAATGAGCTTATCGATCACAAACTTCTTGCAGCGAAGGTAGCCTTTGTCGAGGTACACGGCTCCTACGAGAGCTTCCAGTGTGTTTCCGAGGATCACCTGCTGCAACTGTGCATTCTTGTTGTCGAACTGTACGATACTTCCGATACCGATCTTGCGCGCGAGTGCATTAAGCGATTCACGGTTCACGATACGACTCCTGATCTCTGTAAGGAAACCTTCGTCTTTGAAAGGATATTTTTTGAAAAGGTAGTCGGCGACGGCTGCTCCGAGGATTGCATCGCCGAGGTATTCGAGGCGTTCGTTCGATTCACGAAAGCCATCTTTTTCTTTAGCGCGTGAGCTGTGAATAGTGGCAAGCTGGTAGAGCGCAATATTCGATGGCGTAAAGCCACCGATCGTCTTTATCGCATTAACCAGTTTGTCCCGTTCTTTCTTAGATGCTGTACCCGATCGTTTTAAGATGCCCCACACCTGCTATTCTGCTTTCTTTAAAATGATGGAGAAATTATGTCCTCCAAATCCAAACGTATTGCTGAGAGCGATACGCACGTCTTTTTTCTTCGCTTTGTTGAATGTCAGGTCCAGCCTGGGGTCAAGTTCTGGATCGTCGGTAAAGTGATTGATAGTGGGAGGTATCACACCTTCGTTGAGTGCCAGCAGCGAAGCGATGGCTTCGATGGCTCCGGCTGCTCCGAGGAGGTGGCCGGTCATCGACTTGGTCGAGCTGATGCTCATTTTATAAGCGTGCTCTCCGAATACTTTTTGTATTGCACGGATCTCACCGATGTCGCCAAGGGGAGTCGACGTTCCGTGTGTGTTGATGTAGTCTACGTCGGTAGGAGCGATGCCTGCTTCTGCGAGGGCCTGCTCCATGACTTTTGTGATGCCAAGTCCTTCGGGGTGCGGTGCGGTAATGTGGTAAGCATCGGAGGTCATGCCGCCGCCGATGATCTCGCCATAGATCTTCGCTCCGCGTTTTTTAGCAAACTCGTATTCTTCGAGGATCAATCCGCCGGCGCCTTCGCCGAGTACAAAGCCATCGCGGTCTTTGTCGTAGGGGCGGGACGCAGTTTGTGGCGAGTCGTTCCTTTCGGAGAGCGCTTTGAGTGCGTTGAATCCGCCGACGCCGGCGATACATACAGCTGCTTCCGATCCGCCCGACACGATCACGTCTGCCTTACCTAGTTTGATCCAGGTGTAAGCGTCGTAGATGGCGTTGGTGGAGGAAGCGCATGCAGATACCGTGGTGTAGTTCGGTCCGCGGAAACCATACTTAATGGAGATGTGACCTGCGCTCAGGTCGGCGATCATTTTGGGAATGAAGAAGGGGTTGAAACGCGGGGTTCCGTCGCCTGCTGCGAATGCCCTTACCTCTTCCTGAAAAGTAAGCAACCCTCCGATTCCCGAACCCCAGACCACACCAACGCGGTCGGGATTTAAGT